>CAZHKN010000014.1:18479-36551 GCA_964532725.1 uncultured Occallatibacter sp.
CACGCCGCCGGTTTGCAACTAACCATTGCCACGGTGCCCAATGCCCCCGGCTATCCCGGCCAAGGCGGTTTCGCTAAATGGATCTACACCGACTGGCGCGGCGCCTACGATCTTGCCGGCCTCGCCAAATCCGTTGATCTGATCTGCCTGATGACCTACGACCAGCAGACCCGCTGGACGATGCCCGGCCCTGTCGCCGGCTGGGAGTGGACCGTCTCGAATATGAACTACGCGCTCCAGAGCGTGCCCAAAGAAAAGCTCTCGCTTGGTATTCCGCTCTACGGTTATCATTGGTACACCGGTGCTCCGACGAAAGACAGCAGCGGCGGCGACAAGCCCAATCCCTCTGCCGATTACATCGGCACGCCCAATGCGCTGCAACTTGCCGAAAGCTACAACGGAAAAATTCAGTGGGACGCCGAGGACCACAGCGCCTGGTTCTATTTCTATCGTGACCAGATGCGCGAATGGATTTTCTTTACCGATTTGCACACCTTCAAGGATCGCTACGAGCTGGTTGACAAGAACGGACTCCAGGGCTTCTGCTCCTGGGTGCTCGGCGAAGAAGACCCGGCCATCTGGAAGTTTCTTCCCCAACGCCGCTAAGGTTCCCTTTTCATTTCAAACTGACCGGAAGGCAGTAATCATGGACTACTTTCTCGGCGTAGACGCCGGAGGCACAAAAACCGAATTTGTTTTGGGCGATGAGAGCCGCGAACTGGTCAGAGTGCGTACCGGCACCATCAAGCGCATGAAGGCCAACGCGGAAATCACCGAGGCCAACCTGCAAAGCGGCTTGCGCCAGCTCACTGCTGCCAGTGGCGTCTCCGTGGAGTCAATTTCTTGCTGCTGCATCGGCACGGCCGGCGAAACCGTCCCCCTGGTCACGGACTGGCTGCGCGAGGCCTTTGCCCGCTGTGTCGGCGGAGAGCTGATCGTCATCGGCGATGTCGAGATTGCCCTGGACTCTGCCTTCTTTGGCCAGCGTGGCGTGCTGGTTCTGGCTGGCACCGGCTCCAATGTCGCGGGCCGTGCCTCGAACGGCGTCAAGGTCACCGCCGGCGGGTGGGGACCGGCATTGGCCGATCAGGGGTCAGGACATTTCCTCGGTTTGGAGGGTTTGCGCCGCGGGTTTCTGGCCGTCGACCGGCAGCAGCCCACGCGTCTGTTGGAGCTTGCCCAGGCGCATTGGAATCTTGGTTCATTGAGTGAGCTGATTGAGTTCGCCAACGCAAATCCAGCACCCAATTTTTCTGCGCTCGCGCCGCATGTTGTTGCATGCGCCGCACAAGGCGATCCCATTGCCAAGCAGGTTCTCGAACGCGGTGGCGCTGACCTGGCCGATCTCGCCGCTCTGGTAATTGAGCGCATTCACGATATTGAAGCCGATTTGCCGCGTCCTTTTGTTCTTCCCTCCGTGGCTGTCGCCGGCAGTATCCTAGAACATGTTGCCGCGGTTCGCCTTTCTCTGGAAGCCAGCCTGCGCAAGCGCTATCCTGCAATCACCTTCAAAGACGCTCCCGCCGACCCTCCCGCTGGTGCTTTGTGGAATGCCCGCCGCCGCGTCGCCTGCGTTGCGTCCTCTTGACCTGCGCAGAGATCTTTTCTCTGCCTCAGCCGATAACTGTCCTGTATTGGAGATCAATCAATGAGCTATTTGCGCAATCGCATGGGATCTTGGCGAAACCGCCTGGCCGTCACCGCTGCCGGAATCCTTTTTTCTCTCTGGCCTGCGCGAGCGCAAAATTTTGCCGAGATCAAACCCGCTCCGCAGCAGACTGCATGGCAAGACCTTGAATTCGGCGTCATCATTCACTTCTCCACCAACACCTTTCTTGACCGCGAGTGGGGGGACGGCACCGCCGATCCCTCGGTCTTCAACCCCACGCAGTTCGATCCCGACCAATGGATGAAGGCCGTTCGCGACTCGGGCGCGAAGTACGTCGTTCTGGTTGCCAAGCATCATGACGGATTTTGTTTATGGCCCACCGAGCAGACCAAGTACAGCATCGCGGCCAGCCCGTGGAAAGGCGGCAAAGGTGATCTGGTGGAAGATGTCGCCCGCTCCGCGCGCAAATATGGCCTCAAATTCGGCGTCTATCTTTCCCCGTGGGACCGCCACGAGCCGAAGTACAAAGACTCTGCTGCCTACGATGACTACTATCAGGCCGAGTTGACCGAACTCGCCAGCAACTACGGAGACCTCGTCGAATTCTGGCTGGATGGAGCAGGCAGCGAGGGCCATGCTTATAACTTCAAGCGGATCATTGAGACCCTGCGCACCTATCAGCCCAACACTACGGTCTTTGCCGACACCGGGCTTTTTGAATTCGGCGATGCGCGCTGGGTAGGCACCGAAAGCGGCCGCGTCCCTTACGAGAACTGGAACGTCATCGACCGCCACGGCTATCTGCGCTGGCGTCCTGTCGAGGCCGATACGCCGCTGCGCAACTTCCATTGGTTCTGGCATCCCAACGACGAAGTCTCGGTGAAGAGTCTGGACGAACTGCTCACCACCTACGACGAAACCGTGGGTCGCGGCGCGCAGTTGATGCTGGGCATCGCGCCCGATCGCCGGGGATTGCTGCCTGACAGCGATGTTGCCCGCCTGGAGGAATTTGGCAAAGCCCTCAGCGCCCGCTACGGCAACAATCTTGCCCTGGCCCATGCGCCCGCATCGGAGGAGGTCTCCGCCGCGCTGGACGGTAATCCAGATACCTTCTGGTCCGCGCCTGCCGGCTCCCATCACGCCACGCTCGAAGTCAGCTTTCCCAGGCCCATCACCTTCAACCGCACCCTAACGATGGAGTGGCTCAACGAAGGCCAGCATGTGCAGAAGTATTCCATCGACGTTTGGACAGGCAAGGAGTGGAAGAGCATAGCCGCGGCCGAAGCCATCGGCCACAAGAAGATCGACATCTTTGCGCCGGTCACCGCCAGCCGCGTGCGGCTCAACATTCTATCCAGCGCTGGAGCAGCAGCCATACGCGAGTTCCAGCTCTTCAATGTGCCGCAAGCCGGGGAACAAAAATAAGCGCAGCAATTGCGACGGCATCGACTTGCCCAATCCATAAGCCCAGAGGAGTCGCGGGGTTAAAGTGTAGGCTAAATGCCGGGCAAACAGTGGGTTGTGCATAGGCTATTCGAAGAAAATCCCCGAATGGAAGAAGGAAGAGTGCCGGAGTGTGCGGTGCTGCATGCGTCATATCGTGTGCAGCTAAAATTCCGAAATGCATTTCAAGCAAGAAACGGTCGCCAGCGTTTACACTTGTCCTTGGACAGCAACGAAAGACACACTCAGACACCCATTTCGCTAAGACTATTGTCCGGATATGCGAACCATTGATAGAGTGTTCCGTCGATTATCTCGGCGAGAATTGTGTTCGACTTTGGCAGATTGCCATTACCCCAGAACTAACATCTGATACTCATATGGCCAGGATCGCGCAGAGCGGCATTGCCTATCTGCACGTGTCCAATACACCTGTATGTCACAACGAAGAGACTCTCTCACCCCCGCGAGGAAGTTGATCATGCATATCGCCTCCGCTTGTATCTTTACCCTGATGGTTGCCTCTAACTCACCTATTCTGGCGCAGAGCGCGTCGCTTCCCGATCCGCGCCAACTCATGCGGGAGGTGGTGGAACACCAAAAGCAACTGGACGAGGTGCGCGAGAACTACACCTACAGCTCATTCAGCAAAACAGAGGATTTGGACGGCAAAGCGCAGGTGGTGAAAACCAGAACCGAGGAGCGTGAGAACTTCTACGTCAACGGGCACCTGATTGCGCGAACGGTCAAGAAGGATAGCAAACCGTTGGAAGAACACGAGGAGGAAAAAGAGAGAGAGCGCGTCTTGAAATTGGTTGATCTAGCGCAGAAGACGCCCAAAGACCAGACGCTCGACGGGCAGGCTGTGACAATTGCCCGCCTGCTCGACATCATGCAAGCCGGCAACGAACGCCGCGAGCAGTTCCGGGGACGTTCTGCGATTGTCCTTGACTTTGCCGGGAATCCGAACGCCAAGACCCACGGCATGGCCGAGGATATGTCGAAAAAGCTCAAAGGGACGATCTGGATCGACGAGTTGGATCGTGAGGTTTCGCATATAGAGGTGAGCTTCTATGAGGACTTTCGGATCGGAGGAGGCTTGGTGGGCTCGATTAGCAAGGGTTCACACTTCAGCTTCGACCAAGGGAAAGTGAATGGCGAGCTATGGCTGCCGACGGCAGCAACGGCCGACTTCAAGGCCCGTGTGCTGTTGCTGAAAAGTATCAACCAGCGCTTCAGTGAATTTGACTCGGGATATCAGCGCTTCCGTGTGGAGACCGCTCAGCCAAAGGACGCCAGGCTAATCACGCAGCCGTAGTTGACTATTGCGAAAAAGGATGCACCCTGCCTCCGCGGGATGATAGGTGGTAGGCCAGTATGCCAAAGGCAGCAGTCGGTTGAGCCTCTGTGTATCTTTCAATTAGTAAATCTGGAAGAGCGGTAGTGTGCCTGATTATAGTAATGGTTTTGTAGATTTTACCGGGTGTAATGATTAAATAGCTCAAAAAAATGACTGGCCTGCGCGTAAAAGATCCATAGTGCTGAGGCCTGACTCGATATATCGGCGAAACTTGGAGACAATCCCCTAATCAGGAGAAAGTGCCTTTTACAGAATAATCACGAAAGTAGATTGGAGATTCAAAAAACAACTGATAAGCTGGATTACGTGCCAACTCGCTCTAGTTGGCTCTGTACACAGTGTTTGAGTCGATGCAATAGAACGATGGCTCGCGCAGTCGGACACCTATATTGATAGCCATCGTCTGTACATTTCTGGCGATTATGAAGCTGCCTTCGGCGTAGAAGAGAAGCTTTGTACGCTACAGCAATGCGCATTGGATTGAGGTCTTCTTCTCCAGGCATTACCAGAATTTTTGGCCGCCGCGCGCGATCTGCGTCAACACCAATATCAGACTGAAGTACAATTTCTGCGAGGTGTAGATTGACTGTCGCCGTGCCTGCAGTTGGCATGGCGATCGCCACAGCCTGTGCCGCAGGAAAGCTTACATCACTTCGGGTTCCAGCGGGCTGAATCTGTCGCGCGACTGAACTCCATTCGGCTTCGTCAGAAGCGCCTCAATAAGTGCAGCATTTCCTTGCCTGACAGGGAAGCGCTGTTCTAGTCTTTGATTTGCGCAATATCACGCACCTAAGCACAAATCAATCTATTGCGGCTATATCTCTCCGCTTCTCTTTGCGCAACGGCTCATCGAAACAGATAGATACATTAGATGGTTGTCTATCATATTTTGTCTGGAAGCTCTGGCAGTTTGTATTTAACAAGTTAAGACCACTTATATGAACCAGTGCTAATTTTGTTTTGCATGAGGGTTGACGTGAAAAATGATCTAGGCTACTATTGCAGCGACCTTTGCGAACACTGTGGAGACGTGGTGAAAAATCATAAGACGGCTTTCTGGATAGATTTCAAGTACCTCTGGTTAGAGCAGATGGCCGAAGTCCCTGGCACGTGGTATTTCTACGCTCTCTTCTCAATCTTTATGCCTCTGGCGATGGTCTTCGGCTTTGCGCATATGGGACGGGGACTAACTGACAAGGAGAGCCTGCTCTATGTAATTAGCGGCTCTATGGTCTTCGTGCTGACGGCGGAAGGTTGGCTGACTATGGCAATCCGAACGACTACGATGCGCAGCAGCGGGGTAATGACTTATTACTCGTCATTGCCTATTAGTAAGACATCATTCATCTTGGCGCTGCTGTTCTCGCGTCTGGTTGTCATCGTCCCTAGCATGCTTGTTCCGCTCGTCGTCTGTCCGTTGTTGTACCCGGTGCGCTTTTCGATCGGGCCATGGCTTCTGGTTATCCTGCCACTTTCAGCGCTCTCATTGTCGGCAGTTGGGATCGCGATCGGCTCTCTGATTGACAGCGTTGACATTGTGCAATTGTTGATGAATGTCCTGATGTTCGTGGTCCTGATGGCTGCTCCCGTCTTTATCCCTAACCAGTCGTTACCGGCCCCTTTACGCGCGCTGGGAACGCTTCTGCCACCGACGTATGCTGCTTCTGCACTGCGGCACATCTTGAATGGGACCATTGGTTATGGGTTTTATATGGATACCGCAGTGCTTGTTGCCATGACTGTTGTCAGCTTAATTCTTCTGGAGAAATATCTTCAATGGTAACGTGTTCTGCAGCCCCGATAACAAGCGTGGAGCAGAGTAAGGGATTGCGCACGTTGATCGAGTCTTTGAATGCTCATGCGTTGGCATATAGGAATGCGCCTGCCTGCACACTGCTTGATGAGAATGGAGAGGAGCGGGACAGCCTTAGCTTCGGCGCCTTGCGCGATAGATCGGTGGTTATCGCCGACGCTCTGCGCCAGACAGGAGAGAAGGAACAGAGGGTTCTCCTCCTGTATCCGCTCTGCCTCGAATATATTGCCGCGCTATTGGGATGTTTTTACGCGGGATTTCTAGCTATCCCGGTGCCGTACGCGCGTGCATCTGCCAACCGAACTGTTTTTAACCGCATACGCTCGATCGTAGCGGACTGCACACCCTCCATCGTGCTTACCGATAGTTCCGGAATAAGAGATGCGGAGGAGATTGTACAGGTCATTCACGAACTAAAAGAATCGAGATGGATAGATACGTCCTCGCTCCTGCCTTCTTATTCGCCATCTTCCTTCGAAAATCCGGATCTTGATGACATAGCGTTCTTGCAATATACTTCGGGATCGATCAGTAATCCGAAGGGTGTGATGGTGAGCTTTGGAAACCTGGCATGCAATCACCGAATGCTTGCTCAGGCTGCACAGCTTGGACCGGGAAAAGTCTCGGTCAGTTGGCTTCCGCTGTTTCATGACATGGGGTTAATAGGGAGTCTGCTCGGCCCGCTGAGTGAGGCTATGCACTGTGTGCTGATTTCTCCGTCGGCATTTCTTCAGCGTCCCAATATTTGGCTGGAGGCGATTACAAGATACAGCGGATATGCCAGTGCCTCACCTAACTTTGGATACGAACTATGCGCGCGCAAAGTGAGCCGGGAGCAGCTATCCGCGCTTGACTTGAGCAGTTGGCGGGTTGCGGTGAATGGTTCCGAGCCAATCCGGCCCGCGACCCTGGATAGGTTTGCAGATGCCTTTTCTGTTTGCGGCTTCGACCGAAAGAGCTTCTTTCTGAGTTATGGGCTGGCGGAGGCGTGCTTGTTTGTCAGCGCTTCGCCGGCAGGAACCGGACCGCAGTTGCTTCGGGTCGGCAAGAGAGCGCTTAGCAATCTACGCGTCGAGCCAGGCGAAAAATCTGAGGATGAAATTACGCTCGCAGGCTGCGGGAATGCATGGGCGGATGAGCGGATTGAGATCGTCGACCCTGAAACACACGAATGCTCCGGTCCGCGCCGCATCGGAGAGATTTGGATCTCCGGGGACCACGTCGCGCGAGGGTACTGGAATAACCCGCAGGAGACGCTGAGAACTTTTCACGCAAGAGTTACCGGAGGCGACGGGCAGATATTTTTGCGCACCGGGGACCTGGGTTTTGTTGATGCGGGTTCTTTGTACATTGCAGGGCGCCAAAAGGATCTGATCATCGTGGATGGCAGTAATCACTTTCCACAGGACGTTGAACTAACAGCGGAAGAAAGCCACAGTAAGATTCGGAGTGGCGCCTGTGCAGCCTTCTCGGTGGATATTGGGGATCGCGAGCGGTTAGTCGTTGTCGCTGAGGTAGACCGCACCTTGAATCCGCGTCTCTGGCTTCAAAATCAAGTTGGCGAGGATAGAAGCGCGGAGTTGGCATCGATCATTTGCGCTGTGCGTTCCGCAGTTGCTGCCAAGCATGGCTTACAGGCATATAGAGTGGTGCTGATATCTCCCTTTACAATTCCGAAGACTTCGAGCGGCAAGTTGCAACGGAAGAAGTGCCGGGAATCCTATTTATCGGGCGGACTAAATATATGGGGGGTTGAATGAGATCGAATATCGACGAAAATCTGTCAATCTCCGTCTGTGGCTTGCGCCGGGTCTATGCAGGCAAACGCAAGCAGCCCGCAGTGATTGCCAACGATGAAATCACATTCGATGTTCGTCGCGGCGAGGTATTTGGACTATTAGGCCCAAACGGTGCTGGCAAGACCACTCTGGTTCTTCAGTTGCTGGGACTGGCAAAGCCAACCTCTGGATCGATTTGGCTTGAGGGCGTCGATGTGGTTCGTGAGCCGCGGCGTGTGAAGCCGCTGACCAGCTATCTGCCGCAATCGGGGCTGCCCATGCGCTTCCTGACAGTGAAGAATGCACTGTACTACACTGGCCGCTTGCGTGGTCAAAGTTACCAGGAGGCGGAGCAGCAAACAAGGGAATTGCTTGATGCATTGGATCTTTGCGCCTTCGAGCGGAGAAGCGTCAAATTACTTAGCGGAGGTCTTCTGCGGCTGGCGCACTTCGCCATGGCGCTGATGGGCAATCCGCGTGTCGTGATATTGGATGAGCCCACTAATGAGTTAGACCCCCATCGGCGCAGGATGGTATGGGATATTATCGCGAAAAAAAACCGCGAAATGGGTATGACCTGTGTGCTGGTGACGCACAATGTCCTCGAGGCGGAAAAGGTTGTTCATCGTGTTGGAATCATGTGCTCTGGACGCATGAAAGCGCTTGGCACACCGGGAGAGCTGAACGCTCGGTTCGGAAAAGAAATCCGCCTGGATTTGCACTTGAAAGAAGATATGCCGCTCTGCGCTGAGGACCGCTCGCTGCTGTTGAGCTTTGGACGGTTGGAGGAGATCGGACCTGGGCAATTCCGGTGCTATATGGATACATCCTATGTCTCGCAGGCTGCGGGCATGATTGCCGGACGAATTGGATTCGACAAGCTTGAAAACTTCAGCTTATCTCCCCCGTCCCTCGAAGACATTTATCTTCATCTGGATTTTACGCCGGTCATGAAACAGGCCGAAGCACCGCTTGCCGGAGTGCGCCCATGAGCTTTCCTTCTTCACGCGAAAAGTATTACAGCGGTATCCGATCGCCTTTAAAAGATCGCCTTGTTCAGTTTCTGGAGAGCCATCCCCTCCAGCGGATCGATGCATCCGGAGAACGATGGACTTACTTTGCTGGCGGAAGCGGCAAAGAAACACTGGTTCTATTGCCAGGGGGACTCGGCATCGCCGAGCCGTGGTTTGACTGCATGCTCGACTGGGAGCGGCAATTCCGAGTCGTAGCTATTTCCTATCCGCTTGTCACTAGTGCTAGCTCCGCTGTTCAAGCCATCGCCACTGTATTGGAGCGGGAGTCCGCTGGGCGTTCATACTTGCTTGGAACGTCGCTTGGCGGAGAGATCGCCCAGGCTTTTCTCAGGCAAAGACCCGGGCAACTTTCCAGGGTTGTGTTGGGCAACACAGGCGAAGCCAATGCGGATTATGGCAAGAAGCTGAAACGGCAGATGCCTCTGATGAAGCTTTTCACCACTCGGTTTGCGTTTGCGCTCCTGAAAGTGGCCGCCCGAAATCGCGTGCTTAAGTTGCTGAAGCCGTATCTTTCGAACGATGATTTGGAGTTCTGGACGGCGTATATGACTGATGTTATCGACAATGAATACTCGCCGGATCTGATGCGTTCTCAATTCAATGTCCTCCAAGATTTCGCAACACATTACACCGGCGCAATCAAAATTCCTCCTGCAACAGAAATGCTTATTGTGGAAGCCGAGGATGACATCATGTTTTCGCAGGAGCGCCGAGAAAAGCTGAAAAGCATCTTTCCCGCAGCTCGCGTCAAGACATACACAGGCGGAGGCCATCTATTGGCGATTACAAAGCGCTCTGAGTATGTTGCAGATATAACGAAATTTCTCACCGCCCAATAGGTGGATGATGCGCGTTACACTGCTCGCAATCGGTTCGCAAGGCGATGTTCAGCCATATGTCGCGCTTGCTCTAGGTCTGCGGTCTGCCGGATTGCAGGTCAAGCTGGCTTCTTACGCAAATTTTCAGGGATTTGCCGAAAGCAGAGGCTTAGATTTCTTTCCGATATTCGGTGACTATCAGAAGGTGATCCAAGGTATTCTCGGCGGGCCCTTAGGAGAACAGCTCACCGCGCGCAGTAAAAATCCGGTCAAGGTAGTGCGCGCTCTACGAGAGCTGAATAAGATCATGAATCCCGTTCGTGAGCAGGCATTGCGCGATTCTTGGAAGGCAATTGAAGATTCTGACTTTGTCATTCATAATCGGGTCTCGTACGCCTGCTTCGGCAGGCCCGGTGACCTTCTTCCGCCTATGTGCGAGGCAAACATCTTTCCTTTTTCATCCACCGAGAACTTTCCCAGCTATATCTGTCCCTCGCTGCCGGAAGCAGTTTCATTTCTGAATAAGACATCCCATGCGGTCGCGGACCAGTT
The DNA here is from genome assembly GCA_964532725.1 of uncultured Occallatibacter sp. Classification (GTDB taxonomy): domain Bacteria; phylum Acidobacteriota; class Terriglobia; order Terriglobales; family Acidobacteriaceae; genus Telmatobacter. Next base: position 28,887 of record CAZHKN010000014.1, read on the forward strand.
ATTGTGGCAATCGTCCCGCGCCGTAGTGAACCAATGGCGTACTGCGGAGCGCGGGCTAAAACCGCTGCCTTTTCTGGGATTTCATCGCAACCTGGATCGAGAGCGGCGTCCGCATCTTTACGCCTTTAGCCCTGCAGTTGTTCCCAAGCCAAGGGACTGGCCCGAGTGGGTGCATGTCACCGGTTACTGGTTTCTGGACGTGCATCAGGACTGGGTTCCACCGCAAGCGCTGCAGGATTTTCTTGATGCTGGAACGCCGCCGATCGCGGTTGGTTATAGCAGCGCCAGCACCGAGCACCCGGAAGTGCTCACCAGGCTTGTAGTAGAGGCCGTTAGAAAGACCAAGCAACGAGCGATTCTGCTGAGTGGCTGGGCTGGGTTGGGCAAGATGGAACTGCCCGAATTCATTTTCTGCGCTGATTTTATTCCGCACTCCTGGCTTTTCCCGCGCTGCATGGCAGCTATCCATCACGGAGGAGCTGGAACTCTCGCCGTTGCTCTGCGCGCTGGCATTCCTTCCATCATCATGCCGGTAGCCGCAGATCAGCCATTTTGGGCAAAGCGAATGGAGAGCCTGGGAGCCTCGCCGCCGCCGCTTTGGCCGCGGAAGGCCACTCCTGACTTACTGGCAGAGGCCATTACTCGCGTTTCTTCCGACATGGACATGAGAATGCGAACTGTTCAGATAGGACGCCAGATTGCGAACGAGTCAGGTGTCGAGATTGCGGTGGAAGTTTTGCAGGAGCATTTTCGCAGGATTCAATAGCAGGCAAAGAAATTACGTGGCTTTTGTCATCACACAGGATGGAACAGCAAGGGACTAAGTTACCATTTGCAACTTTAACTCATACACCCACAAGGGATGCCCGAATGAACACGAATGCCTTTACTGAAGCTTTTTTGCCGTCGATCATCACCTCTTTGCCGGGACCGAAGGCAAGCGAAATCATTGCACGTGATAACGCAGTCATATACCCGTTCCTCTCCCTTTGTTATCAAGCGGGGATCAGGCGCGATCGTCGAAGATGTGGATGGCAATAAATTTCTGGACTTTAATGCCGGAATCGCCGTGGCTGCCACCGGGCACTCCCACCCCGGCGTTGTTGAGGCCATAAAAAATCAAGCTGAAGAGTTTCTGCATTTCTCGGGGACGGACTTCTACTACGAGAATATGGTAGAGCTTGCAGAGAAGCTGGCGGCAATTGTATCGACCACAACAGCACAGTGCGTGTATTTCGGGAACTCTGGCACCGAGGCAGTCGAAGCGGCTATCAAACTCGCGATGTACTATTCCGGACGAGACAAATTTATCGCCTTCTTTGGATCTTTCCATGGTCGCACCATGGGCTCTCTGTCCTTGACAGCAAGCAAGGTGGCGCAGCGGCGTCGCTTTGGCCCTTTGCTTCCCGTTCATCATGTCCCATACGCGTATTGCTATCGTTGCCCTTATGGCAAGCAGCCATCAACATGCGCGGTTGAGTGTGTCAAAGGGATTGAGAATCAGCTTTTCAAGACTATTCTGCCTGCGGAAGAAGTTGCCGCGATCTTCGTTGAACCGGTGCTTGGAGAGGGCGGGTATTTGGTTCCGCCGGCAAAGTTCCATGTGGAGTTAAGGGAGCTGGCGGACCGGCACGGCATTTTGCTCATTCACGATGAAATCCAAACTGGAATGGGCCGCACTGGGCGCATGCTGGCGTCGGAGCACTTTGGCGTTACCCCGGATATAGTAACTCTCGCCAAGGGCATTGCCAGCGGAATGCCGCTGTCAGCAATGATTGCGCGCGCCGAAATCATGAATTGGAAACCGGGATCGCATGCGTCTACCTTCGGGGGAAATCCTGTCTCAATTGCGGCATCTCTTGCAACCATTCAATTGTTGGAAGATGGCCTTCTTGAGAATGCGGAAATGATCGGAAATTATATGCGCGAGCGAATGTCAGACTGGCCCATCCGCTTCAAGAACGTGGGCGACGTGCGCGGTCTGGGACTCATGATAGGCGTAGAGATAGTACGCGATCAGCAGACTAAGGAACGTGCTCCGGAGCTGCGCGACCAGTTGGAATCGCTCGCGTTTGAGCGCGGCGTAATCGTGCTTGGATGCGGGCAAAACAGCCTGCGGCTCTGTCCTCCGCTGGTGCTTACAAAAGACCAGGCCGACTTCGGACTGGATGTGTTGGAAGAATGCTTGCGAGCTATCGAGAGCAATTTATCCTCGCATAGTCATGCAGAACCGAATGACTATGCGGACGCAGCTTTGATTGCGCAGTAATCTGGCCATCATATTCAGTATCGCTGAAACAGTTGGAGTGTGCGCAAATGACCGTATTAGTCGAAAGTACAGTAAAGCCGAAACTATTCAGAGTCGTTGTCAGGCGCATCCTCTGGACGATAGCGACGCTTGTGCTCAGCTTTATTGCTCTGGAAGTCGCGTTCCTGACAACGCTCCGGTATTTACCACCGGATCCAGTTGCACGATCCGCATATCTTAAGCCCATGGAACGGCCAACGGCCACGGTGCGTCCCGGCGAGATCGCGATCACCTGGAATAACGTGGCCGGAGCCATCAGTTATCAGGTCCTGCGCAGTGAAAAGGCTGACCGTGATTACGTAATCGCTGGAACACCATATGGCCTTCCTAAGTGGGCGCCGGTTAGAATACGCCCCCCACAGACAAAACAAGTCACGATTATCATGGATCGTTACGCGGGCGCAGCAGTTCCGGGAGCCCACTTTGGCCGCCTGCCTTCTCCACCGTTTGTCGATACCGAGGTCGAACCGAATCACACGTATTACTACCGGGTTCGAGCCACCGATGGATCAGGCTGGACCGATCTTTCTCCCATCGTCGCAGCTACCGCCGTCGCTTCTTCCGCAAAACAAGAAGTCTCCTTCTATGCTGATGCTTCAAAGGACGTTGGACCGTTGGATCATAAATGGGAGGTTAGTCTCGGATCCGAGAGGCTTTCTTATATGCTGGACGGCGATCCCGGATCTCTGATCCCCGATGCGGCCGCGGGACTCCGCCGAGCGAACAAGCTAGCGCATGACGAGTTAGGCATTCAACAAATCATCTCCCATGGCATTCTCGATGATGCGATGGGAGTATATAGTGAGTCCGCGGACGGTCAACCGATTTACAGCTGGACTAAGCTGGATCAGGCATACGATGCGCTCTTGGCGGATGGATTAAAACCATTTGTTCAACTGGATTTTATGCCGAAGCTATTGTCGAAGAGCAGCCACCCCTCAAAAGTCCATAGCTACGACGAATACACTTCGCCGCCTAAGGACAATGTCAAGTGGCGCAATTTGATCAGCGCGCTGGCGTTGCACCTGATAGACCGGTATGGACGGCCAGAGGTAGAGTCCTGGCGATTCGAGGTGTGGAATGAGCCCGATGTATGCATGTGGTGGTGGAACATATGCTATTGGGATTCCGGTCCCGAAGCGTATTTTCAATTCTACGAAGAGACAGCAAAATCGCTTAAGTCGGTCGACCCTAAATTGCGCGTCGGCGGGCCAAGTGTCATGTTCACAAAATTCATTGAGCCGTTTCTACAGTATCTGACCGCGCATAACGATGCGGCGCTCTTTGATTTTCTCGACGTGCATCTTTATGGCGGGCCAGTGGCAGACTGGCACCCGCTTCTGCAAAGATACGGTTTCGGTGATCGGCCAGTTTACTATGGCGAGTGGGGTCTCAGCGAGTTATGGGGGGACAAGCTCAATGATATGCCCTACGGCGCAGCCTGGATCCCGCATTCCTTGTACATCAGCCTGGATAAGGTGGATGGTGTTAGCTACTGGACAGCCAGCGACTACTTCGGCGAGAGCAAGCCCAAGACATTTTTTCACGGCGGCTTCGGTTTAATCGGATTGGACGGCATTCGCAAGCCGAGGTTTTGGGCGTACTACTTGTTGCATCGGCTGGGCAACCGCCGCCTGCAGATGGTTAAGCAGAGTCCGGACAGCGATCTGATCTCAGGCTGGGCCACAAAACATGCCGACGGCGATATTAGTGTCATTTTATCGAACCTCACAGAAGACCGCACGCATGCAGACGGAGACTCGCGTCTGACTAAACATATTCGATTTACCTTGACTGGACTGCCTCCGAACCGGCGTCTCACTCTCTTTCACTACCGGATAGATGAAACGCACAGCAATGTGATGCAAAGATGGGCCGCGCTAGGTAAGCCATCCTGGCCGGATGCGGAAGCCTTGGCGGACTTACATCGCCACGATTCTCTGGACATGCTGGAGCAGCCAAAGTCAGTGGTTGTGGACTCAGATGGGCGAGTTACAACGGAATTCGACATGCCGATGCCTTCAGTTTCGGCGCTCGACTTTAACTTATCAAGGGCCGAGCACGCAAACTCGCGTGATCAGGCGAAGTTTTGATCCGCATCAGCGAAGCAAGTTTACGCCAGATACCAGACTGGGCATCGCGAGCGGATCGCGGAAGGGCAAGGGAAGACAGCGAATAGTCCCTCTGTCTGGCTGGGTTTAATTGAGGAGGTACCGTGGGTTCTGAGGCAACTATACGAGGATATCTTCAATCGCAATGGTGCAAGCTATTGCACCCCAATCCTTCAGCTCGGATTCGCTTAGTGTGTTTTCCGCCGGTTGGAGCTGGCGCTTCTTTCTACTCCTCCTGGGGCGCAGCCTGGAGGCAGGTGGAAGTATGTGCGATTCAACCTCCAGGACACGAGCAGCGCATTTGTGAAGAGCCGATCTCGCAGATGCAAGAAGCTGTCGAACAACTGTTGCAAGCGATTCCGTTCGACAAACCTGTAGCTTTCTTCGGTCATAGTCTCGGCGCCTTGATCGTTTACGAACTCACATGCCGAATGGAGCAGGAGGGAATGGACCTTCCGCGTCATTTGCTGCTTTCAGCGTGTCCTGCTCCCCAGGTACATCGCTTGAAGCGCAGCCGGCATCTTCTGTCCGACGCGGAGCTGATCAGATATCTCAGCATACTCGGCGGCACGCCGGAGGACGTTCTCAATCACAAGGAGTTGATGGCAGTGGCATTGCCGATTATCCGTGCGGACTTCAAGATAGCGGATGATTATCGCTTTGAGCAGCGCAGGAGTTTACCTGTTCCAATTACGGCTTTTGGCGGCGCGCAGGATGCCGAAGTGACAGTGGAGGAGGTGGCTGCATGGCGGTCATGCACAGCGGCCACTTTCAGAGTGAAGATTTTCCCAGGCAACCACTTCTATCTGCATACTCAGCTGACGCAGCTCAAGCAGGAAATATTAAACGATCTCTGTGCTTGCGCATGAGCTTGCTTGAGCAGAAGGGTCTTTGTTCATGGGTGCATGGATAGCTCGATCAGCATGGATAGAAAATGAGACCGAACCGCGCACGGTGTGCGCCGGAACATCGCAATTGCAATTGGGAAAGGACTAGGCATGGACGTGCATGAAATGGATATTGCAGTCATCGGATTAGCGGGTCGCTTCCCCGGAGCCTCGGATGTAACTGAATTCTGGGAGAAACTCGCCAGCGGAACTGAATGCGTTACTTACTTTACCGACACTGAGTATCTGGCCAACGGCGGCACGGAAGCAGAGCTGCGTGATCCTTATCTGGTCAAGGTAGGCGGGATTCTCAATCATGCAGACAGGTTTGATGCGGCATTTTTTGGCTATACGCCGCGCGATGCGGAGTTGATGGATCCGCAACAGCGCATCTTTCTTGAGATCGCTCACAACTGTATCGAGGATGCAGGATACAACCCGGCTACATATCAAGGCTCGATCGGCGTATATGCCGGCGCAAGCCTCAACCGTTACCTGGTTGAGAATGTTCTTCCCAGCCTGCCCCACGGCAGCGACTCTGCGGGAGCGTTTGCAGCCTTGATAGCAAATGCAACCAGTTCCCTGGTCACCCGCGTGTCGTATGCGTTGAATCTTCGGGGTCCGGCGATATTCGTCCAGAGCGCCTGTTCGACGTCTCTGCTGGCGATTCATCTTGCGTGTCAGGATCTGATCAGCTACCGCTGCGATATGGCGCTGGCAGGTGGGGTCAGCGTGAATCCTGCCGCGGCGCGCGGCTATCGCTACGTTGAAGATGGGATTTTTTCCCCGGATGGCCGCTGCCGCGCATTTGACGCAAAGGGCAAAGGAACGCTGCCTGGGAGCGGTGCGGGTGCAGTGCTCCTGAAACGCCTGCGGGATGCCATTGATGATGGAGATTGTATCCGCGCCGTGATCCGGGGTTCAGCTGCCAACAATGACGGATCTGGAAAAGTCAGTTTTGCGGCTCCCAGCGTTTCTGGGCAGCGAGAGGTAATCGCGCTGGCTCATGCGATAGCTGAGACTCCCGCCGAGACAATTGGCTATGTGGAGGGCCACGGCACGGGGACGCCCATCGGTGATCCAATCGAGGTGCAGGCTCTCACGCAGGCATTTAGGAGTTCGACAGGAAAGTCCGGATTTTGTGTGCTTGGCGCTGTGAAGCCCAATATCGGCCATCTTGATGTTGCAGCGGGAGTCGCTGGCTTCATCAAGACGGTCCTGGCGTTGCAGCATGGAAAGATTCCTCCGACACTGCACTTTGAAGATCCGAATCCGGAGGCAGGGTTTGCCGACAGTCCATTCTATGTTTCTTCTAAGTTGGAAGAGTGGCCGATTGCGGCAACTCCCCGGCGCGCGGCGGTCAGTTCGTTCGGAGTTGGCGGTACGAATGTACATCTCGTACTGGAGCAGGCGCCGCCCTGCTTGAGGTCTGCAACTAGCCGGACGCATCATGTGTTACTGCTCTCGGCGAACTCTCCCGAATCTCTGAGCCGCTCCGTGCGCAAGCTATCGAACTATCTGGAAAGCAATCCGTCGCTTTCGCTCGCCGACATTGCTTACACACTGCAGAATGGCAGAAAGCACCACGACTATCGCCTAGCGATTGTGAGCCGAAGCGTCGACGAAGCAAGGGATCTGCTCAAGCAGCAAGCCGATGCAATTCCGCAAACTAACCGGGTTGCGCGCAATCGGCCTGTATATTTTCTGTTTCCCGGAGCCGAGGCGCTCAACCCTGGTGCTGCCTGCGATCTATATGCATCCGAGCCTGTTTTTCGCGACGCCATAGTGCAGGCCAGCAGCCGCATGGCGGACTGCGGCATCGATCTGACGGGCATGCTCAATGCCAGTTCGAATGCTCATTCAGTGGCGGAAAATCTTCGGCGTCCTTCGGTGCTGTTTCCGGTAATCGTAGCGATCGAACATACGCTTGCGCAATTGTTGATCAGTTATGGCGTGAGGCCCACCGGGTTAATCGGCCACGGTTTGGGAGAATACACAGCCGCTTGCGTTTCCGGCGTCATGGATATCCACGCGGCCTTGCAACTGGCTGTATGGCGTGGCCGGCTGTGTGAGCGCATCAGCGATGCAGTAACGCTGATTGTCCACGCTTCGGAGACGAGGGTTCTTCCGTTGCTTTCCCCATCTGTATTTATGGCCTCGGTCAACGGTCCCGAAGAGTGCGCAGTGACCGGCGCAGCGCAGACAATCGGGGAGCTTGAAAAATCTCTCAAAACCGCGGGCATTCAGTGCTCTCGCCGTGCCGCATCCATTGCCGAGCACTCGGGCCTGATGCATCCACAGCTTGATCAATTCCATGATGCCGTGCCGCAAATAACTCTTCACCCTCCCACAATCCCAT
>CAZHKN010000015.1:0-36377 GCA_964532725.1 uncultured Occallatibacter sp.
GCGCGTGGAGCCTTTCTCGGTGACGACCTTGATGCTTTCGACGACGCCAGGCACGACCTCATGCTCCAGGCCAACGTACTCGCCCTCGGTATTTTCGCGGACGATGATCAGGTCCACGCCGGGCCAATGCGTGGCGAGGCCGGGAAGATTCTTGATGGGACGGAAGTTGGCAAAGAGATCGAACTGCTTGCGCAATGTTACGTTGATGCTCTTGAAGCCTCCGCCGATAGGCGTGGTCACCGGACCTTTCAAGGCGACTTGCGTACTCTCAATCGACCGGGTGAGCGCGGCGGGAATGTACTCGCCGTAAATCTCAAAGGCCTCGGCCCCGGCGGCAAATCGCTCCCACTCAAACTTCACACCGGTTGCCTCGATAATGCGAACCACTGCCTGGGTTACTTCCGGCCCGATGCCGTCGCCTGGAATCAGCGTTACCTTGTGCGTTTTTGCTTCCGCCATTGCTTGTTCTCCTTTGAGCTTGCGCCTTGTCTCGAAAATTCCTATTAAAAATGAGTTGTCATCCTGAGCGAAGCGTACTTCAGCGGAGCCGAAGGATCTGCATTCCGCACCGCAATCACTGATCGTACCAAGCCGCGGACTTGTTAACTGATTCTCATGCCTTTGAAAACTGTTACGCGCGAACCCTCTGCCAAAAACGCTGAATCCGGCTTCCGCAGCAGGCATTCCGCGATCTCGCTTCCGTAAAAAGCTGCCGCGTTACCTGAAAACCCCGCCTCTTTTGCGTTTCTCACATTCCACTGCGGATGCTGCACTTCGTACTCCAGGCAGCCGCCGTCCGGCTGAGCCGCGTAGCCCCAGTAGTGCTCAGTGATGAACTGGCTGACGGAGCCTTCGGGAGCGATATAACGTTCTCCTTCAGTCTCAATCCGCATCCGGCATCGATCGGCTCCAGCACCCCAGGCGTGCTCGGCTTTGACTGTGTTGGATACGGTGCCGGTTTCGACTTGATGCGACATTGGGGTGTACGAGTAGTTCTCATTGAATGCGAATCGCGCAATGGCCGCTACCGCGCGCTTGGGTACAAGTTCGCGAATGAATACCACACCCCGTTTTATGCCTCGGCGCACATAGAAGCGAACATTTACTTCTTCAAAGGATTGGTGAAAGGGCACGGGAATCCCGAAGATGCTGGTTCGATTAAACTCGAATCCGACCAGACTCAGATAGGTTACTCCGTCAAAGACATCCAGCTCCGTTCCCGATGGAACGAACGGTTCAAGCAGCCGGGGGGCAACCGCGTAGTTGAGCAACAAGAGGTCTTTCCATTCAGCGGTGAGAAATATCTTCTGGTGTGTCATCCCGTTCGCTCGCGCCTCGTCCGTCCCAGAAAGAAACCATTGCTACTTATTTGCCTTGGCCGCGCCGCGGCTGCCGAGCAGCCCTTCCAGCTCTTCCTTGAACTCGCGCACGTCCTTGAAATCACGGTAGACCGACGCAAACCGGATATAGGCGACGGTGTCAAGGCCCTTCAGGTGCTCCATGATCAGCTCGCCAATCTCGCTGGTGGTGCGTTCGCGTTCCGGCGCGTCAACGAGATAGGTTTCTGCGGCGTCCACGATTCCTTCCAGCTTGCTCGAAGCCACGGGGCGCTTTTCACAGGCACGCAGCAAGCCGCTCAGCACCTTCTGCCGGTCAAAACGCTCGCGGCGACCGTCTTTTTTGACCACCATGTAGGGAATTTCATCGATGCGCTCATAGGTGGTGAAGCGCCGGTTGCAGCTCTCACACTCGCGGCGGCGGCGGATCGAGTCCCCCTCCTTGCCTTCGCGCGAATCCACCACGCGATCTTGCCCGAAACCACAATATGGACATTTCATGCTAGCTGGATTCTAAAGCAAATTTCCGGACTGCCCAAAGGCAGGAAACAATCCCGGTCAATGAATCCCGGCAGCATTCAGATACGGCGCGTAGAGTTTGTCTGAACCCTGGATGTGATTGACCAGCCAGCCGTACATGTAGTTCATCACCTCCAGCGCAAACTTTGAGCTGGAGTCATTTTGGAATCGTTCTTTCATTCCGGCGGCGGCGGCATAGAGCGCTTCGTGTTCCTTTTTGTGCTCATCCGCATCGGGGTAGCCGGTCTGGTCAAAGAGCGTCTCCTCGCGCCGGCAGTGGGTGCAGGCGTATTCGAGGAGCTTGACGATGACAGAACCCAGTGCCTGGCGGCTGTGCCCAGCCTCGATCGCGTCGTGCAGCTCATTGACCAGTTCGACAATCTGTTTGTGGTCCTCGTCAAAGACCGCGATGCCCACACTCATATTTGGGGTCCAGCTCAGTAACATGACGCCCTCGCTTGCCGGATTTTCGATCCATCTCTGAACAGAAACCAGGGTTAGAGCGGCTTTCTCAAGAAAAGCCGCCTTGCACAATTCGAAAAGACGACAGGCGAATCGAGAATGCTTTAGTGAATGCCTTTGGCGTTGAGGTGCGGGCCGTACTTCTTGTCGGAGCCCTGAATGTGATTGACCAGCCAATTGCGTAAAAAGCTCATCACTTCCATCGACAGTGTAGAAGACGAGGCGGTTTTGAAGCGCTCCTGCAACTCGACAACTGCTTTCACCAGATCTGCATGTTCTTTTTTGTGCGCCGGAGAGTCGGGATAGCCGGTTTTGGCAAACATCTCTTCTTCGCGGGCGAAATGAACCTGCGTGTACTTGATGAGCCGGTCCAGCACGGTTCCCAGCGCATCCTTGGCATGGCCGGCCAACATGCCATCATGCAGTTCATTCACCATTCCCACCAGTTTCTTGTGATCCTCATCGATCACCGCAACCCCGACGCTCATGTCGTTGCTCCAGGTCATGAAAGCCATCTTCCGGTTCTCCTTTTCCGTTTGCAGAAATACTGCCTGTGAGGCTTCCATCGGCAGAAAGCGCTAGAAAGTTGAGAAGCGAGAGGGAGCAGAGAACCGGAATGGAACGAGCGGAATGCAGGTGATATTGCAGGAAGGAACGGAATCGTGCGGTTTTAGTGCTAGTCGTTACCAAGCCTCGAAGATCACAGCGCTGCCGCTGCCGGCGCGGCCCTGGATCGAGTGCTTGGCAAAATTTAAGTCGTCGCGCTTTGGGAAGTCGTTGCGATAATGCGCGCCGCGGCTCTCGGTTCGCGCCAGCGCCGCTTGCAATATGGATTTGGCGACACGGCAGAGGGCGAGCGCTTCGGTCAGGCGACGGCTGGTTTTGCCTTGCTGCCTGAACCTGTCCAACGCGATTTCGCACTCTGCCTGTGCCGCCAACCCCTGTTGCAAAGTGGACTCCTGCCGCAACAGTCCGGCATAAGACCACATAGCGCGTTGAAGGTGATCAATGTGTACATCAACCAGATAATCCTCTTCATTACGAAGGGGATTGCGCTGCTCCTCAGGCGCGGCAACCGAAGCAATCTCCAACTTATCGCTCAGCATCGCCTGCGCTGCTCGCGCGCCAAAGACCAGCCCCTCGAGCAGCGAGTTCGAGGCTAACCGGTTGGCTCCGTGAACGCCGGTGCAGGCCGCTTCACCCGCAGCATATAGTCCCCGTAGTGTAGTGTGCCCTGCCAGGTCAGTACGTACGCCGCCCATCAGATAATGCGCCGCGGGCCGCACCGGAATCAGGTCGCGCGCCAGTTCCAGCCCATACCGGGCCAGACAGGCGCTGATACCGGGAAAGCGCTGGCCGAGATCGATGTTTTTGATATGGCGCAGGTCGAGATACACCGCGCGGCTTTCGCCTGCTTTTTCGCCCATTCCTTCGCGGGCAATGGCGCGGGCCACCACATCGCGCGGAGCCAGCTCGAGCAGCCGGTGGTAGCGCTCCATGAAGCGTTCGCCGCGGTCGTTGCGCAGGTAGGCGCCTTCGCCGCGCAGGGCTTCGCTCAGCAAAAATCGCGGCGCGCCGGGAAGCGAAAGCGCTGTCGGGTGGAACTGGTAAAACTCCATGTCTGCCAGCTCGGCTCCGGCCTCGCCCGCGAGCGCAATGCCGTCGCCCGTGGCCACTTGCGGGTTCGTCGTGTCGGAGTAGACCTGCCCCGCGCCCCCGGCGGCGATCAGCACTGCTCGCGCGGCCACGCGCTCGGGGCGGTTTTCCTTATCCAGCAAATCAGCGGCAATTACGCGACCATCGGAGGCAACCAAGCCAGTCACCATCGTCCACTCGGCAAAGCGGATGCGCCGATGCGCGCGGGCATAGACGGCCAGCGACCGGCTGATCTCCGCGCCGGTTGCATCGCCGTTCGCGTGCAGGATTCGCGGCAGCGAGTGCGCGGCCTCGCGGGTCCGCAGCAGTTCCCCCGCCTCGCGATCAAACTGTGCGCCCCAGCGAATCAGCTCCGCAACACGCTCCGCGCCCTCGCTCACCAGCACCTCCGCCGCTGGGCGATAAACCAGCCCATCGCCGGCGCTCACCGTGTCTTCCAGGTGCAGCGCGACATCCTCATCGCCCTCGGTGGCTACGGCGATGCCACCCTGCGCGTAGTGGGTGTTCGACTCAGCCACCGACTCTTTGGTGACCACTAGAACGTCGTGGTGCTCGGCCAGCTCCACGGCTGCGCGCAGGCCCGCGACGCCCGCCCCCATCACCAGATAGTCTGTTTGCGCGACCGATGTCATAACTTACGAGGCTATCATCGCGAGGGCGGGATCGGCTAAGGGGCTTTCCACTCTCCGCCTCTCCTCCTGTACACTGGATTGTTCACTGCCATGCATACAAAACATTCGATCGGAATCCTCGGCGCGACCGGAATGGTCGGCCAACGCTATATTCAGATCCTTGAAAACCATCCGTGGTTTGAGATTACCTGGATTGCAGCCAGCGATCGCTCCAGCGGCAAAACCTACGCCGAAGCAGCCAAGTGGCGGCTTGAAGCGCCTTTGCCCGAGCGCATTGCCAACATGACTCTCTCTCCGGCTGAGCCGGAGGGTGCGCCGAAGATCATCTTCTCTTCGATCGATTCGCCGATTGCCCGCGAGCTGGAGCCGAAGTTTGCAGCCGCAGGCCATATCGTGCTCTCGAACTCCAGCGCCTTTCGCATGGCGTCGAATGTGCCGCTGGTGCTGCCGGAAGTGAATGCCGGCCACCTGCACCTGATTGAAGAGCAGCCCTGGCGACGCGAGTCGGGCGGGTATCTTGTCACCAACTCGAACTGCACGGTGATGGGTCCGGTGCTGGCGCTCAAACCCCTCCAGGATCGCTTCGGCGTGGAGCAGATCTTCGCCACCTCAATGCAGGCGGTGAGCGGCGCGGGCTATCCAGGTGTGCCCTCGATGGACATTCTGGATAACGTGATTCCCTACATCGCCAGCGAAGAAGAGAAGATGGAAGAGGAACTGCTCAAGCTGCTGGGAACTCTCAATGGCCACTCAGTCAAGCCTCTGGCTGCGCGAATGAGCGCCAGTTGCAATCGCGTCGCGGTGGTGGATGGGCATATGGTTTCTGTATCGGTGAAACTGGCCAAACCGGCGACACGCGAGGAGATTCTTGCGGCGTGGGCGGAATTTCGTCCACTGCACGGCAAGGGCCTGCCGACAGCACCGGAGCAGCCGGTTGAGTATGCGCCGCAGCCGGACCGTCCGCAACCGCGCCTGGATCGCAATCGCGGCAAAGGCATGGCAGCGACGGTTGGCCGCTTGCGTCCCTGCGGATTACTGGACTGGAAGTTCACGGTGCTCTCGCACAATACGATTCGCGGAGCGGCCGGCGCGACGATTCTGAATGCCGAGCTGCTGCAGAGTCTGGGCAAGCTCTAGTAAGCCAGGAAGTTTAGGAAGTTTCGCATGAGCGTGGTCGTAATGAAGTTTGGCGGCACGTCGGTCGAGGATCCGGCGGCTATCGGACGTACCGCGACAATCGTTGCCGGCCGCGTGGCGCTGGGCAAACAGCCGGTTGTCGTGGTGAGCGCAATGGCCAAGGTGACCGACCAGTTGCTGCGCGCGGCCGCATTGGCCTCGCAGGGAGACCGCACAGGCGCCCTGGCAGTTAGCACGCAACTGCGCGCGCGCCACCAAGCGACCGCCGCCGAACTGGTGCAGGAGCCAAACGCAAGCGCCGAACTTGCCACTTTCATCGATCAGAAATTCGAGTCGCTCGACGAGGTGCTACGCGGGCTTTCGGCGATTCTGGAACTGACGCCGCGCATCAGCGATCTGATTGTGAGCTATGGTGAGCGAATATCGAGCCGCATTGTGGCTGCGGCTTTTTGTGAGCGATCTCTCAGCGCCGCACATGTGGACGCGCGTGATGTGATCATTACCGATTCTCAGTTTCAGAAAGCTGTTCCGCTGGATGCGTTGATCGAGCAGCGCGCCGCCGAGAAGCTGCGCCCGCTCACCGATGCGCTCAGGGTTCCGGTGATGGGCGGCTTCATTGCATCCAACGAAGCGGGCATTACAACGACGCTGGGACGCGGCGGATCAGATTTTACCGGCGCATTGATTGGCGGCGCGCTGCAAGCCGAGGCCATCGAGATCTGGACAGACGTGGATGGCATTATGACCTGCGATCCGCGGGTCTGCCCCGATGCTCTGCGCGTAAAATCCATTAGCTTTGAAGAGGCCGCGGAGTTGGCCTACTTCGGCGCCAAGGTGCTGCATCCAGCGACGATTCTGCCTGCGGTGAAGAAGAACATTCCGGTGCTGGTATTGAATAGCCGCAACGCAAGCTGCGACGGAACGCGCATCACCTCGCTTGCGCCCCATTGCAAGAGTCCCTTCAAGTCCATCGCGGTAAAGAAGAAGGTCAGCATCATCGACGTGGTGGCCGGGCGCATGTTGATGACGCATGGCTATATGCGGGAAATCTTCACTATCTTCGACAAGCACCAGTGCCCGGTCGATATGGTTTCCACCAGCGAGGTTTCGGTCTCCGTCACGGTGGACTCAAATGACAAGCTGCCTTTGATCGCAGCCGATCTGAGCAAGCTGGCCGACGTAAAATACGAAGGCAAAAAGGCTCTCATCTGCCTGGTCGGCGAAGATATCCGCGGCCAAAACGGCATGGCCGCGCAGGTGTTCAACGCCATCCGTCATATTAATGTCAGGATGATCTCGCAGGGAGCGAGCGAGATTAATATGAGCTTCATGATTGAAGAAGACGATGCCGATGAGGCCGTGCGTTCACTGCACGCCGCGTTCTTCCAGGATCCCGACCCAGCTGTCTTCGACGTAGACGCGCGCAAACGGTAAAAAGCGCTTAGACAGGCCGCGCTCTTGCCAGCGCCTCACTGTAGCATCATGCACTGCTGAGCTTGGAGTGAACAAATGAGCGGAAAAGCGAACGAGAGAGTTGCGGCTATTACCGGCGCGACGAGCGGCATTGGCGAGGCGGTCGCTCGAGCGCTCTCCAATGCGGGGTATCGTTTGGCGTTAAGCGCCCGGTCGGCGGAGAAACTCGACAGACTTGCATCGCAGTTGAAATCGCCTGCCGTGACTGTCACTGGAGACTTGCAAGACGCATCAGTACCCGCCAGGTTGCTGGCTGCGACGCTCGATACATTCGGACGCTGCGATATTTGTTTTAACAACGGTGGAATTCTCGAAGTAGGAGCCATCGAAACCATCGACATTGAGCGCGTCTGCGAGATGGTGCGCGTGAATGTCGAGGGAGCGTTTCGCCTAGCGCATGTTTTTCTTAAGCATTTCGTGGAACAGAAAACAGGCCATTTGGTGAACACGTCCAGCGTGTTGGGCAAGAAAGTCCGGCCAACGGCAGGCGCATACGCTGGCACCAAGTACGCGATAGAAGCGCTCTCGGAAGCACTGCGTATCGAGTTATGCAAGACCGACGTGCAGGTTTCCTGCATCGAGCCAGGATTGGTGCGAACAGGCCTTCATGACCGTTGGGAAGTACATCCGTCTGAACTGATGGGGATAGCTGAACCGCTTACTCCAGAGGATATTGCGCGCCTGGTTCTCTTCATTCTGGAGCAGCCTGCGCATGTGCGGATTCCTCAACTGATGATTTTGCCCAAAGGACATGAAATATAGTCCGGTTTTCCTGTTATAGGGTGCTGGGTGCCCCAGGTCTCGACTTTCAGATCTGGGATTCCACGGAACTAAGCTGACTAGCTCTACCGAGGTTCATCATGCTGATACTCGTCTTAGGCAAGGGAAAAACCGGATCTCTGGTCGCGGAGGTAGCTCGTGAACGCGGTCACGGCGTGCGCACTCTGGACATTACGGAGAATCAGCATGCATCGGCGTTGACCGCGCCCACGCTGGCTGGAGTTGATGTTGTGGTCGACTTCACTGCTCCCGATGCGGCGGTTGAAAATATCCGCGCGGTGTTGGCGCTGGGCGGGCGGATTGTTGTCGGCACAACCGGCTGGTACGCGCAACTGGATGAGTTGAAGGCCAAGACGCAAAAGGGCGGGGCGTTGCTCTACGGAACCAATTTTTCCATTGGCGTGCAAAAGCTTTTCCGACTGACCGCGGAGTTAGCCAGGCTCGAAGGCTACACCTTCAAAATTGCTGAGACGCATCACGTCTCGAAACTCGATGCTCCTTCGGGGACAGCAATAACGTTGCAGCAGATTATTCAGGCCGCGCGGTCCGGCGTAAAAGTTGAGATCACTTCCCATCGCATCGGCGATGCCAAAGGCGAACATATCGTTATTGCGACCGGTCCTGATGATGTACTTGAGATTCGCCACGATGCTCACAGCCGTCGCGGCTTCGCGTTAGGCGCCGTCCGTGCCGCTGAGTGGGTAGCGGGCAAAACCGGCGCGTGGGAGTTCCGGGAAATCTTCGATCACTTGTGAAGCATCTACTGCGAGGCAAGCTTCAATCCGGTCGCATCCTAAGGAGCGCCCGAGAGTGAATCCCGTTGGATGCCGCGCTTCTGACCAATTAGCCGATATCTGCATATAGCACCTGCCCGCACAGCCCCGATTCGGTATACACTTCTCTGTGATGGAAACTACTGGTTGCGGTACCGCGATAGTGACGCCTTTCAAGGCGGACGGCAGCATTGACGAGCAGGCGCTGACGGCGCTTGTGAACTGGCAAATAGACTCAGGAATCGACTTTCTGGTGGCCTGTGGTTCGACGGGCGAGGCAGCGACTCTGGAAGAAGAAGAGTGGCTGCGGGTGGTGCGGATTGTCTCCGACACCGCTGCGGGGCGGGTGCCGGTTTGGGCTGGATGCACACATAATTCGACCAAGGCGTTGTTGCGTCTGGCAGGGTTGCTGCTTAAGGTGCGCGGCGTGGATGCCGTGCTTTCCGCCAACCCCTACTACAACAAACCGACCCAGGAAGGTCAGTATCAGCATTTTCTGGCGCTAGCCAAGGCGATTGCTCCGCTACCGCTGGTGGTGTATAACGTGCCGGGACGGACGGCGGCAAACCTGGAGCCGGAGACCGTGGCCCGGTTGGCGGAAGCCGCGCCGAATATCGAGGCCATCAAGGAGGCCAGTGGCAAGTTGACTCAGGTCGCCGAGCTGGTGCATATACTGCCCAGCAGCTTCAAGATCTTTAGCGGCGACGACAACCTGGCGCTGGCGGCCATCGGCGTAGGCGCACAGGGGCTGATCAGCGTGGTGGCTAATGAGGCTCCTGCGGAGATTTCTCGCATGATTCATGCCGCGCTGCAGAATGATTGGCCGCAGGCGCGGGAGATTGAACGGAAGTACGCGCGGCTTTTCGACGCCAACTTTTGGGAGTCGAACCCCGGCCCGGTCAAAACCGTACTGAGCCTGATGGGCCGCACAACGGAGAATGTTCGCCTACCGCTGGTGCCGCCGACGGCTGCGACACGGGCCAAGCTGGAACGGCTGGCTGGCGAACTGGGTTTGCTCAAATTTGCTCCGCACCCGAATGTTGACCTGGGTGTCTTTTAGGCATAGATAGACGAGACAAATCGCGCACAGCAATCTCTGTTGATCGACAACCTTGCACTGTGGCATCCTCTCTGCGGACGCCCCCAAGCGGGTTCCGGTTTCTGCTGTTCTTTTGCCTGTGTGATGAAGATTCGTGCCACTTGTCACTGATTAGACCTATAATTCCAGCCGTAGACTATTGTCGGCTGCCAGTGGTCCGAAACTGTCCGCAGCAGCCGAGGAGGCACTGATGATGAACCCCCTTGTATTGTTTTCAGCGGCGGCTCTGTTTGTGATTGCTCCGGTGTGCGTCGCCGCCCAGAACCCTGTGAAACCGACCCCTGAGACCCACGCGAGGGCCAAGAAGCTCTATGCGATGGACTGCTCGATGTGCCACGGCGACACCGGTGACGGAAAAACCGATATGGCCAAGGATCTGAAACTTGTCATGGTGGACTATACCGATCCGAGTACCCTGGCCGGGAAAAAAGATCAGGAACTCTTTGACATCATCCGCAGCGGGAAGGGTAAAATGCCCGCCGAGGAGGAGGGCCGCGCCAAGAACGACGATGTCTGGGCCTTGATTCTCTACATTCGCAGTTTTTCCAAAGGCCAGCCATTACCAGCAACCCCTGCGCCTGCAGACTCGTCGAAAGCCGATGCGCCGCAGCCGGCTGATGCGCCAAAATAAGGTCGAGCTTCACGGGACATTGATTGCAATGATGCGCCGGTCTCGGCAACGAAACCGGCGCGCACGTTACATGCGGAAACTTATTTAGAGTTTTAGCCGTCAAAAATAATCTTGTGCTTCTGCGCAACTCGCATCCGGCCACGGTGTTCCTATTGCTGACGGCGGAATCTGGCCCGACGCGCTACTGACAGTAAAATTGCGCCTCGACGATGCTGCCGCGAATCTCACGCGATGCATTGGCACGGTAATTTCTATGTCTGGAAGTTAGTTGCCACCAGGCAGAAGCGACCCCGCGGATGTACGCAGAAAGCGGACCATTCAAATGATTCCCAGGACGCAGTTGAAATCTCTTCTTGCAGCGTGTTGCGCGCTCGCTACTTCGGCAATGCTGATTACAGGTTGCAGCAACGGTATTACATCTACTAACTCCGGTAGTAACTCGGCCTCTCCTACCGGCTCTTCGTTTGTAGTAGGCACAGATGCGCCAATGGACAGTGTCACTTCGTTTGCCGTGCAATTGGAGAGCATTACAGCGACAGACTCCCTCGGCAACAGCGTTTCTCTGCTGAGCGGCACGCCGACCGTTGACTTTGCCCGCTTCAACGGCTTGCAGACGCTGCTGGATATGAACGATGTTCCAGTGGGTACTTATACCAGCGTAACCGTTGCCATGGGAACGGCTACGATTAGCTACTTGAATGTTCCAGCGAGCGGCGCGCCGACCATACAGAGTGAAGCTGCCACGCTGACCACATCAACTGTTACCGTTACCCTAGACAAGCCGCTTGTGATCGCCCAGGCAGGTGCGCCGGCTGGATTGCATCTGGATTTCGATCTGCGTAAGTCCATCCTTGTGGATGGTACTGGCCAGGTTACCGGGCAGGTAACGCCAACCTTTAATATCAACTCAGTAGCAAATAGCGATCCCGGTGCGTATATTGATGAATTTGATGCAGCCGTGGTTAGCGTCAACACGAGTGCGCAATCCTTTGTGGTGCAGGGACCGCACGGCCGTCAGTTCACTGTGAACGTGAATGGGCAAACTGAGTGGGAAAACAGCGAAGGACTCAGCAGCCTGACCACCAGCAGCATTGTCACAATCTCCGGCACGCTTGATCGTGCGGATGCAACGATTGATGCAGACGATGTGGCGATTCTCTCGCAGGATGGTTTCTATGCCGATGGGCAGGTCACCTATGTGATTCCATCGCCATCGACTGCGCTGCCGGCCACGCCCATTGGCTTCGACGTTTATGTGCGTGGCCTGCTGCCCACAACCACTGGACTTACACTGGGCCAGATCGCAACCGTCGATCTGGGCGGCAATGAAAAGTTCTATATTCGCTGGATGCATGACACCCTGCCGCCAAAGATTTCTTCTGTGTTCTTTAACGCAAGCTCAATGATGCCGGGACAGCGTGTCTCGGTGGGCGGGCCAGCCAGCGGCGCTGCCAATGCCAGTGATGTGACAGTAAAGCGCGTGGTGCTGCGTCACTGGGGCTTTGACGGCACGGTTGTGGCCAACAGCGTGAGCGCGTCGGGCAACACGTTCCAGATTCAGGTCAACGGCTTTGCCGGCAACCTCATCGCGCAGCCTGTGACGGTGTATGTGATTGGCGGGACAGGCTGGCATAACGGCTACACAGGTTTGAGCAGCCTGAGCGGCGGAGACAATGTTCGAATCGTCGGACTGCTGCTGAATCTATCCGGGCAGCCGGTGCTGGTGGCGCATTACGTGGATGAGTTAGACTAAGCGCGAGCGAACCGGCATGACCATTTGAAACATAACGCAGGAGCAGAAGGTTTTCTGCTCCTGCGTTGTGTTTTGGTGTAGGAAGATGCTACCAGGAACTTGCCAATCCGGCCTACTGAAGAGGCATTGATTCGCTAGATACGGTTCAGGCAAGCACGGGCAGGCTAGGCATCTCGCCTAGCTCTTTGGCTTCGGCGACCACGGCATTGAGATGATCAAGAACCTCGGAAACCGTCATTGTATAGATCTCGCGGCGCGAGTCGTAGCCTTCGTTGATCAACTGCTTGAGATAGCGACCGGCAATCTGCGCGGTGAGCTGGTCGGTAATCACCTTGCCGGAGCGCTTCTTCTGCTCGACCCACGCTGTTGAGGGCAAAGCGATCCACATCGGCCGCCCATTGACATCGAAGCGGACATCAATGGCGTCGGCGTGGCGGGTGGCGATGGCCACAATGTTGCCCTTCCAGCGGCAATGAAGCTGCTCACCGCTCCAGCGGTCGGTCACCTGAAAATCTTCGTACATGCAATTAGCCTAACGCCCGGCGGGCGCGAGGGCAAGCCAACTCTGACCAGAAAAAACCAGAGTTGCACGAATCGTGGAACAAATGTCACAGGTTGCAGGCATGTTTCTCCCAGCGCAGGGCAGGCTTACGGCGGATTTTTTGCGGCAGAGACTCGTTTCCTGTACCGGTTTGCCGATATACACAACAGGGAAGACTTCGCCGATGATGATTTCAATTACTGTTCCTGAAGATGTAATTCGCGCTGCTGAGTCCCGGCAGGCGCCGGTGGTGGAGTTTGTTGAAATGTTGATTGGGCGCGGGATGGAGTCGCTGGGGCCGCGGCCCACGATGGTTAGCGCGATTGAGCGAATTCGGGCGTTGCGTTCTTCTGGCCCACCGATCAAATAAGGGCATTTCACCCAGCTGGCACGATCTGTTTTTAGGATGGGATACCGTTTCCCGCGTAAGGCTAAAGCTCTTCTTCAAAAATCCCTTCAATCGTGGTTCCGAAGAGCCGTGCCAGCTTGAAGGCCAGCGGAAGGCTGGGATCGTATTTGCCGGTCTCAATGGCGTTGACCGATTGGCGCGAGACCTCCAGCCGTTCCGCCAGATCGGCCTGTGACCAGTTGCGTTCAGCGCGCAGTACGCGCAGGCGGTTTTTCATCTGTACCTCAGCCAGACCAGTCCGTAGGAAATAAGCACGAACAGGTAGAAAAGTGGGTAGACCCATATGAGGTCCAGATGAGGGGCATGAGCAAGATCTTCCAGATTGCCCCAGACGGTCTCCAATGCCAGAATCCCTCCAATCCCGCCGAGCAGTGACTGGACGAGGAGGTTGCGCTGGAACTCGTCCGTTTCTTCGGTCAGGTAAACTCCGGTGTAGAACAGCGCTCCCAGAATGGGCAGCGCGGGCAAAGTGGCCGCCAGATAGGCGAAAAAGCCGCGCGGATGGCTGAGACGAAATGTCAAAGCCGCGGCCGCGGCAAACAGGATGCATAACCCCGCCGCAACCCACATGCGAATCACATAGCGGCGCTGGGCGGGATTTTTGATCGAGCAGATCATGATTGGTCTCCTTTACTTTATGACAACTTAACTTTACATAAAAGATTGAATGATGTCAAGGGTCATTGACAATTTTTTCTAACTACGAAAAGCCGAGACTGCTTTCCGTCAGGAATCGTCGGATGGCCAGCGTGACATTTGGTGGAGCGGGGCGTCTTGCCTATTAAGAGATAGGCTGATATTCGGGCCGTAAAGGTGCATTGAAAGGGACTCAGGGATGCGAAGGCTTTTTGTTGTGGCTTTGCTGGCGCTCATAGCGATAGGCTTCTCCAAGTCAGCATTGGCGATGAGTCCTTTTCCTCAACTGCTGCCTCCGGCCAGCGAATTTGAACTAACC
This sequence comes from uncultured Occallatibacter sp., assembly GCA_964532725.1. Lineage (GTDB taxonomy): Bacteria > Acidobacteriota > Terriglobia > Terriglobales > Acidobacteriaceae > Telmatobacter. The sequence goes on from CAZHKN010000015.1 coordinate 14,158, forward strand.
CTGCGCGAGGATCCCAACAGCGAGCTGCCCCTCGGCCCGAGCTGCGGTGGTGAAGCTGGGCTGACTCTTGCCTGCCGCGCCTTTGTCGTGACGCTGAAAAACGTTGGTATGCACACAGTCCATCTGAGCCGCATTGGCTGCCAGGAACCGGTCGTGAACTTTGAAAGGAAGGAGCCAAACTCATCCAATGGCTGGTGGCCGCTCAGCGTGGTCTCTCGGCCGCGCTGTACGCCTTGGACTTATGCCAATCTCCGCTTGAAGCCCGGCGAAAGCATCGAGTACGCGACTCGATTGACCTCGCCAGACCGCGGACCCGGTTACAGCGCTGCCGTCGCCCCGCGTTCCTATACGATCCGAGTTCAGTGGATGCTGCGGGGCTGCACCGAACCTGCCGATGGTTCCGATTGCCTCGCTCCGCTTCAGGTAATGAAAACACCCTACCGAGGTGGTCCTGGGCAAGGCGATGTAGAGTTTCAGACACCGGTAAAGGTTGTCTCCAGCGAGATTGAGGTCAACTCGCCAGTTCTTCCCGATCTCGGCATGCTCGAAATTGCATTTGAGGTAACACCCAACCCCCAGGGCTGGAGTAAACTTCTACCTCAGCCAGCCAAATGTGACGGGCAGGCGGCTACTGGCGTTGAATGCTCCGTCTTCCATTACGCCATCCGCAATCTGGGCGACCGTGCTATCCGCAACGGCAGGCATAGTTGCGGCGATTACAGCATCGCTCCCGAATACAGAATGGGCGATGGCGCGTGGAAGTGGCTCGATTCCCCGGCGTGGGAATGCGCGAGGAACATTTACGTCGAGACCGCCATCCTTCCCGGAGAAGCGGCAGAGGGAGATTTTATCCTATCCGAACTGACGTCAGAGTTCGGCACGACGTTCTTCCATCCCGCTGGAGATTACCAGTTCCGCTTTCGCTTTCAGACGAGTGCGTGCTTTGCTTCTCCGAATGGCAGCTTCTGTCTGCTGTGGCCCAAGGAGCAGCCCACCGTCGTGTCTAACGAAGTCGTTGTTCACGCGACTGAATTCGTTCCGCCTGGCAAGCCGCAACAGGAATGAGTTTGGAGGTCTGCCAGTTCGCGAGAATCAACAGCAGCCCAGGTTCCCGCCAATGCAATAGACTCAAGGCGTGGCTACAGTCAACGATTCCGCGCCTACGGTTGAGTCTCCGCAGCTTATTTGCAAGGGCAGGTACGTCTTCCCTCCCGGCCTGCGCTTCGACTTGCTCTTTTATTCTTTCAGCAAGTTCTTCAAGCCGGGGAATCCGATTCCATTTTTCCAGCATTTGCAGCGCTACGGGCGCGCAGCGCATTACCGCGTCTTTGGGCATGATGTGGTGCTGTTTAACCACCCTTCGGATATTCGCGAAATCCTGATTGGCAAAGCCGCATCGTTTGGCAAAGACCGCACCCAGCGACGGATCAAGATTGTGCTGGGCGAAGGGTTGATTACATCCGACGGCGAAACCCACAAACGCGCCCGACGCATTGCCGCGCCAGCCTTTCATCGCCAGCGCATTCATGCCTATGCGGACCAGATCTCCGAGCTTGCTGCTGCCGTGAGTTCGCAATGGGAGCCGGGCGAGAGTCTGGACATTGCAGCGGAGATGATGCGCCTGGCGTTGCAGATTGTGGCGCGGACGCTCTTTGACACCGAGGTGACAACAGAGATCCGCGAGGTCAACGATCAGATGAACGTCATCATGGACCTCTACAACTACCTGATAGCGCTGCCCCGGGCCGAAGCACTGTTGGATACGCCACTACCGGGGATGAAGCGATTCCGCACGGCCAAGGCGCGGCTCGATCAGGTCGTGGACGGCATGATTGCCGCGCGGCAGAGAGAGCCTGCGGCGCGACTGGCGGAACGCGGCGATCTGCTCTCGATGCTGATTGCGGCTCGGGATGAGGAGCAGGGGGATGTAGAGGACGGTCCCGGCGCGGCGTTCTCGCCGGAAGAACTGCGGGACCAGGTGTTGACGCTTTTTCTTGCCGGTTTTGAGACGGTGGCCAACGCGTTGGCGTGGAGCTGGCTGCTGCTGGGCCAGAATCCCGAGGCTGAAGCGAAGCTGCATAGGGAACTGGATGATGTGCTTACCGGCCGGTTGCCCACGCTCGAAGATCTGCCTCGGCTGGAATACACGCCGATGGCGCTGGCGGAGTCGATGCGCCTTTACCCGCCGGTGTGGACGATGGCCCGCGAATCGCTTGAAGAGGTCTCGATTGGCCCGTACCGGCTGCCAAAGGGGACGATGACGCTGTTTAGCCAATACATCGTCCAGCGCGATCCGCAGTGGTTCCCTGACCCTACGGCCTTCCGCCCGGAGCGGCATACGCCTGAGGCCAAAGCCGCGCGGCCCCGCTTCTGCTACTTTCCCTTCGGCGGCGGAGGGCGGCAGTGCATTGGCGAGTCTTTTGCATGGATGGAAGCGACCTTGGCAATCGCGACTATCGCACAGAAATGGCGACTGGAGATTCTGCCCGGCCAGCAGATTGAGGTCCAACCCAAGATCACGCTGCGGCCGAAATACGGCATCAAGGCAAAAGCTGTTCAGAGATAGAGCGGCTCCATTTACTATGGTCTATTCTCAATCTGTGGGCTTCGAATCCTTTTTAGGCAATACGGCAACCGTCACGCACCTGCGCGAGAGCATCCGCGCGGGGCGGTTTCCGCAGGCGCTCATATTGAGTGGGCCGCGCGGGGCGGGCAAATATACGCTGGCCCTGATGCTGGCCCAGGCGGTAAATTGCCTCAGCCCGACAGAAACCCCAAGTGAAAATGGGCCGCTGCCGGATTTTTGCGGCGTTTGCTCGAATTGCCAGCGAATTGGGGATGCGGCCAACCTGGAAGCACGCGTGGAAGAGGCGGTTGCGGCGCGCGAGGATCTGCGCGATGCGGACAAGAAAGAGACGCGCATCCTGATCCAGACGCATCCGGATGTGATGATCATTCCGCCAGACCCGCCGCAGTTGACGATCAAGATGGGCCAGGTCCGCCAGGTGATTCATGCGGCCTATTACCGCAGCCCTGGGCAGGCGCAGCGATCGTTTTATATCTTTACGTCGTCTGCCTTCATGAAAGAGGCGGCCAACAGTTTGCTGAAGGTCCTGGAAGAGCCGCCGGAGAACACGTCCTTGGTGCTGTTGACCGAGAATCCACAGGAGCTACTGCCGACGATCCGTTCACGGGCGATTGTCCACCGGTTGGGGGCACTGGCTTCGAAGGAGCTGGAGGCTTTACTGGCCGCGCGCCGTCCGCAATTCAAGCCGATGCAGCGGGAGCTGGCCGCGCGGCTCGCCGAAGGGGCTGTTGGCCGGGCGCTGACGATTGATCTGGAGGTCTATCTCGCCAGCCGCCAGGATGCGCTGATTCTGCTGCGCACGGCGCTGCGCGAGCCGGATTACTCGCAACTCTTCCGCGCGACGGAAAGCTACCGCGCCGGGGCCGACGGACAGGAGAAGACGATCAACCTGCTGCGTGCGCTGGGCAGCCTGGTAGAGGATCTGCTACTGATTGTGGCAGGTACGCCGAAGCTGATTCGCAACCTGGATATTGAGGCTGAGCTTGCGCGTCTGGCCCAGGGAGTGACAGTGGACTGGATAGACGGAGCAGCACGCGCGCTGGGGCAGGTAGAGCAGGGAATGCGGCGGAATCTTCTGCGCTCGTTGTCGCTGGATGCGATGGCGGTGGGTTTGGAGAAAATATAATCAGGCCTTGATAGCGGGCCAGGCTATATGCCGCAGCCATGCTCCATGATTTGCAGCAGTTGGTCTTGTAGACTTGCACGGATTTTGGCGCGCGTTCAGCAACGATTCGCTGCTTATCTTCACAAATGAATACAACCCGGCGGGCACGTTGGGCATCTTTTGGGTTATCGTCAACAGCAGAGATTGTTGAGAACCGAATCGGGAGCGGCAATGGCTGTTCCTTACTCTGCGGCGTTTTTTAGCCGAGCTGGAATGAGACTCCAGTACCGGTAACAGGGTTAGTGCAGTTTTTTGCAGAGCTTGCAGCTTCCTCAGAAGGTTGTGTTGATGAACGATCCGGCAGTCCTGCCAGAACCCGGCAAAAAAGATAGCTCCGCGCGTGTCGCCAGGCTTTCTCCAACCCCCGACCGTCCTCGCAAGCGGACCCAGCAGCAGTTTCGCTTTACCGCGCAACTGGCCGAGGATCAAAATATGCAGCGGCAGGCTGAACTTTTCTACCTGCAAAAGCAGATCCACGCGCAGACGCCAATGGTGATCGTGCTGGAGGATGGCGAACGGGTGGAGGGGTGCATCGAGTGGTATGACCGGCTCTCGCTAAAGGTGCGGGGACGCAGCCGGATGCTGATTTACAAATCGGCGATCAAATATATGTACAAGGTGGGAGAAATCGGGCAGCAGGGGTGAGTAAGAGCGTCTTTTTTGCACATCTGTCTTAAATACATCTGCGAAATGGCGCTTGCTGAAATGCCGGTTTCTCGTTGGCGCTCGCATCCTGTAGAGTCTTCGACTGTTGCCGCTTCCGTGTTGACACAACTGAGCATGCCTCCTAGTATTAAAGAGGAGGACTATGCGCATTTTTCTGAATTAAACAACAGAAAAATAAGTGGTTAGTCTTCTGTTGCGGCCATAGTTCCTAGCTTCTGCAGCAAGCCGGTATGTGGCCTTGGTTGCTGTGAGGGAGAGCAAAAGATGTCGGATGTGCACCTCAGCCCGCGGGAGCGGCTGGTGTTAACGGCCATCATCGAGCTATACATTGCGACCGGGGAGCCGGTGGCCTCGCAGGCTGTTGCGACTTTTTTTGCTCATCAGGAGGGACTTAGCCCGGCCACGCTGCGCAATGTGATGGCTTCGCTAGGGGAAGCTGGACTCCTCGAGCAGCCGCATACCTCGGCTGGACGCACTCCAACGGCTGCCGCATTCCGTTGTTACGTGGAGCAGATTACCCGGCTGCCGCAAAAGGCAGCGCCAGAAGCATTAAGCGGGGTTTCGCCGTTAAGCGAAGCGCGCCGCGGCCAGATCGACGAGAGTTTTTCAGGTGTCTCCAGTTCGCATGATTATTTGGAACGCACCTCGCATGTGCTAGCGCTGATTTCGAGCGGCCTGGGAGTGGCGCTGGCCAGCTCGACTGCTGGCCAGATTCTCGAGCACATTCATTTTTCAAGGCTCGCGGCGGGCCGGGTGCTTGCGGTAGTGGTGACGCAGGCAGGAGCTGTGCAGGATCGGGTGTTGGCGCTGGATCGCGAGCTGACCCATCTGGAACTGGAGACTGCCTCACGCTACCTGAACGAGAATTTTCGCGGCTGGCAGATTGAGCGTATTCGAGCCGAGGTGACGCGGCGGGTCGAACTGGAGCGCGAGGCTTACCAGCAGATGCTTTCGTCTGTCGAAGAGCTATGCCGCAAGGGAGCGCTGACGGTGAACGTCGCTAGTCCGGCGATCTTTGTAGACGGCATGGCCAACCTGATTGACGCAGAGCTGGACCGGGAGCGGCTGCGGCAGATGCTGCTGGCTCTGGAGGCCAAGCAGCGGCTGGTGGAGTTGCTGACCGCGTACGTGGATGGCCGCCAGCAGGAGGTGCGCGTGGTGGTGGGCCTGCAACAAGCCGATCTTGACGCGCCGGGACAGGCGGAAGCCACGCAGGCCATGCAGAATCTGGTGCTGATTGGCGCGCCCGCGCGGCTGGGCGGTGCCAATCTGGGCACGGTTGCGGTGATTGCGCCCACGCGCATTCAATACCAGGAGATGATTCAGGCGGTGCGCTATATCGCCCGGCTCTCCGAGCGGATTTTGGAAGTTCCTGCCGGATAGCCAGGCCGGCGTTCACACCGTTTGGCCGGGCCTGCCCACTGATAATCCTTCGTAGTAGAGAAGCCGGCGCGGGCCGCGGGATGTGACCTTGAATGAAATTCAGAAGTTGATGCGGAGATTCAATCGAGTTATGTCAGAACAGGAAACAGCAGTGACAGAGTTGGATGCAAACGATCAGTATGCCGCGCAGATCGCCGCTGAGCAGGCGCAGGCCGACGGTGGCGAGGTGGTCGCAATGCCCGAGCAAACAGTCAGCTTCGACGAGTACGAGAAGCTCAAGGCAGAACGCGACCAGTTGGTTGACCGGCTGGCGCGTTTGCAGGCGGAGTTCGAAAACGCTCGCAAACGCGCCGAGCGCGAGAAGGCTGAGTTTCGCGAATACGCAATCGGAACCGTGGTCGAGCAGTTTTTGCCGGTCGTGGATAACTTTGAGTTGGCGCTCAAGTCTACCGGCTCTGCCGAGCAGTTGCGTTCTGGGGTTGAACTAATCGTCAAGCAGATGGAAGAAGTGCTGCGCCAATTGCAGGTCACCTCGGTGGCTACCATCGGCGAGGCATTTGATCCGCGCCAGCATGAGGCAATTGGGTCTGTTGAGCGCGACGACCTGCCCGATCAGCATGTGGCCGAGGAGATTCGCCGCGGCTACCGGTTGCGCGAGCGGCTGCTGCGCCCGGCGATGGTGCGAGTTGCCTCAAATCCGAAACAGATCAGTGAATGAATCCCGGCAGACCGCCTGCGAGTCCTATGATGGATAGGTTCGGCGAGCAGGTTGCAGATGAAGGGTAAGCTGTCGGGTAAAATTCTTTGAGTGAAGCGATGAGCAGACTACTGAGCGATGCGGCGATCTGGGTTGCCATACTGACTGCAATTCTGGGACTCGGCTCCTATTTTGTTCATAAGGCTGCGGAGGCGCGGTCAACCAACCGGGCGATTCTGGCGGAGGTTAACCGGCTGCTTGCAGTGGTGAAAGAGCACCGAGCCTTCTGGGAACGCGAGGTTGATGCCGGAACTACAGACCATCATCCGTTGATTCCTTTTTCGCATGTCGTCTTCAACGGGCAGGTGGCGAATGTGGGCGTGATTCGCCGCAAGCTGGTTGCGGAGGTTGTAGAGTTTTACGGCTATGTGGATTACCTCAATAGTTTTCAGGCGCTGCGCAAGGATTATATTGCCGCAGGGCATACCGGCGAGTTCAACAAGATGTATCTGCGCAGCATGAAGCGGCTACTGGATGATTTCGAGAAAGTCTTCGCAAGCGCAGTGAAACAAGAACGGATTCTCTCTGCCGGCTGATCGCAAGCAACCAGGAAATTGCAAGAACGGACAAAAAATTCAACCCCAAAAGTATCCCCGAGCTTAGGTGATGGAACAGACAGTGAGCAAAGCAGATTACTACGAGGTGCTCGGCGTCGGCCGCGATGCCAGTGACCAGGATTTGAAGAGCGCCTATCGCAAGCAGGCGCTGAAGTACCATCCGGACCGGAACCCCGGCGATCATGCGGCGGAAGAAAAGTTCAAGCAGGCGAGCGAGGCCTACCAGGTACTGAGCGATGCCGATAAGCGCGCCGCCTACGACCGCTACGGCCATGCCGGTGTTGGCGGGGCGGGCCAGGGATTCAATGGCAGCCCCTTTGCCGGCGGCGTGGATATCAGCGACATCTTTGGCGATCTCTTTGGCGAGATGTTCAGCACTGGCAATCGCCGCCAGGCCTCGCGTGAGCAGCGCGGCGACGACCTGCGCTTCGACATGACGATTGATTTTGTCAGCGCCATCAATCCCACCGAGACCGAAGTGAAGATTCGCCGCCTGGAAACCTGCGCCGCTTGTCAGGGCAAAGGCAGCTCGAACGGCAAGGGGCCAACGGTCTGCGGCCAGTGCCGCGGGCAAGGCCAGATCCGCTACCAACAGGGGTTCTTTTCCGTGGCGCGCACCTGCGGCGCCTGCTCGGGCACGGGTTCGGTGATTACCGACCCATGCAAGGAGTGCCGTGGCGAGACCCGTGTATCGAGCGAGTTCAAACTGAATGTGAAGATTCCTCCAGGTGTCGAAGGCGGGACGCGAATTCGTTACACAGGCGAGGGTGACGCGGGCCGTTTTGGTGGACCCAGAGGAGACCTGTACATCGTGCTTGCCATTCGCGCGCACGACTTCTTTGAGCGCGACGGCAACGACCTGCATTGCGTTGTTCCCATCAGCTTTCCCCAGGCGGCGCTGGGCGCGGAGATCGAGATACCGGCGATCAATGGACCCATCACCGTCAAAATTCCCGAGGGTACGCAGAACGGCAAAGAGATTCGCATCCCTGGCAAAGGAGTGCCGCATCTGAATGGTCGCGGCCAGGGCGATCTGGTGGTGCAGGTTTTTGTGCAGGTGCCGAAGAAGCTCAACAAGATTCAGCGTGAGCAAATTCGCCAGCTGGCGGACGCGCTTTCTGTCGAGAACAAGCCGACATCGCGCAGCCTGCTGAGCAAGATGAAGGATCTGTTTAACTAGGGACGCGCATGGATGGCCAAAACCGGTCTCAAGAAGGATAAGTTTTTAGAGGCGAAGATTCACCGGGAACTTAAGTGCGTGAATTAAGAGGTTGATATGTCCAACCTGGAAGCCGAGCCTGTCTCTTTCTGCCTCAACGGTGCCAGCCGTTACGCATTCGGAAATCGCTGGAGCTTTGGGATTGAGTGTGAGGTGCAAGATTGTGACATGGACCCTTGGGGAACGCTGGAACCGTTTGGTTCCATTTGGCTGTGGGCTGAAGGTCGCGCGATTGGCAACACTAACTATTCTGAACAGCTGGTGTTGGGGTTTTCCACACTGCGAACTTCAGTGCGCTACTCGGGCGGCCGGCCAGACAACCGATTCCCGGGTATGACCAATCTTGACAAGCTAAATGCAGTGCGGTGGGTCGGATGGGGAGATGATGACGAATTCCGTCCGGAGCTTTGGGGCGGCTTAAGCCTCGACCAAGCAAGGACCGAGGACGTGGAACCTTACTGGGTGATTCCCCCGGGGCACTCTCCCCTCTTCGATGGCTGGGAAGCTATATTGCTTGAACGAGAAATGGCTGAAACGCTGGTTTGGAAATATGAGCAAAGGGGCTTCTCTACGTCCCAAGAGGCCGAACTTCCGTTGGGCCTCTTTTCGGAGGTCTGTACCATAGCCTGCGATTGGTTTGACAACCTCCAGCGAGAGCGAATGGGATCGACCTTGCGAGAACCCAAGGAAGATGAACGCCCTCGGTTGCTTAAGCGTATTTACTAGTCGGAAGCCTTGGCACGGCGCCGCGCGTTTTACAACGGGTGGAACTTAAGACACGCACGAACTTAGAGAATCAATTCACACGCTCATAGAGCTAGAGCGCGTTGCCGGTTCCGTTATCCATTCTCCTGAATTTTGAGAACGAAGTAGGCGACTGTCTCGCCGTCCGCAAGGACCATCTGATGAGGCAGTCCGGCGGGGATGTGGAAGATTTCGCCGGAGAGCAGTAGCTGTGCTTTACCGCCCTGCACAGATTCTCCGCGGACCTCACCGGGGGCAATGGTCTCAGCGCCAACGATCCCGCCGCCGGTCACGAGCGTAGCGCGGCCTTCAAGGATGTAGAAGAGGTCGGCGAAGTCGCGATGCAGTTCCGCCACGCCGCTTTGGCTGCGAAAGGTCAAAGAGGCCGCGTGACGCGGGAATTCTCCGAGGGGTTCGCTGGCCACGCCGTTGGTCTCCGCTGCAAGAGTTCGCAATTGCGGAATCCGTTTGATCAACTGCGTTGGCTCCCAATGATCTGCTGTCTTGATTTCATCTGTTGAATGGCTCACAAAAAATTCTCCATGACTTACTGCGACAGCTTGCATGCCCGCTGAAAGACCTCCAGCAGCATGGAATGCGTTAGCTTGCCTGTATTCGTGTTTTGCAGCGACGGATGATAGCTGGCAATCAGCTTCAATCCATCCGGCAACGTGTACTCCGCGCCGTGACCAAAACTAAAGCTGGAACGCGACTCGATCTTGCCGGTGCGCTGTGCGTGCGCCAGAAATCCATCAAAGGCGATCTTGCCGAGGCCGACCACAACACGCAGATTGGGCATCAGGGAAATCTCTTCGTCCAGCCAGGGGGCGCAGTTGCGCTGCTCCTCGGTGGTGGGCTTGTTGGCCGGTGGCGCGCAGCGAACGACGGCGCTGATCCAGAGATTGGTCAGCTTCATTCCGTCATCGCGAGTGCCGGAGTGAGGCTGCGAGGCAAAGCCGGCTTCATAGAGTACCGGGTAAAAGAAATATCCTGAGCCGTCTCCGGTAAAGATGCGCCCGGTGCGATTCGATCCATGCGCTCCGGGCGCCAGGCCGAGAACCAGCACGCGGGCACTCGTATCGCCGAAGGAAGGAACCGGCTTGCCCCAGTATTCTTCGTTGGCATAGGCTCGGCGGCGGACGCGGGCAATCTCCGCGCAGTAAGCGCGCAGCCGCGGGCAACGTTCGCAGGCGATGATGCGAGCGTTCAGTGCTTCGAGCGGATGAGCGCGGCTCATGATGAGATTTTACGGTCTCGGCCGCCAGCATTCATACATGCGGCAGCAAGACTTATTCTTATAGGACGAGGATTGCGCCGTGCTGGATATTGCGTTGTGCGAAAAGATGCTGGAAGTTGCGATTGAAGAGGCGCGGCTTGGCCTTGCCGAGGGTGGGATACCGATCGGCGCGGCATTGTTCACGCGGAATGGGGAGTTGGTGAGCAGGGGGCGTAATCGTCGTGTGCAGCAGGGTGACCCCAGCGTGCATGGCGAGACGGATGCCTTTCGCCGCGCGGGACGGCAGAAGAGTTACAGCGATCTGGTGATGGTGACGACGCTCGCTCCGTGCTGGTATTGTAGCGGGCTGGTGCGGCAGTTCCGGATTGGCGCGGTGGTGGTGGGTGAGAGCCGGACATTTGAAGGCGGCGTGAGTTGGCTGCGCGAAAATGGCGTTGAAGTGATTGATCTGGATAACGGCGAATGCCGCGAACTGCTCGCAGGATTTATCGCAGCTCATCCTGCGATTTGGAATGAGGACATTGGCGAAGAGTAGAAATGCAGCGCGTTAGCGGGTCAGCAAGCTGAAGCCGTGCGTGAATGAGCTATTCGATTTTGGAGATCAAAACAAATGGACGGCCTTTGTAGGCCGTCCATTTGTTTTGGGTTGAGCTGGGGTGAAGCGATTGTTAGAAATCAAGCCGCAGCGACATCTGAATCTGGCGGGGGCTGCCGATGGTGTGGGTGACAATGCCCAGGCCGCTGGGACAAGCATAGAAACTGCCGCTCACCGTTCCAGTACCCGAGGAATTGCAGGTGCCGGGCAGAACCGGCGTTCCCGCATTCGGGAATGCGTCGTAGCCCGCATTTTGAGAAATCTCGTTCCCTGGGACATCGAAGCTGGCAGTGTTGGTGAGGTTATAAACATCCAGCGTGTACTTGAGCGTATAGCGCTCACTCAGCGTGGCGACCTTGATCAGCGAAGCATCGGCGCGCTTCTGGAATGATTGGCGGAAGATGTTGCGCTGGCCGGTAGAAAAGCCGGTCTCATAAGGATCTGAAGCCGGGATGGCGCCGTTCAATCCGCCGGCTGGAAGCACAGGCAGCGTAAAGCATTCAGGCCGCAACGCGGAGACTTTTGTGATGGGGAACCACGCGCCGGAGGCATGAGTCAAAGCGCTCTTCGCGGTACAGCCGGGAGCCAGCGGCACGACGGGGTTGGTAATGCCGTCGGCGGTGGAGTAATACACGCTGCCCACCGCGCCGCTGAAGTCGATGATGCTGTACGGCTGTCCACTTTGTAGAACGGTGAGGCCAACCAGCGACCAGCCGTCTTCGAGATCGCCCTTCAGCGTGTGCTTGGGGGCGAAGTCGCGGAGTTGGTAAACATAGTTGAAGTTGATCACGTGGGTACGGTCGTAGTCCGATGAGCCATAGCTGCTGCGCAGATTGAGCGGATTATTGCCGTTGAAGAAGAGTCCCAGGCCGCTTTGCTCGTCGAGCGAGTGCGAGTAAGTATACGAAGCGCCGACCTGAATGCTGTGGCTCATACGCTTGTCAACGTGAGCTTGCAATGCGTTGTAGGCGTCTACGCCGGCGGCTTTATACGAGATGGACTCCGCGGCATAGCCAATATAGGGTACGCGGAGATCGACGTTACCGCCCTCGTAGTTGGCCAGGTAGCCGGTACCGGTTCCGCTGCCGGGAGCCAGTGTTGCGCCGCCCACATTGTACCCGTAGCTGTAATTCTGCTGATTTGCCGTGCCTGCCAGAGCGGGGTTTCCAGGAGATGCGATCATCGGCTGATTGAAGGGCACAGGAATCACCTGATGGCGGCCCAGGTTGCCGACGTAGCCGAGTTCAATGGCCAGGTCACTGCGCGGCTGCCACTGAAAGTCCAGCGTGTAGTTGAAGGTGTACGGCAGTTTGTTGGTCCGGTCATAGACGCCTAGCGAGATGGGCTGACCGCCGTTCAGGATGCTGCCGGCATTGGGCAGGTAATTGACCAGATCGGATGCTTTTGGATTGTTGGGCGCAGGCAACAGAGATGTGCCGTATGGATTTTCCAAGTTGCCTTCGGCATCGGTGCCACCGCAGGTAGGAATGTAGCCTTCGTAATATGTGAGGGTTGCTGACGGGCAACTGGTGGCATTGACGAAGGGCAACTGCTGGTTGACGCCGAAGGGTCCGCCAGTGACGGTGCCGATTGCATAGCCAGGTGAGAAGTAGGTGAAGAGTTCACCGCGATCGTAATACATGCCTCCGCCAGCGCGAATGACGACCTTGTTGTGATTGTAGCCGGGCTGCCACGCCAATCCCACGCGCGGTGCGATGCCCCATTGGCGTCCAGTCAGTGTGGTTGGGCTTACGCCCGTGGTGCCATTGGCGTTGTTGCCGGCGATCACCAAGCCGGAGTTGGCAATGGTGTCTGTGCCGGCATTGTAGCTATAGCTGGTCGGATCGAAGTTGAAGATGCGGCCATATTTCTCGGTCAATCCGCCATCCCAGTCATAGCGAACGCCGCCGGTCAGCGAGAGGGTCGGAGTGATCTGGTACTTATCCTGGACATAAGTGCCGAGCTGGTTGGCGCGGTAGTAGCGGCTGGCGTCGCCTTGCAGGAAGGAGCTGACATAGAAACCAGTGGCCGAACTGCCGGGAGTGACGAAACCCTGCAACATCTGGCTGAAGTCGTCAGTGGCTACGGTGCCTTTGCCGGTACGCTTGTCGATGGTGTTGAGCTGCGTGTAAGTGTAGCTTGCGCCGAAGCTGACAGTATGTTTACCGAGCGTCCAGATGGCGTTGCCCGAGGGCGCGAGGCGGTTCTGAAAGACACCGGTATTCGACGATTGTCCTTCGGCGTTCGGTCCGACGTTCAGGTAGACCGGGCTTACCCCGGAAGGTTGAAGATTGCCCAGTATGTTGTAGATCGATACTCCGGGAAAGTAGCCTGATCCAAATGTATTGATCGAACCGTTGGCTACATTTCCACCTGGAATGGAGCTGGGACCGAATGCCTGTTCATTGTCGCCCCAGTTCTTTTCGCGCAGAACGCCGAAGGTCTGCGTGGTGCTGAGATTGGATTTGATCAGAAAAGTATTGGTGACAGAGAAAACCTGTGCGCCGGAGTCCAGATGCTCGCTGAAGCCGGGGACGCTGGAATAGGCGTAGGGAGCGATGGTCGGATCGTGCTGGTAAAAGTACTTCAGCGAAACAGTGTCCTTGGCAGTTGCGTTGTAATCCAGATCGGCGACGGCCAGATCCGCAGTGAACCGGCCCGTGCCGGGGATCATGGCGTTGTCGAGATGAGAAATGCTTGGAGCCTCCTGCTTGGTGGCCCACAGATTGTCATTGGGGATGAGCCATTTGCCGGGTTCGCCGGGCAGCGCAGGCGAATTGAAGAGGGCAAGAGCGGTGGGGTCAATGTTGTTCCCACCGAGGCTGGTGCCAAAGGAGTTATTGGCCAGTGTCGCCAACCCGGAGGCAGAGCGGTCATCGCTCAGTTGGAACGGCACATCCAAGAAGGAGTCACCGATTTCCTGGTCCGCGACATGCAAGTGCTGATACGACAAAAAGCCGAAGAGCTTGTCTTTGATGATCGGGCCGCCAAATGTGCCGCCAAGTATGTAGCGGTGCAACTCGGGCACTTTGGCGTTAGACGGGACGTCTGGATCTTGATTGAAGAAGAACGGAGCGGCGTTGAGCAAGTTGGAGCCGTGGTGGAAGTACGTCGTGCCGTGGTAGGTGTTGGTGCCGGAGGCAGTGCTCAGATCAATGTGCGCGCCGGAGGTAGAACCCTGCGTGGCGTCATACATGGAGGCGTTGACACGGACCTCGGCAATGGTCTCGGGAGCCGGCGTGGGAATCGCGTTGCCGATGGAGAGATAGATCGAAGCTGCCGAGGGAATCTCGCCTCCTCCTCCGCCGGGGCTGGTCTGCACGCCGGTTGAGTTGATCACGCGCGCCGAGGCCACCTGACTGGTGCTTTTGCCATTGAAAAGGTTACTGGCGTCCACGCCGTTGAGCGAGAAGCTGTTGCTGGTGTCGCGCTGTCCATTAGCCCAGATCGGCTCATTACCCAAGCCGGAGTTTGCGCCGGTGCCGCTGGGCAGTTCCGCATTCACGCCGGTGGACTCGATGGCCAGGCCGGTAAAGCTGCCAGTGGCCAGCGGCACTTCTTCAATCTGCTTGTCGTCCATCACGTAGCCGACGGTAGTGTCCACCGCATTCATCAGCGGTGAGGCTTCTACTTCGATGGTCTCCGTAGCCTTGCCAATCTTGAGCGAGACATTTACGGTCGCGGTGCGATCCGCCTGCACGTTGATGTGCTGCGTCTTCTGCGCGTCAAAGCCGTCTGCGGTATAGGTAAGCGTGTAGGTTCCAATGGGTAGGTTTACGAAGAGATATAGACCGGTTCCATTCGACTTCACTGTGCGGGTTAGGGCCGTCTGCTCGCCGACCAGCGATACCGTTACGTTGGGAATCACGTTTCCGGCGGTATCGGTAACCTCGCCGGTAATGCCGCCCAGAGTCTGCTGTGCAAAAACAGTACAACTACACAGCGCAACGGCTGCCAGAACTGCCAGCAGCCGCAGACGAAAAGTCGAATTGAGTCGCATGAAGTGGGTCAAGTGGTATGGCCTCGAAAATGTAGATTTCCCTTCAGGTCTTTTGTAATCAACAAAAAAACCGGCGGGATGGATTAACGAATCTGACAATCAGTGGTCAATGCAAAAAGGAAAGCTTGATTTCCTGAGTCCTGTACGCACACTTGGAAACCGGCTCTGTTTGACCTGCGGGTATACATAGGATAACGGCCTGAGTATGAATTTCAACTAAAAATTACATATTTATGTTGCCAGTTGTGCGCGAGGTATGAGTGTGGATTGGGCGCTCGAATGCGCTAAGAGCGAAACCAGAGTTCCTGTGTCCTGTAGGGTTTTCGCTAGGTTGCCGTTTCCAGATGGCCGCGCCAACTTGACGGATGTGCCTTCGCGATATGCATCTCCGGTTTCGCTCAATCGGCGAGTTCTGCAACGTGCTTTCTGCGCAGGGCGTACCAGGCCACTCCCGCCGCAATATAGCCGAGGTAAATATATGGGATGTGCGTATGGATTGCATCACTGGCTGAGTTCAGGTCGAAGACCGCAATCAGAATCATCACGATGACAGTGATTCCGCTGAGCGCCGCAACAAGGTGCGAGTGCTGGCCAAGAGCGCGGCGCGCAAAGGGCAGAGCGACGGCCACAAGCGCGTACACGGTGAGGAATCCAAAGACCGAGAGCGAGCCGAGCCAGTCGTACATATCGGAGCCGGTCGCGCCGCGGGCGGCGAGAAATGTGGGGGCTACAAAAATCACACCGGTTGAGAGAGCGATGGCCATTCCTGGAGTTCCATGACCGGTATTGGTGCGGCTCAACGCGGTAGGCAACAATCCACCGCGCGCCATGCGCAGCAGCACGCGCGCGGCGGCAGTTGTGCAGGCCAGTACGCAGGCGACCATGCTGACTAGCGCTCCGAAATCGATGGCCACGCCCAGCGCGGAGACGCCGCCCTTGTTGGCAAGCAGATGCAACGGGCTGGTCGAGTCGCTTAGCTTGCCCGATTCGCCGCGAAAACCCAGAACCTCAGAGTACGAGCAAAGCATGAAGAAGAAACCAGCGAGAATCGCGCATTGCAGCACAGCTCGGGGAATGGTTTTGAGCGGCTCGCGCGCCTCCGCGCCCATTGATGCAGCGCTCTCAAAGCCGACAAAGCTGAACATGGCCAGCACCAGCGCCGGACCCAGTGCGGAAAGAGAAGCGCCTTTGAGATGAAATTGGTCAAGATCGAACTGAAAACCAAATCGGAAGATAAGAATCGACAGCACCAGCATAATCAGACTGACTGAAATCACTTCGATCCACAGCATCAACTCGGCAGAGAGCTTTACATCGCGCCAGGCAACCCAGCCCGAAGCTGCCGCAACCAGCGCCAAGGTGACAAATGCGGGCGGGGTGATGCCGAAGAATTGCTGGCCAAGGACATTGACGTAGTAGAGCGCTCCACCGGCGACCGATGCGGCAGTCGCCAGATAGGCCAGCAACAGCGCCCAGGCGGCAATGACGCCGAAGACCGGCGGCAGCGTCTCAGCAGTGTAGGTATAGAGCGAACCGGGCGAGGCGGAGAGGCGCGCGAAGCGGCTGACGCAAAAGCCGACGAGTAGAGTGGCCGCGGTGGCTAGCAGATAAACAAACCATGTGGCGTTGCCGGCCAGCGCAAAGACCAGCGGAATTGTCAGAGAGGGCGAAGTCGAGGGCGCCATCGCGGAGACAGACTGCGCCAAAGTCTCCAATGGTCCCAGCACGCCGGCGTGCAGGCCGTAGTTTTTTGTCCCGTCTGATACCGGATACACTTCGCCCGATGAGCTGGTTGGCTGGCTCAATGATTCGCCTTTCGTATGCTTGTCTTAAAAATATACCGCAGGAGTCAGCCGCGTTACGCCCAATAGCTGCGGTCCAGCGTGCGGTACTGGATGGCTTCGGCCAGATGCGAAACCGTCAGGTGTTCTGCGCCTTCGAGGTCGGCGATGGTGCGGGCGACTTTCAGAATCCGGTCGTGGGCGCGCGCGGTCAGCCCCTGCTGTTGCATGGCGCGTTCGAGCAGCCGCTCGGCATCCGTGCCCAATTCGCAGTGGGCGCGAATCTGGCGGGTGGTCATCTGCGCATTGGCGTAAATTTTGTCGCCTGCTTTCTTGAAGCGCGTCTGCTGGCGCTCGCGTGCAGTCAGTACGCGGGCGCGGATCTCCGCCGAACCCTCGCTGGCCACGCCGCCGCGCAGCTCCTTGTATTGCACGGCCGGCACCTCGATATGAATATCGATGCGGTCAAGCAGCGGGCCGGAGATTTTGGCGATGTAGCGCTGAATCATCGGCGGCGTACACATGCACTCGCGGGATTTGTCGTTGAAGAAGCCGCAGGGGCAAGGGTTCATTGCCGCCGCCAGCATGAAGCGCGCGGGAAATGTAAGCGCCATCGATGCGCGGGCAATGGTGACGGTGTGATCTTCAAGCGGCTGGCGCATCACTTCGAGCACGTTGCGCGGAAACTCAGGCAGCTCGTCGAGAAAGAGCAAGCCGTTGTGGGCCAGTGAGACTTCGCCGGGACGGGGAATGATGCCTCCGCCGATCAGGCCGGCGTCGCTAATGGTGTGGTGCGGCGAACGGAAGGGCCGGTGCGCGACCAGACCGGCGGCGGCATCGAGCACTCCTGCGACGGAATGAATCTTGGTGGTCTCCAAAGCCTCTTCAAAGGTAAGCGGCGCAAGGATCGACGGCAGCCGCTTAGCCAACATTGTCTTGCCGGAGCCGGGGGGGCCAATCATCAGAATGTTGTGACTACCCGCTGCTGCCACCTCCAATGCGCGCTTGGCAGTCTGCTGGCCGCGCACATCGCGAAAATCGAGCGGGAAATGCTGAAGCTCACTGAGCAGCACCTCGGTTTTCACTCGATACGGCTCACGCTGAATTACTCCGACAACCTGGCTGTTGAGCAGTTCCAGCACATCGAGCAGAGACGAGACCGGATAGACGTTGACGCCTTCGACGACGGCAGCCTCGGCGGCATTGCCCGCAGGCAGAATCAGGTTGGGAATATTTTTTTCGCGCGCCAGAATTGCTATCGGCAACATGCCGGGAATAGGCCGTACGCTGCCATCGAGTCCCAGTTCGCCAACCAGCAGAAAGCGGCTCAGGTCGGTGGCTTGCAGCGCGCCATACGCGCCGAGAATGCCGACGGCGATGGGCAAATCGAAGCCCGAACCCTCTTTTTTCAGATCGGCGGGAGCAAGGTTGATGGTGATGTGCGTCGGAGGAATCAGGTAGCCGGAGTTCTTGATCGCCGCACGGACGCGGTCGCGGCTCTCGCGCACGGCGGCGTCAGGCAGGCCAACAGTGTGGAAGTGGTCCTGGTCCGAGACCACGCCGCTGTAATCCACCTCAACATCAATGAGGTTGGCGTCGATTCCGTAGACGGCAGCGCTGAGAGCTTTGAAAAGCATGATTTTTTGTTGCAGCGAGTGTAGCAGATGGAAGGGAACAGCGGACAGTGAACAGTGGGCAGTTAGTAGTGGACAGAGACCAAAGTCGAATTTTCAATGCAGTCGGCGGGAATGATCCATCAGGCCGCCGTCATTGCGCGACGTTTGAGCTGGCCGTCAGTAAATCGGCAGGCAGCTGATTGGCAATCAGCCGCGCTCCAGTCATACTTAAATGATCATTGTTGTAATACAAAACGCCCTTCCTGGGTGAATGAGCCTGGCAGAAATTCGCGTCGCAGAGAATCTCTTCGGGGATAACCCGTTCGAATCCGCCCGCGCTGTAAATCGAGTCCAGCAAATGGACCGCCTGTTGATTCTCCTCGCGGAAGGTTTGCCGCGAGATGCCGACTGTCTCCAGACTTGCGCCATGCTGATTCCGAATACCCAGAACCTCGGGCGGATTGAAGTCGAAGGTTGGAATTGGATAGACGAGGAGCACGCACTTGCCTGTGGAGTGCAGTCTGGTCACCGCATCCCGATACCCGCCTAGCATGAGATCGAATCTATCGTCTTTGTACGCCGAGAAATTCGCGGTTACGATCACTGTCTTGATATCTGCATCGGCGCTGAGCCGGTCCAGTGTCTCTTGATTATGTACTGGGCAGTGCGTGTACCCTTTTGGGGAATAGTTCAATGCAGGCGGGCAATGCGAGGCCGTAATCTCCATCGCTGACCGGTGCTGTTGCGCCAGTAGTTCGCCGATAACTGCCACCAGCTCCGCGCCGTGACTATCTCCCCATACCGCAACGTCCGGCGGCGAGGCCTGATCGCCGAAGATGCAATTCCGGCCATAAGGAATTGGTGCTCCGTCCTCCCCGTGGCAGTCTGCTCTTCGGTGGTTGAAGTCGGCGGTAGTTGAAAAAAGAGCCAGTGACGAGTTGGAGAAACGGTGCGGTACGCCTTTCGAATGGACAACCAACAGGCAAGGGATCGACGCTAGAGCAATCGCTGCCAGGCCGAAACGCAGAAACACCATCTTGTCATTTCGCCTGTCGAGGAAAGGCCGCTCGACAAAGATCAGCGAAAGCCAGGAAGCAAGAACTGCCATTCCGATGCAGGCGCTGATCGTCGGAATCCCGAGCGAGCTTCCAAAATAATGTCGAGCCAATACAAAGATGGGCCAATGCCAGAGATAGAGGGAGTAGGATACGTCTCCGAAAAAGGTGAAAGGCCGGGTGGAAAACAATCTCCCCACAATGGAGGCAGCGCCGTCTCCGATGCCAGCTCCGATGATCATCGCTGCACCTAGGCAGGGGAGCAAGGCTGCCGGTCCGGGAAATGGCGTTGTGTCATTGAAGACAGCCAGCGCGATGACGATCATGCTCAGGCCAACGAGAGACAGACCGTCGCGCAGTCGCTGGGGCACATCGGCGCGCAATCCGGGGCAGGCAATGATGGCGCCCAGAAGCAATTCAAATGCCCGAGGGGGCGCGAGGTAGAAGGTTGCGCTGGGATGGGCGTGAAGCATCGCGGCTGCGACGGCCAGCGATGCAATGGAAAGCAGAATCAGTGTGGGGCGCAGCCAGCGCGGCCGGTAGTGCAGGAAGAAAACCACCAAAAGAGGGAAGACGAAATAAAATTGCTCTTCAACCGCAAGGGACCAAGTATGCAGTAACGGCTTCAGGTTGGCCACGCCGTCGAAATAGTTTGTGTGTACCAGAAAAAAGAAATTGGATGAAAAGAAGATGGTGGCGAAGGCCGACTTCCCAAGCTCCAGAAAGTCGAGCGGCGGCAGCAGGAACCAGGATGCGGTCAGCACAAATGCCAGAACCGTATAGAGCGCGGGAAAGATGCGCCGAATCCTCCTCCGGTAGAACTGCGCGACTGAGAAACGTCCAGCAGCGGCATCGCGGAGAATGGTGTTGGTAATCACAAATCCCGAGATAACAAAGAAAACATCGACGCCGACGAATCCTCCCGGAAGCAGATGAGACCACGCGTGGTAGAGCACAACGGAGACGACTGCGATGCCGCGAAGCCCCTGGATGTCCTGCCGGATATGCGAACTCTTCACTGGTTCCTTCCAATATCTGTGGCGCAAAGCAGATTAATTCGATGCGCTGACGGCAAATGGGGTTTACTGCCAGGCTTTTCTCGAATTATATCGTTGGATAGAATTGCAGCGGGTTGCGCGGACTGTGACCTGCTGTTATTTTGGCTTGCGAAGAGAACTGTCTCGATATTGAGGACTGTTTCCGTTATGCTCATGGGCTTTGCGCTGAGCGCAGCGGTCGCTGACGCAAAAGCCGCTGACCGCGGCCCATCGACTCCCGAGGAGCGCAAGCAGGCGCTCGAATATATTCACGATTGGCAGGCAGATCCGCTTGACCCCCATGCCAAGGAGCAGTTTGATTGGGTGCTGAAGTGGTTTGCCGATGTGCCCGATCTTACCGTCCATGTTTGCATGGTCCTCGACAAGCTGCCCAAGGGCGATAAGAAGGACGGAGCGACAATCTTTGGCGGTGGATTCATGGGTCAGGCAGAATTTGTGCTTGAAAATCCCGGCCAGAAGGATGATCGACTTCCCGAGTTGATGGCAGGCGTAGAAGGCGCATTGCATGTGTACGAGCAGTTGCTCAAGACGAATCCGAAAGACCGCGAGGCTTATCTCGACGACCTGATTCAACGGCGCGATGCCGGAACGCTTGCGAGATTTGTGAAGGAGCGTGCCGCTGCGGGTTGCAAGAATTGATGCGCTCAAGAGCATCGTTTAGATCTGTTGCGTTGGCTGGCAAGACGAATCATGGTCCATCACCGAAAAGTTGTTGCCACTTTTTTCACAAGTTTTTCTTTTTTCTCTTGACACTGATCTTTGATGAATCTATACATTCATCAACTGCAATCCATATTGCAGGGTCAATGCAAAATCATTGAAGAGGGAGAATAGGCAAAATGGCAACCAAGAAAGCCGCCAAAAAGGCGCCCGCGAAGAAGGCCGCAAAGAAGGCTGCAAAGAAGAAGTAGCGGTTGGTCCAACGTAACAGGCAACACACGAGGGGGACGCGCAAGCGTCCCCCTCGGTGTTTCTGGAAGGGACTAGACTATACCTGATGAGGCGGGGAGCGGTCCCCGGAGCAAGCGATGACAAGACGCCGTTGGATTGCGGAACACTGGGATGAGGCAACCGCCACAATTATTGGCGCGCAGGCCGAGCACATGGCGCGGGTGTTGCGCGCACAGCAGGGAATGGAAGCGGACGTGGTTGCCGGCGGCCACGTCTTTCACTCCGTTGTCGCCGCAGTTGCGCCCAGTGAGGTCCGCTTCAATCTGATCGCGGAGCTGGAGGCCGATCCCGCATTACCTGTCACGCTGGTAATGTCGATTTACAAGTTCGATCACATGGAGTGGGCGATTGAGAAGGCGACCGAACTGGGAGTCGCCGAAATTGTGCCGGTAATCGCGCGGCGCTCCGAGAAGCACCTTGCTCAGGCGGCGGCAAAGCGAGCGGATCGCTGGCGGCGCATTGCCCACGAAGCCGCGCAGCAGTCGCGACGTTCCGATGTGCCGTTGATTCACGATCCGGGTCCATTGGCGGAACGGGTACGTGCTGCATCCAATGCGGCGCGTTTTGTTCTGGCCGAGCAGGAGCGTACGACCACGCTACGCCATGCGCTGGAGGAGGCAGTGGTCGCGGCCGGAACGGAGATGCCGTTGCTCGAGCTTGCGTTGGGTCCAGAAGGCGGATGGGCTCCAGAGGAGGAGGCCCTGTTTGATGCCAATGGATGGCGGGCGGCCTCGCTCGGTCCACGGATTCTGCGCGCTGAGACAGCGGCGATAGCGGCATTGGCAGTGGTGGCTTCGTATCTGGAGTGAGAACGGTTCTACAGACGCGCGTAGCGCAACAGCAGCCCTG
>CAZHKN010000016.1:0-7637 GCA_964532725.1 uncultured Occallatibacter sp.
ACATCCTGCGAGAGGACGGAGTTGGAGACCGATGCGCCGGAGATGATGACGCCGGAGGTGATGACCGAGTTGACGGCCATGCCGGTGCGGCCCGGTTCGCCGAAGACGAATTTGGCCGGCGGATACTGGCGGACGCGGGTGCGCATCGGCCAGCTTTTGTCGTAGAGGTTGAAGACCGGCGAGACCGAGCAGAGGTCCATGTTGGCTTCGTAGTAGGCGTCGAGGGTGCCGACATCGCGCCAGTAGAGGGCTTCCTGTTTGTTTTCATCGACAAAACTGTACGCCATCATCTTTTTTCTGCCGAGGAGATTGGGCAGGATGTCGTGGCCGAAGTCGTGCTTGGAGGCTGGATTTTCCGCGTCTGCGATGAGCGCCTTGATGAGCACCTCGGTGTTGAAGATGTAGATGCCCATTGAGGCGTCGACCGAGTTGCCATTGTGAGGCGAACGGAATTTGGTGGAGGCCGGCTTTTCTTCAAAGCCGAGCACCTCGCCGGTGCGGCCCACCTCGACGACGCCAAAGCGCGAGACCTCATCGGGGGGAATGGGCAGCGTGGCCAGCGTGACCTCGGCGTTGGTTTCCTTGTGGCGCTCCAACATGCGGCTGTAATCCATCTTGTAGATGTGGTCGCCGCCAAGAACGATGACATGAGCGGGCTGCTCGCTGCCGATGGAATAGATGTTCTGGTAGACGGCGTCGGCGGTTCCCATATACCAGTTGGAGCCGGTGCGCTGCATGGGCGGCAGCAGCTCGAAGAACTCGCCCAGCTCCTGGGCGACGATGCCGGTCCAGCCTTCACGGATGTGGCGGTTGAGCGAAAGCGCCTTGTACTGGGTGAGGATGAAGACGCGGCGCAGGCCGGAGTTGATGCAGTTGGAGAGCGTGATATCGATAATGCGATAGTGGCCGCCAAAGGGCACGGCCGGCTTGGCGCGATCCCGCGTCAAGGGGAAGAGGCGTTCGCCCGCGCCGCCCGCCAGCAAAACTCCAAGTGTGTCTCTCATCAACGCTCC
Source organism: uncultured Occallatibacter sp. (assembly GCA_964532725.1). GTDB lineage: Bacteria > Acidobacteriota > Terriglobia > Terriglobales > Acidobacteriaceae > Telmatobacter. The sequence continues at coordinate 1,014 of CAZHKN010000016.1, forward strand.
CGTCCAGTCTAGTTACGTTCTCTGGATTGCGTTTGCCTCAGGGCAACGCTCTGCACACGGATAGTGATCCGGTTCGGCGAGATTCTAAATGGAAGTGCGCCAAACGGTGAAGAATAGCATAGGACAATGAATGCGGAGCAAACAAGTCGCAACTGGAGCCAGGTGCGTAGTTATCTGGCGTGGTAGATTCAGCGGGCTTCGATGAATCGTGCTAATCGTTGTGGGGTTCTCCGTTCCCCTCCTCGCCAGCTACGGAGATGCGCAGAGAGCGGAGAAAATGGAGATCATTCTGTGTAAACGGGTCGCTCTCGCCTGTGACGGCAGCACCCGCGGCGGCTTCTTCGGCCTGCTTGGCGGCGACTTCGTTGAGGCCGATGGTGGCCTCAAGCATCAGCAGAACATCGAAGCCGTACTGGCGGATATCCTGCACCACGCCGGCAATCTGCTCACTCTCGATGACCGACTCGTGGATGGCCTCGCCCAGTTGTTGAATCAGTTCGCGCAGACGGGATGTCACAAGCACCTCCTGAATTCCTGAAGCGACGGCCAGCACCCTTCTCTGAGGGGCGAAAAACGGCGCGGGATTCCTCTACATTACTTCTGACGAGGCCGGGGAGCAACTGGGAAGCGCTGGAAAACTTTAGAAAACACTTCCGATACTCCTCACTGGTACCATCATATTCGAAATGAAACCTCATACGATTGGGCGGGTGCTGGGAATCGGCGCGCGGGTTGCAGGACAGGCGGTGAGCGCGAGTATAGATGCCGCCTCGAATTCGCCTGCCACCACGGTTACGACGCCGGCTCGGGCTCAGGATGCACGAAGCGGCGGCGGAAACTCCGCGAGCCGCGCAGGAGGCTTGCCGGACAAAAAAATGGTGAGAGAGAGCGTGGCGCGTGGCGTGGGGGGATTTCTGCGGCCTTTTGCGCGGGTGGGAGGGATTCTGTGGCTGGAGGTGACCGGCTCCCTTTTCTTGTTGTTTGCGCTGGTTCTGCTTCCCGCATTGTGGCGTACCCGGCCCGCTCATCTCAGCGGACCCTATGAGCGCAGTTTCCTGGTAGCGGCGGGGATTGCGGCGATGTTTCTCTATCTGGGGATTAGTTCGTTTTGGCGGGCGCGGAAGCGGTGAGCGGACGGTGCGCTTACTCCGCAATTTTCCTCATCAACGCCAGATTTCGCTTCAGATGGAGGATGGCAAGCACAGCGATCCTGTCATCCTGGATGAGATAAAAGACCCCGTAAGGAAATTTGTCCAGCAATGCGCGGCGCGAATTTCTATAGACGATCTGATAGCTGAACGGGAAGGCCAGAATCCGGTCCAGGCAGCCGTTGAGAGCGCTCAGAAATCGCATCTCGACCGATGGGTCAATATCATGGTACCAAAGGCGAATTTCGTGCAGATCCGCAAGCGCTTTTGAGCGTAGCTTGAGGGTGAAATCAGCCATCAGAGCAGAGACTGGCTTCTTGCCTCCACCAGATCCATCTCATCGCCGGGAGAGAGAGCAAGATCAAGCAGCCGCTCATCAAGGACCGTCTCTTGCCAGTCAAGAACAGGGAAATGATTCTCGGGCAGCGTTCCGCGCGGAGCTTCCAGGCTCTCCCAAAGCGCATCGATAAGAGCCAGCCGCTCGCTGTCGGAGAGCGCGGCAATCTCGGATTTGTTCAAAACGGCCATGAGGGAAGTTTACCTCCATTCGGCTAGGAAATCACCTCAGCAGGATCGAAGCAATTTCTCCCAGTTCCAGGCGAACTGCGGTCTCCGGCACGACCACAAAGCAATTGGAGCGCGCGAAGGCAGCCAGGTCTCCAGAACCCTGCGTGGCAATCAGGGTGACCGCCGGTCGCTTGCCCAGCGCGAAGGAAAAATCGCAGACGGCAGGCAGAAAGCGGGTCAGTCCCGGCTTGCCTTGCCAGGGACTCGCCAGTTGCGCGAGAGCAAAACGGGGGCGAGCCTCGTGGCAACCGGCCAGCGCTTCCAAAACAGGCGCAGCAAAGAGCAGAAATGTCACAGCGGAAGAGATTGGATTGCCGGGAAGGCCAAAGATTGGCTGAAAGCGGAGTTCTGGGACAGCACCTGTGCTACGGGGCAGTTCTCCAAAGACTACGGGCTTGCCCGGCTGCATCCGCACACCGGTAAAGTGAAAGCGCGCGCCAAGGCTGGCCAGCGCGGCTTCTACAAGATCGAATTTGCCGGCTGATACACCGCCAGTAATCAGCAACAGATCGGCTCTGGCCGCTGCCGCCAGCGCGGAGTCGAGTGCGTCAGCGGTGTCTGCCACGGCGGGTAGAATCCACGGCTCCCCACCTGCCGCGGCCACCAGCGCCGCAAGCATCGGGCTATTTGAATTGCGAATCTGACCCGGTGCTGGTTGGGACTCGACAGGGACCAGTTCGTCCCCGGTGGCGAGAATTGCCACGCGCGGTTTTGCGAAGACGGGGAGCTTGGCGTAGCCGCAGGCTGCCGCGAGGGCGATCTGCGCGGACCCGAGCCGGACGCCAGCCGCAAGCAACTGGTCTCCGGCGCGAGCCTCTGCGCCCTGCAGAACGATGTTCTCGCCGGGGGCGATCTTTCTTGCGGGATGCAGCCGGATCTGCCCGTCCAGCAGTTCCACGTGTTCCAGCATGGCCACGGCGTCCGCGCCCGCAGGAACCGGTGCGCCGGTCATGATCTCCCATGCAACGCCCACTGGCAGCGGGCCACTCGGAGCCTGGCCTGCGCGCGTCGATCCGGCAACAGGAAGCCATCCATACGCGGCTGCTTCCACTGCGCGGCAGGCATAACCGTCGCGCGTGGAGCGGGCAAAAGGGGGCTGATTGCGGTCGGCACGGAGCGGGGCCGCAAGCATGCTGCCACTCGCAGCATCCAGGGGCACGGACTCGCTCCGCGGCCGTATCTGTTCCAATCGAGCAGCATGGGAAGCAATTACCGCCGCAGCTTGCTCGTAGCTCAGCAATTCAGAACCCATAAACTGGATTGTAGCGGCGCGCGAGAATCATTCGCGGATAGAAATCAAACGGGGCATTTCCGTTAACCGGAAACACCCCGTTTGCAGCATACAGTATCAGAACCAGTTACTTTTTGCCCGCCTTGTAGCTGGTCACGATCTTCTGGCCGAAACCTTCCAGAACGCCTTTTACCTCTGTGGCGTACGGACCATCGGGAGCCAACTCCAGATATTTCTGGTACGCCTCAAGGCAACCCGGAGGCGCAACAATCTTGTTTGTCTTGGGGTCAATTGTCGCCTTCTGCACCAGCCCCTGGCCCTTGAGGTAGTACGCGATTGCCTGGGTCGGATCGGCTGTGATCGCTTCTTCCGCCGCCGCCACCTGCGCATCTCCGTTATTTAACTGGTAGAAGATGACCGCTTCGTTCTTGAGATAGGTGCCCGCAGCGGCGGGATTTGCCTTGGCCGCCGCATCAAAGGCCGCATTGGCTTCGGGAACTTTGCCGGTGCGCGCGTAGACCGCACCCAAGCCGGAATTTCCTCCGCCTTCTATCGACGGATTCAGCTTCTTGGGATCTTTGGAATCCAGGTCCAGGGCCTTCTTGAAACTGGGTTCTGCGTCATCGTACTTCTTCAGGCCGGCCTGGGCCTGGGCAAGATCGAGCCAGAGAATCGGCTCGTTGGGGCGCATGCCTGTATCCTTCAGCATGATGGTTTCGATCTCTGTGTACTTGGCTGTCCGGATCTCTTCTTCCTTGGCTTTGACATCTGCAGGCAATGCCGTTGCGCCCAGTTCCTTGACCGCTTGGGAGTGCGCGGCATCGGCATCCTTCAGGTCCTGATTCACGGCCAGAATATCTGCGTTCAGGGCTTTAATGACCGCATTGGTCTTCAGGACCGACTCGTTTTTCTTCTTGATCTCTTCCAGTTCCTTCTTCTTGTCGGGCGACAGCTTCTCGATATAAGCCGGACGCGACATATCGATGTCCACCAGCGCATCCTGCCCGGCCAGAATCTTTACCCCGTCGATCTCATCGACAATCTTGTCGTGCGGTGTATCCACGTCACGGAAAATCACGGTGTAGTTGCCGGGGGCCACATCGCCTTGATACTCGCCCGTCTCTGAAACCGGGAAGGTATATTTTTCGCTCTGCTTGGAGGTCAATCCGGGGCCGTCGGCCTGGGTAGCAGTGGTGAGGCTCACGGAGCCTTTCGTGGTAGGGGTGCCCACCGGGTTGGTGACATGGCCGTGAATCTTGGCGCCGGGGTTCTGGGCAACGGCCGGCAGGAGGGCGATTGCCGCCAGCCCCAGCCAAAGTGAAAGGTTGCGTTTCATCTTCTTCTCCTTGGGAGCGGCGCGAACATCGTTGCCCGCGTGCTCAAATCTTTTTGTCAGTCAATTCCGTGTTTGCGTCAGCCAAGGCCGGCGGTCAGGATGCAAAAAACTCATTTATGCGCTGCAATCTCAGAATATTTCAGCAGGAATCAAGTTAAATCCAACTGACTGCCGGAGACAAGAGCGCGGGGCAGATTCCGCAACGCACTCCAAAGCCACATGCGGACAGAAGTGCCGCATGTACTGCGGGTTGCCGCTGCCTGTCCTGCCTCTTCAATGGTAATGCGCCCCGGCGGCCCGGGGTGTGGCCCAGATCACAGTTTGCGACAATCGCGCCCTACAATAAAAAAGAGATGACAATCGTGATGAACGGCAGGTCAACCATGATTCGCCCCGCAACGGAAGCGGATATACCGCAGATTCTGGCGCTGATTCGCGCCCTGGCCGCCTATGAGCGGGAGCCGGACGCCGTAGCTGCCACCGAGGCCGACCTGCTACGCGACGGTTTCGGCCCGAATCCCTATTTTCATTGCCTGATGGCCGAGCACGATGGCCAGACGGCAGGTTTCGCGCTCTACTTTTTCAACTACTCCACCTGGGCAGGGCGGCCGGGGCTGTACCTCGAAGATCTTTTCGTCCAGCCGGAACTACGAGGCCTGGGGATCGGCAAGGCGCTGTTGCAGCGCGTGGCGGCGATAGCTGTAGAAAACAGATGCCCGCGGCTGCAATGGGAGGTTTTGGACTGGAATACACCGGCCATTGAGTTTTACCGCTCGCTGGGCGCTGAGTTTCTGGATGAGTGGCGCAATGTCCGCATGACGGGTGAGGCGATTGCCCGATTGGCTGGCGTTGCCCAGACCGCTTCGGAAGAGGCTGCATTGTGAGGATTCGAGTAATAGGAGGTGGCCTGGCCGGACCGGAGGCGGCGCTGACCGCCGCGCGGCTGGGTTGCCAGGTCGATCTCTACGAGATGCGCGCGATGATTGACGGCAAGCCGCGCCTGACTCCGGCCCACCAGACTACTGAATTCGGCGAACTGGTTTGCAGCAATTCCCTGAAGAGCGAGTCGCCCAACACGGCGCCCTGGCTGCTCAAGCAGGAGATGCGGCGGGGTGCTTCCGCTCTTTTGCGCCTTGCGGACAAATCGGCAGTACCAGCGGGCCACGCATTGGCTGTGGATCGGGTCGAGTTTTCCCGGCTGATCTCAGAAGCCATCGCCGCCGAGCCGAATATCCGCGTCATCCGCGAAGAAGTCACGAGCCTCGCCCCAGATGAGAGCGGAGCGGAACTCACTATTCTCGCCACTGGCCCGCTGACCTCCGACGCGCTCAGTAAGGAAATTGCGCGGCTGGCCGGCGCGGAGCATCTGGCCTTTTATGACTCCATCTCGCCCATCGTCGAGACTGACTCGATCGACATGGAGCGCGTGTACATGGCCGCGCGCTGGGACAAAGGCACTGCCGACTACATCAACTGCCCGATGAATCGCGAGGAGTACGACCGCTTCCTGGACGCGCTGCTGGCTGCCGAGGCCGCCGAAGCCAAAGAATGGGAGAGGCTGGAGTACTTTGAAGGCTGCTTGCCCATCGAGGTGCTGGCCCGGCGCGGGCGCGACACACTGCGCTTTGGCCCGATGAAGCCTGTCGGCCTGCGCGACCCGCGGACGGGCAAAACTCCGTGGGCGGTGGTGCAACTGCGGCAGGAGAACCTGCGCGCGGACAGCTACAACCTGGTCGGCTTCCAGAATCACCTTAAATTCGGTGACCAAGCCAAGGTGCTGCGCCTGATTCCAGGCCTGGAGGATGCGCGCTTCCTGCGCTACGGGCAGATTCATCGCAATACCTATATCTGTGCGCCGTTGCTGATCGATGATGTTCTACGACTAAAAACGGATCGGAAGATCCTATTTGCGGGGCAGTTATCGGGCGTCGAAGGATATACGGAATCGATCGCCACCGGGCTGCTGGCGGGGCTGTATGCTGCAGCCATCGCCAGAGGCGAAGAACCCACACCCGCGCCCCGCGCCAGCGCGCTCGGTTCGCTGGTCCACTACATCACCCACGCTGACCCGAAAAACTTTCAACCGGCCAACATCACCTTCGATCTGCTGGAACCTCTCGATGAAGAGACAAGAAAAAAAGTCCGCGATAAGAAGGAGAGACACCGGATTGTCTGCGAGCGGGCGTTGGCGGCATTTGATGCGTGGCGCGCGGCAACGGGATTTTCTGTCCCGGTTGGTGGTTGATCCTTCCGTTCGTTGCTTGTGGCGGGATGCACTCCTCCGCCGCAGTTCGCGTGATTCGAGGCGGTGGCGCACTTTGTATTTTGTCTCTCCCTCTATA
>CAZHKN010000016.1:7647-36001 GCA_964532725.1 uncultured Occallatibacter sp.
CAGACGACTTCATGACCTGCAACACATTTAGCGCCTCTATATCTCTACGACGCGGAACCCAAAGAAATAGCTATGCCGATCTCAGGTATGTTGATCTCTCGAATTGCTTCATAGGGTATTCCAATCGTCTGTTCGATTCCATCGAATTTTAGGGCAACAGATACCCCTTCCTCGCGAATATCGAGGTTGCTAAAGACATACTGCAAGACGATGGTAATTTGCTCAGGATAGGTTGCTCTTAGATCTGCACTGAGGGTCACTCCTGGATGACGGGTATCATACGTGATGTAATAGGATAATGAATGATCAGCGATGAGCTTGTCTTTGGGCAGGCGATCAAAAAATTGCTGAAGAAATTCCTTCTTGGTACGGAACGGCGCGTAATTAATTGCGGCCCTTTGACCCAGAGTAAGCGGTAACTGAACGACAATCTCCTTCCCTTTGTGGAGGACCGTTGCTGGAAACGCGGCTGAACCGGATGCTTCGGAAATAATTAACGGCGCGGAGCGGGATGCGCCTACAGAGCTGAGTATCCGAGCAAGTCCATCGTGATAAGACGGATTTAACTCAACCCAATTGAGTTCGCGGAGTTCATCGTCGATAGGTTCTGTTGCATCTAATCGAGCCGGAATCAGGAATGTGGAGCCGGTTGGGAAATCCCTCAATACATCAATTGCTTCCTTTATCTCCCGTTGGACAAATCCACGCTTGTTTACTGAGTGCCGGGAGATTAAAAGCACAAAGAATCGAGCCTGACGGATTGCTTTCTTAACTTCCAGTTTCCAGTTTGAGCCCACTGGAAGACAGCGAACATCCAGCCATGCGTTAACTTCCTGTATGCGAAGGTCCATATATAAACGCTCGGCCCATGAGCGATCTTCCCTGGCGTAGCTAATGAATACAAGATCTCCGGTCGTCATAGACACTCACAATCGAGAGAATGTGTTTCGGTAGCCTAGAGGTTAAGACGGCATTTGTCAATCGGAGCTTTCACCATGCCTTGCGGTGCTACAGCCTGACGGAAACAATGCCGTGGCGGCGGGAGATCGCAGCCAGCGTTCAGTTTACTCCCTCTTATTTCAAAGGGGAGTTGCGCAGGATCTTCGTTTTCAGATGCAGCCCCGTTTGCGCTGTTCTCGGCATTGTGGACATTCCATCTATCCTTTACACCGGGTACGCCCACCAACCATGCGAAGGGCTAAGCTGAGGCTGACTCAAGGCAAATTGCACACGTCTTTTTGTCCTATTCGGCGGGCCAGAGCGTAGACCGCGACCAGGGCAGCGGTGAAGCACGCTCCGGCTCCCACTGCGAGGGACCAGCGCGGGCCGAAGCGGTTGGCAACCCAGCCGACGATTGGAGCGCCGATTGTCATTCCCCCCAATGCAACGCCGACCCGAAGCGCCATCACCCTGCCCCGCATGGAGGTTTCTGTCGAGAGCTGCATGATGCTATTCGTGCCGTTGGTCAAGGTCAGGGCAGCCGCGCCGCTGACCGCGAGAGCGGCCGCAAACCACCAGTATCCCGGCGCGAGCGCAGCCAGGGTGCAGCCCAGCCCGAAGACCGTGGCCCCCATCGAGAGAGATGCCAAGCCTGGTTTCTTGCCACCAGCAGCAAACAAAGCTCCTGAAAGCGCGCCGGCGGCCATGATGGAAGAGAGCAGGCCGAAAGCACGCGCGTCGGAGTGGAAGACATTCACGGCCATTGTAGAGATGAAGATCGGAAAGTTCAGCGCGAAGGCGCCGATCAGAAAGAGCATGACCAGGATCGCCCTCAACTCCGGTCTTCTCCATACGTAGCGAAACCCTTCAAGAAATCCAGAGGTGGCGCGATGCGCCCTGAGGCTTGCGCGCAGTTCCGAGAGACGGAAGAAGGACATCGAGAGCAGCACTGCCGCGAACGAGAGTCCGTTGAGAAGAAAGGCCCAGCCGATGCCAACCTTTGCAATCAGCAAGCCGGCGACGGTGGGACCAATCATCTGCGCGGCATTGAACGAGGTTGAGTTTAGAGCGACGGCATTGGGAAGGACTTCATCGCCGACCATCTCCGCAATGAAGGTCTGTCTCACGGGAGCATCGAGCGCAGCAGCGGAGCCGGACAGGAAGGCGAACAGATACACATGCCAGAGCCGGACGACTCCCGTGACTGTGAGAACCCCCAAGACGAGCGCAAGCACACCCATTGTTGCCTGCGTAAGCATCAGGAGCTTTCGCTGATTGAGGCGGTCCGCAGCCGATCCCGTCCAGGGCAGGAGCAGGAGTTGTGGAGCAAACTGCAGGCCCATCACAATGCCCAGCGCGGAGGCATCGTGATGGGTCAGTTGCGTGAGCACGAGCCAGTCCTGCGCCACGCGCTGCATCCAGGTACCGGTGTTGGATACCAGCGAACCAGCCGTCCACAGGCGGAAGTTGTAGCTTTTCAAGGCACGAAAGGTACCGGCCATTGGATTCTTCATGGGCGCGTCTTCATTGGCCGGCGGGAGCGTTGCCCCCATGGAACTGGCCGAAGTGACGCGCCGAGAAGATGCTGATGAGCAGCGCGCCCAAGCCGGACGCAATGATGTGGCTTGCTGCCCGCGGATCGAAAGCACCGATGCGCGCGACGAGCAGATACCCAACTACCGCATTGAAAAACCCCCAAAGAACATTGACCGTTGAGGAGGAGAGTCCTTTGCCGGATGGCTTTGCGAAGGGACTCTGGAAGGGACGTCCCATGGTGCCGGCTACGAAATGAGGAATGGAGTTTGCCGTAAAAGCGCCCCCAAAAAAGTACGACACAAGCCAAAGCCAATTCATAATGCGGAGCTCCTTTGTTCAAGCAGTGAAATGATTTCCTGTACATGCCCCGTCTCGCCAAGACGAGGGAAAACGTTACGAATGCTGTACCCGTGCGCTTCCTCGCGGATATCGGTCATTGCATCGAGCGCGAGTGTCACGTTATACCCCTGCTCGTAGGCTTGCCGCGCAGTCGCCTCAACGCCAACCGAGGTCGCCACGCCAGTCACAACAACCTGGGTAACGCCGCGCGCGTTGAGCTGGGCTTCGAGATCCGTAGTTGCGAATGCGCCCCAGCTTCGCTTGGTGACGACAATATCTCTCGGCTGTTGATCCAACTGCGGCAGAAGGCCGGTCCATCCCTCGGCAAATGCCTGGCCGCCGCGCGGACCTTGTTCTGTCCGGCCCGGGGCACGACCCGCCACGTTGACCAGCACGACCGGGAGATTGTTCGCACGGAAAGCATCAATTAGGGCGCGCGTCCGGTCAATGACCTCGTCGATGGGATGGATGAAATTCCCGCTGACGATGCCTTTCTGCAAGTCAATGACGATCAACGCTGTGTTGGGATCAAGCGTAGTAAGCGGCATCGATTTTCTCCTTGGATACGAATCGGATACGAAGTTGAAATCAAAAAGAAACTCAATCTTCAACAAGCCGCGCGAGCAGTTCGAGTGCCGCCAGAAGCTTCTCCTGCTCGTGAGCAGAAAGTTTTTGCGAGATGGTCATGGTTAGCCAGTCCTGTCTCGCGGCCCTGCCCTCCTGAATCAACTTCAGGCATTTGGGAGAGAGAGAGAGCAGAGTTTGCCGCCCGTCGATGGGGTCAGGAGCGCCCTTGACCAGGCCGGCCTCTTGCAGCGGCGTAACGATCGCGCTCATGGACTGCGGACGCATCCCTTCCACTCGCGCCAAGCCAGAAACCGTTGCCGGACCATCCTGCTCGAGTCGAAGCAGAACAGAGCTCTGGGACGGCGTCAGGTCGTTGCGCCCGCCATGCTCACGCAAGCGCAGCTTGATCTTGCGGGCTACCGCTCGAATTTCAGCAGCAAGCGTCGAGGCAAGCCCGGCCTGTATAGAAGACTTTCGATTGCTCACCAGATCAATATCTCATATATACAGATAAACTGTAAAGTTTTACTGTAGATATGTTCTGCCGAAAAAAGCAGCTCATCTGTCAATCTATTGCTGAAGGCGGCGCGTCATATATCGTTGGGCAGCCCACAATCTATAATTAGCCGTATCGTTTCCCCGTTGCCAGGACATCCAAAGGTCCATCGTTCAGCGGCCTTCGAGTTGTGTGAGCACTGAGGTTGGTTTCTGAATGAGTAGTGAAGATCTGATTTTTGTCACCGGCGCGACCGGTTTTCTGGGCGTACAACTGGTGCGTGAGCTGCTGGATCGCCACCCGCAGGCGCGGCTGGCGCTTTTGATCCGCGATAGAGCCGGGTTCTCAGGCCAGCAACGCGCCGACTTAATTGTTCCGCCGGCCCAGCGGTCTCGAATCGATGTCTATTCCGGAGATGTGAGCCAGCCGCAGTGCGGGCTGGACGCCGCAACTTATGAGCGGCTTTCCGCGGAGACGACGCGCGTGATTCACTCCGCCGCGACGGTGCGCTTTGATCATACGATTACAGAGGCGCGCGCCATCAACGTGGAAGGCACACGCCGGTTGCTGGATTTTGCGGCCGGCGCGCCGCGGTTGCGCAGCCTGGCTTATGTGGGAACCGCTTATGTGGCCGGCGAGCGCACGGGACTCATCCGCGAGAGCGAGCTGGCCGTGGGCCAGAGCTACCGCAATACCTATGAGCAGACCAAGGCCGAGGCGGAGGCGCTGGTGCGCTCGCGGCTGGGTTCGCTGCCGGGGATGATTCTGCGGCCCAGCATTATTGTGGGCGACTCGCGGACCGGCGCGACATCGAGCTTCAAGATGATGTACTGGCCGCTGAAGATTTACGCGCGACGGCTGTGGCGGACGGTGCCGGGGTATCCGGACGCCGTTCTGGACATTGTGCCGGTGGATTATGTGGCCAGTTCGGTGGCGCGGCTGCTCTTTGACGAGGCAGCTCTGGGCAGCACGGTTCACCTCTGCGCCGGGCCACGCGGCAGCGCCACGATTGAGCAGATTGCGCGGCGCGCGGCGGAGTACTTTCAGGTGCGCGAGCCACGCTATATCGATCCGAAGTTCTTCTTTGCGGCGCTGCGGCCGCTGCTGTTTATGACGCTGTGGGGACGCAAGCGGCGTGTGCTGCGCGATGGCCGCGCGTACCGGGACTACTTCACCATGCGGATGCAGTTTGACACCACGAATGCCGAGCGGTTGCTAGGACCGGCAGGAATCATGCCGCCACCGGTCCTGGACTATCTCGACAATCTCTTTCATTACTGCGTTGCCAGCGAGTGGGGCCGCAAGCCGGTTGTTGCGCAATGAATATTGTGCGCCGGTTTCAACTCTCGCGCGACCGCACGGTGACTGTCGCGAACCTTGTAGACGAGTTGCTGCGCCGCAAAGGGGATTGCGAGGTCGCGGCCACCGACAAAGGCCCGTTTCATCTCTCCGAGCTGCACGCCGAGATCTGTTCCATTGACTCGTTTCTGCGGCGAACGGTCGCGCTGAAGCCGGGGGAGCCAGTCGCGATTTATCGCAGCAACAACCGGCAGTGCTTCCACTGGTTTCTGGCGGTGATTCGCGCGGGAGGGATTGCGGTTCCGCTGAACCCGATGCTCTCGCTCAGCGAGGTGCGGCGCATTCTCGCTGATAGCGGCACGGAGATTCTGGTGACGGACAAGGCGGTCTTTGAGCGCACGATTCTGAGCCGGGAGGCTTTGAATGTGCGTACCTGGATTCAAGCGGATGAGGAGAGCGAGACGCTGGACGGCTTTGTGCGTACTCCTCGTGTCAACGAAAAGGCCGACGCTGCGTTTCCGCCAACGGTGATTGATCCCGCCGCGACCATCGCGGTCTTTCATACTTCGGGCACAAGCGGATTTCCCAAGGGGGCGGCGCTGTCGAGCAATGCCCTGCTGGGGGCGCGGGCTTCAACGGTGCTGGTTGGAGTTTTTCTCGGGCAAAAAGACTTGGCTTTCATTGCGCTGCCCTGGTCGCACATTATGGCCGTGAGCATTGCGCTTTATGGGCTGATGGCGGGGATTCGCGGCTGCTTTCTGGATCGCTTTGAGGTGGGCGCTGCGGTGGAGCTGGCCGAGCGCCATCGGATTACCGCTTTTGTCGGCGTACCGGCGATGTTTGCGCTGCTGGTGAACAGTAACCCCGATGCGGCGCGGCTGAAAAGCATACGGCTGTGGCTCTCGGCTAGCGATCATTTGCCCGCGGAGGTGCGGCAACGGCTGCGCGCATATGGCGCTTTGCTGCGGCTTCCGGGAGGGCGGCGCGTTCCGCCGGTGCTGCTGAACGGCTACGGCATGGTGGAGCTGGGAGGGCTGGCGATGATGGGCGTGGAATTGTCCTTTCTGAGGGGCAGTGGCGACCTTTGCTTTCCGGTGCCGCCGTTTCGCATTCGCGTTGTGGACGAGAAAGGGATGCGTGTACCCGCGGGCGTGACGGGCGAGTGCCAGATTCGCCGCCGCGGCCTTGCGCCACACTATTGGAAGGACAAGGGCCAGGATGATTTGCTCACCAGCGATGGCTGGTTGCGCACCGGCGACCTGGCCACACGCAGCCGGCTAGGCCTGATTCGACTCGTAGGGCGCATGAAGGATGTGATCAAGTCGGGCGGCTACTCGGTTTACGTTCGCGAGCTGGAAGAGGCGTTGCAGACGCATCCGGCAGTACTGCGCGCGGTGGCTTTTGGGCTGCCGCACAAGGAGAAAGGCGAGATTCCCGTGGCTGCGGTCGAAGTGAAACAGAATTCAGCCGCAGGCGAAATGGAATTGCTGGAGTGGTGCCGTGGGAGACTTGCAGGGTACAAAGCGCCGCGGCGCGTTTGGATACTGGAGCTGGGGGAAATGCCGCAGAATCACAATGGAAAAGTGCTGCGACGCAGGTTGCAAGAGAAGTTTGCCGGCGAGGTCAACTGACCTGATAGAGCCTTCCCTGGTCCCCAAGTACGAGGGACCAGGGGCACCCATAGTTTGTCGTTCTCCGAAGCTTTTTCTGCTCACTCGTTGATGAGCAATCCCTGCTGTTTATCCGAGAGCAGCAATTGCCTCTGGAACCACCGTCGCATCGACCATCTCCTGAATGGAATTAATCACGAGTTGCGGTTGATCGAGGTGAATCCAGTGCGCGCTCTCCGGGGCAATGACCTGTTGCACGTTATCGCCGATGCGGCGCAGGCAATCCTCTGAGAGCGGGGTGGATTTGCCGGGAGTCAGCAGCAGCACGGGAATTCCGCGGATTGGCTCGGCGGCCTGCATCTCGCGGACAGTGTCGGGAACGGCCCGGACATGGCTCCGCATCCCCACGTAATAGCCGGGCCGCGACCAGTGAGCAGCGACGATGGGCCAGACCTCAGGCGGCATTTTGGACACCTCGCCCTTGATCCGCCCCAGTACGTGCTTGCCTCCCTCGCCTGCCGCGCCTGCCAGCCGCTCGGCCACGCGGCCGGAACGGCACAGGAGCGAGGTGACGGCGAGACGCGCCAACCCAATCTGCGCAATCGGAATGGCATAGCTGGATAGCTTCGAGCCACGGTCGATCTCTTTCTGTTTTGCCGGATTGAGCGGCGGCCACTCGTCGCAGCGCATCGGATCAACAAGAACGATACTCGTGACTTCGTCTGGATAAAGAAGCGCGAAGCGGCGCATCACCAAGCCGCCGAAGGAGTGGCCGACAAGGATGTAGGGCGGCTTGATTCCGGCCTGTGCGAGCATTTGGTGCAGTTCCACAGCTATGTTGCCGGGCGTGCGCGCGGTCTGGCAGGGGCTGCTCCAACCCAGGCCGCAACGGTCGTAGGAGGCCGTACTGGCAAACTGCGAGACTTTTTCCTGGATGTGGAACCAGTTGAGGTTGGTGGCCGCGATGCCTGACTCAAAGAGCACCGCAGGGCCGGTCGATCCTTTTTCAAGCAGGTAAATCCTGTTGCCGTTGCCGATATCGACCCAGCGGCCGGCTGCGGCGTAGCGCGCCCGATCTTTGCGTGAGCCGTGCCACTGATAGAGAAACCCTAAGGCGACCAGGGCCGCCGGTAGCGCGGGAATAAGGAAAAGATAGAACATGCTCCATCCTAGAAGTGCATGAGTTGAGCCGTGCTGAAATCGTTGAGGCTGAGATGCGCCTTGGGCGAACCGTGGTCGATGATGAGCAGCGTTGAACCGGAGTGGCCGCGAATCTTTACTTCCACCTGCGTGGCCGACCAAACGCCTTCTGTCTTGCGCAAGCCGAAGTAAGTAAACTCTTTCACATTTGCCGAGGCTTTGAGCGTTTTTTCTACATGGGCCGGAAAACCGCTGACGTGATCGAGCCAACTTTTTACCTCAGCGTAATGTGTTTTGTCGAGGGCGCCGGGAGTGCTGCGCAGCAGATCGCAATCGCGCGTTCCGTATTTGGCTTTGCCCAGAGCCGTTTGTCCGGCCCAGAAGTAGGTTGTCTCCAAAAAGTCCTCATAGCTGAATTCGTCGCCCAGCAGACCGTCTTTCCATTGGTCGAAAGGCAGGGCGGTGGGGGCAGCGTCGCCGGGATGGACGATCTGGATGGTGCTTTGGCCGTTGGGGCGCATTTCGAGGAGGAGGCGCGCAGGAAAGTGGCCGGCAGCAGGTGAATTCGCGCCCGTCTTTGAAGCTGCGCCAACCTCTAACAGAACCTTCAGATCGCCGGGAAACCAGTGGGCCTTGATATTGATGGGAAAGCTCAAGCGATTGCCATTGGCATCGACATGCACAAGATGCCCGCTAAACCGATAGTCAGCGGACTGGACTTGGGCGCGCGCATTCACCAGTACGCCCTGACCATTCGCCTGCGTGGCAAAGATCAAGGACGCGGCGAGTGCAATCGCTCGAAACCTCATGCCTCGACCTTTCCATCGCGGATGCGAATCTGGCGGGCTGCCGAATGCGCGATGTCATTCGCGTGGGTCACGACGATCAGCGTCATCCCTCGCTGCTTCTGAATTCCAGTAAGAATCTCCATCGTGCGCGCGGAGTTGACGCTGTCCAGGTTGCCGGTCGGCTCATCGGCCAGCAGGATTTCGGGTTCGTTGGCAAGGGCGCGGGCAATGGCCACGCGCTGCCGTTCTCCGGCAGAGAGCTGATTGGGATACTGGTTCATGCGGTGCTCCATGCCCATCTCCTTGAGCAAGTCGCGAGCCCGCGCTGCCCGGTCACGGCCGTCGCTCTTGCAGCCGAGCATGGGCAACTGCACGTTTTCTATTGCGCGCAGCGTGGGCATCAGATGAAAGGCTTGGAAAATGAAGCCAACACTTTGTGACCGGTAGGTGTCCAGATCGACAGCGGAGCCGAGCTGCGCGTTGTTGTAAAGCACCTCGCCGCTGGTTGGGCTGTCCAGTCCGCCAAGCAGGTGCAGCAACGTTGACTTGCCGCTGCCGCTGGCTCCAGTGATGGCGATGTACTCGCCGGCGGCAATCGCGATGTCCACGCCGCGCAGGGCTTCGATGCGACCCTCGTCGTAGCTTTTGTAAAGGCTGCGCACCTCAAGCGCGGGGCTAGTCATGGCGGAGCGCCTCCACGGGAGAGAGTTGCGCGCCGCGCCATGCTGGAATCGCGCCGGCAATCAATCCGGCCAGCACGGAGATCCCCAGCGCCTCGGCCAGTAGCGGAAACGGAAACGAAGCCGAGACAATACTGGCGGTTTGCGGCAGGGCAGCGAGAAGAGTCAGAGCGCACCATCCCACTGCAATCCCGAACACTCCACCGCCCAGGCCGAGGATCAATGCTTCCAGTTGAATCAGCATCATCACGTGACGTTGCGTCCAGCCGATGGAACGCAGGATGCCGATCTCCCGGGTGCGCTCAAAGACCGACATCGCCATGGTGTTGGCGATGCCCAGAATGCCAATGAGCAATGCAATCGAAGAAGTGCCCCACGCCGAGGCATGCGCCAGCCGGACAAACTGATTGTTGCTGGCGCGCTCAGCTGCGGGCACGGCGCGTAGGCCGGGGAGCGCAACTTCGATCTGGGCTTGTGCCCGCTTCAGATAGGCATCGGGCGATTCACCGGCTGGCGCCGGACGCAGCCGCACATGGAAGGTGGAAACCTTTCCTTGCAGGCTGCTGAGTTGTTGTAACTGGTCGAGCGGCAGCAAGACCGCGCCAGCCTCCAGGCCCGACCCGCCCTTATAGATACCGACCACTGTGAAGACCGTACCCTGAATCTCAAGGGTGTCGCCGGCTTTCTTGTTCAGAGTGCCGGCCAGCAGCTCCCCCAGCATCACTTCCGGCTGGCCATCGTGGAATTGCCGTCCAGAGATCAACTGCAGCGACTGGAATTCGTAGGAGTCTGCCTTCCAGCCGAAGGCCAGCGCATTGACCTCCGGAGTCAGGTCCATGACGTTATAGATCATCGGCGTGGCCTGCGCGACTACCGGCAGCGCTCGCAGCTTGGTGACTGCGGACTCGTCCATCGATGTATTGAGAAAGGTCTGCTGAATCACGGCAATATCCGTGCCGCTGCTGGAGTAGATTCGCATCCATTCCTGCTCAAAGGCACTGGACAAGCCCACCAGGCAGACAAAGGCCCCGATGGCCATTCCGATTCCGCAGAGCGTCAGGAGGGTTCTCAGCCGTCGTCGCCAGAGATTCTTCCAGACAAACCCAGTGAACGACAGTTGAGCAGTCATGCAGGCGGCGTGAGTCCTCGCGCTTTCCAAATTTTATGGAAGGCTGAATGCAAGTTTAATCAGCCGCACATAAGGTGTCCATCAATGAATTTAAGATCGTGCACAACTGGCCGGCTCCGGCCATTGCCAGAAAAGACAAACCGATGCATATTCTGTTGAATTTGTTTGGCTTAATGCTCGCGCTCCACACTCCGCAGCGGGCTACCCTAGCTGGCAAGGCGCTTGGCTCCCTGAAGGCGAATGGAAACATGCACCAGGCTGAGCGCGGCGGGAGTGACGCCGGGAATGCGGCTGGCCTGGCCGATAGTGATGGGGCGAACGCGCTCCAGGGTTTCGCGCATCTCTCGCGAAAGGCCGCTGATGGCTGTGTAGTCCATCCATTCGGGGATCGAGACGGCTTCAGCGGCCTTGAGCTTGGCGATGGACTTCTTCTGCTGCTCCAGATAGCCGGCGAATTTGATCTCGGTTTCAACAGCGCGGGCCTCATTGCGAAGCACAGATTTGGCAACATTGGCCGGAATGCCGGAATCCTCTCCGTGCAGGACAGAAAACTCAGCCAGCAGCGGGCTTGCGGAGCCGTGAAGGCTTTCGCGCAACGCGGAAAGAACCGGCTCAATTGTCACCTCAGGCCGCTTCAGAAGTTGCGCCCAGGTCAGTCCGGCAGTTGCCGGCAGTTCGGCAAAGCCCGCGGCTGCCAACCCCTCTGCGTTGGCCTTTCCAGTTGAAAGCAGTTGTTCAAGAGCGTTCATGCGCGCCTGCTTGTGCTCGTATTCAGCCCAGGCTTGGTCATTGATCAGGCCCAGCCGCCGGCCATGCGGAGTAAGGCGGCGGTCGGCATTATCGATCCGCAGATGAAGGCGGAACTCGGCCCGCGAGGTAAACATCCGGTACGGCTCGTTGGTCCCTTTGGAGATCAGATCGTCGATGAGGATGCCGGTGTAGCCTTCGGAGCGGTCCATCGTGAAAGGCGGCTCGCCCTTGAGCCAGAGCGCGGCGTTGATGCCGGCCATAATGCCCTGGCAGGCTGCTTCTTCGTAGCCGCTGGTTCCGTTGATCTGTCCGGCAAGGTAGAGGCCTTCCATGCTCTTGACCCTTAGCGTACGGTCCAGCTCGGTAGCATCCACACTGTCGTATTCGATGGCATAGCCGGGGCGCAGCATCTCGGCTTCGTCAAGGCCGGGGATGGAGCGGACAATCTGCCATTGCACTTCCATTGGCAACGAGGTGGACATGCCGTTGACATAGACTTCGTGGGTATTCAGCCCCTCGGGCTCAAGAAAAAACTGGTGCTGCGTTTTATCCGGAAACTTGACGATCTTGTCTTCGATGGACGGGCAATAACGCGGGCCGATGCCTTCGATCTGCCCGGAGTACATGGCCGAGCGATGAACATTTTCACGGATGATGCGCAGCGTCTCCGGCGTGGTGAAGGCGATGTGGCAACTGATCTGCGGCTGGACAATCTTCTTGGTACGGAAGCTGAAAGGGGTAGGATCGGCGTCTCCCGGCTGCTCTTCGAAGGCCTCCCAGTGGATGGTGCGCCCATCGAGCCGCGGCGGTGTGCCTGTCTTCAGGCGGCATGTGCGCAGGCCCAGCGCTCGAAGCGCCTCGCCAAGCAGCACAGAAGCCGGTTCGCCGCTGCGGCCCGCCGGATAACGCTCTTCGCCGCAATGAATCAGACCGTTGAGAAAGGTTCCTGTCGTGATGATCGTGGCCCCAGCCAGTAAATTCCGCCCATCCCGCAACTTCAACCCCAATACGCGGCGCCGGACATTCTGTTCGCTGTCCACTGTTCCCTGTTCACTGCTTTCGATTACCAGGCCGACGACCTCTGCCTGACGGATATGCAACCCCGGCTGTGCCTCCAGAACTTCGCGCATTTTTACGCGATACAGCTGCTTATCGCACTGCGCGCGCGGACTCCACACGGCCGGACCGCGCGAGCTGTTGAGCAGGCGAAACTGAATGCCGACGGCATCGGCGACCTCGCCCATGATGCCGCCGAGAGCGTCTACCTCGCGAACCAGATGCCCCTTGGCTACGCCGCCGATCGCGGGGTTGCAGCTCATCTGCGCGATCAGGTCCATGTTCATGGTGATCAGCGCAGTCTTGAGTCCCATGCGCGCCGCGGCCATTGCCGCTTCGCACCCTGCGTGCCCAGCGCCGACGATCGCAACATCGTATTGTTCGGAAAATGCCATCTGCGTCTATTCTACGGATTCTGGGGGGGAGGCGGCAGGATGCATATCAACAGTGGGGTTTTCGTGCGCCAAGACAGAGACCGGATAGAATGATCTGCAGTTCATGAAGAATTCCCGCTCATCTGTTTTTCGAAAATTCCTTCCTGGCTCGACGGCCAGCGCGTTGTTCATCCTCTTGCTCTTGCTGGTTTCCGCGGGAAGCCTTCAGGCGGAACCAACACAAGCAGCTATCGCCGCCTATAACGCCTATGCTCATACCGTTGAGTCGCGCTTGGCGCAGCAGCACCGGGGGCAGAGCGGTTTTCTCGCACCCTTGAGCGCGAGGGAGCAAAGTGAGGTCCGTTTGCGCAAGGGGGAGTTGATTGTTGAGCAACTCACCCCTGCAACCGGCAGCGATTTCCCCGGAGCAATGCTGCATCACTGGCGCGGAACGGCCTTTGCTCCAGGAGCCAAAGCAGGGGATTGTGAGCGGCTGATGCGGGATTTCAACCGCTATCCGCAAATCTATTCTCCGCAGGTGCTGCAAGCGAAAGTGATCTCGCAGAGCGGCGATCAGATGCAGTCCACGATGCGCGTCCGCCAGCAGCACGTGCTGACCGTAGTACTAGATACGGCCTATGACATAACCTTTGGACGGCTTGATGCGCAGCATGGATTCAGCAGCTCGATCAGTACGCGGATTGCGGAGATTGACCATGCCGGCACGCGCGGCGAGCGGGCGCTGAGTGCAAACGAGGAGCACGGCTATCTGTGGCGGCAGAACACCTACTGGAGCTACGAGGAGCGGGATGGCGGTTTGTATTTGCAAGTCGAGTCAATCTCGCTGACGCGTTCGATTCCCACCGGGCTGGGATGGGCGATTCGTCCGTTTGTAGAGAGCGTGCCGCGCGAATCGCTGGAGTTTACGCTGCGCTCAATATGCAATGCGCTGCACAGATAGCGGAGATGACGGACGAGTCCAAATGAAGGTTATATCGATAATTGATTTAGACAGTACCGGTATTTCCGGAGGTTCATACTAAGAATATGCGTTCTATATCTATAACTCAGAGAGGGAGTATCTTGCTGGCCTGCCTGGCGGCATTGGGATTCTCCTGTTGGGCGCAAACCGGCGATTCGCTTCATCGCGGCAAACACTTGAGCACGAATTGGCAGAGCGCCGTAAATCAACAGGAAATCAAGGCTGCGGGCGCACGGGTGCTGGTGCTCGACATCGGCTCAGGAAACTTGCTGGCATCGGCCCACCTGGAAGAGGCAAGCCGCACATTGGCTACGCCTGGCTCGACACTAAAGCCACTGATTCTTTATTTTGCGCTTGCCTCACAGCGCTGGGATCCGAAACGCAGAATTGCCTGCAATCGACAGATGAGTCTTGGCGGTCATGAACTCAACTGTTTTCATCCAGCGATGGATCCGATGGATGCGGAGCAGGCGCTGACCTGGTCGTGCAATTCGTATTTTGCTGAGCTGGCAGGCGCGCTTGCGTCTGGGCAACTGCGCCAGGCGCTCAGCGCGCGGGGTCTTCTGGCTGCTACCGGGTTAGCCTCGCAGGAGAATGTCGCATCCTTTCGCGAGCCACAGACACGAGAGCAGGCGAAGCTGCTTGCATTAGGTGTAGAAGGAATCCGCATCACACTGCCGGAACTAACGGAAGCCTACAGGTCACTGGCAATTGAGTTGGCCACGCATCCTGAGACTACCGCTGCTAAAACCGTATCGGCTGGACTCGCGGACTCGGCGAGCTTTGGCATGGCCGGCGCCGCGTCACTGGGCGGGGTATCTGTTGCAGGCAAGACGGGAACCGCCCCCGCTGAAAGTGGTGGCCCAACGCATGGATGGTTCGTTGGCCTTGCGCCTGCGGGTACTCCACAAGTCGTGGTGGCTATTTATCTGCCGGTGGGGCGTGGCGCGGACGCGGCACAAATTGCGTCAATGGTATTGGCGCACTCGCCGTTGAGGAAGCCATGAGGCATTTTTTTCTTGCCTTCTGTCTAGCAATCGTTTGTGTTGTAACGCAGGCGCAGACGGCGTCGCGCTCGACAATTCGCGTAGGCATGTGGACGCTGTGGCATGACAAAGACGTAACAATCTCGTCTCACGGCCCAGCGATGTTTCGCGTGTGCGAAACGTGCCCGGCGCGACAGTTCAAGAGCATCACAGTGAGCTTCAATCATGCGGGACTTGTGTGGACAGACGATCACGGTCAATCCCGGCCTGCGACCGAGCTGATAGTAACCGGCAGCTACCGGATCTCCGCTCACGGAGAGTCGCTGGCGCTAGGCTATCCTCTCAAAGTTACTGTGCAGCGGGGCGCGCTAACAATGATTGCGACGCTGCCGATAGAACGCTATGTAGAGTTAGTGGTGGCTGCGGAGAGTGGCGCGGCAGACTCGCAGGAGTCGCTGAAGGCGCTGGCTGTGGTGGCGCGTAGTTTTGCTCTATCGCCCACGCATGGGCACAAGGGATTTGACGTTTGCGACTCGACCCATTGCCAGTGGCTACGCTGGCGGAGTTCAGTCGAGGCCCACGCCGCAACGCTGGCCACCGCCGGCGAAAGCTTGTGGTTGCACGGAAGCCGCACTGCGGCCTACTTTCATCAGAACTGCGGCGGGCGAACGGCGGCGGCCAATGAGGTATGGCCTGCGCGAACTGGATCGGGTCCAGTAAATCTGGCCTCGCGCGCGGACCCTTATTGCCAGCGAGTTGGATCAAGCGAGTGGTCGGCTACGATCTCGCGCGCTGAGCTGACAGAGGCGCTTGCGGCCGCCGGGCTGGCTGCGCCGGGATGGAAGTCCGTAAGCGTTCTACAGCGCGGGGAGTCGGGCCGCGCAACTGTGCTGTTGGCTGGCGCAACCAAGATTCCAGCAGAGGATTTTCGCCTGGCCGTGGGACGCGCGCTGGGTTGGAACCGGATTCGCAGCAACTGGTTTGAGATTTCAGCGCAAGGAGACAGCTTTCTCTTTCATGGCCGTGGATCGGGCCACGGAGTCGGCTTGTGCCAGGTGGGTGCGGCAGAGATGGCCAGGGAGGGACTCAGCTATCGTGAGATTCTCGGGCAATATTTTCCGGGTGCAACGCTGGGCGAGGTGACAACAGGAGCCGCGTGGCAGACTCTAACCGGAGCTGGCTTCACACTGGAGAGCAGCGATCCGGCGGACACCGCATACATGCCTGCGTTGTCGCGGGCATTGGGTGATGCGGAGAGCCGCAGCGGACTTACTCCGCGCACCATGATTACCATCCGAGCTTACCGCTCCACGCCAGCCTTTCGAGATGCGACACTAGCTCCGGGCTGGGTAGCGGCCTTTACGGAAAGCGATCGGATTGCGCTTCAGCCGCTACGTGTTTTAGCTTCGCGCAAGTTGATGGAAGATACTCTTCGCCACGAATTTTTGCATGTACTGGTAGAAGAACAGGCTACAGCTCATACGCCGCTTTGGCTGCGCGAAGGGCTGGTGGAGGCGTGGTCCGGAGATGCTTTGCCGCAGACGCAGCGGCCTGCGATGACCCTGGACTCAATCAGCGAAAAACTTGCACAAGCCAATAGCGAAATGGAATCAGCAGCCGCGCATCGGGCCGCGAACTGGTATACGCGCCGGCTGCTTGATCGCTACGGTCGCGCGCAAGTGCTGGAGTGGCTGCGCGCGGGCGTACCGCAGAATACGCTACTCAGCCTCCGGTAGAGGGAGTTTGACAGAGGCGCGCTTCTCCGGCTCCGGCGGACCAACCAATGCTGGAATTTCAGCTAACTCCTTCTCGGGAGGTGATTGCTTGCGGCGATCAAGGAGAACCGCGCACCAGCCCAGCAATAAGACCCAACTGCCGATTGCGAACAGATATGCGGCGGCGAGCTTTAGACTCACGCTCCAGACCTGCGCGGAGACGCTTCCATGCGGCTCACCGGCAAAAAACTCACTGGGCAACAAAACCCCGATTAAAGCGGCAACTATAACGCCGCTCCACCAGCGCCAATTCAACAGCAGGCGGAAAACTCCGCGCCAAGGCAGGCGATAACCCCACTGCGCCGAAGCCATGGCGCCGGGAATCACCTTGGCCGGCACTACGATCCAGCGCAACACCCACTCTGCATAAGTTATCCAGAGATAGATATGTTCATAGGTGAGAAGCTTTGCCCGCGCATGCGCCGGAGCCTTGGAGTTCAGGTAGCCCGCCCACTCAGGGATCTGATCGTCGCACCAATCGAGAAGCCACCAGGCGAGCGCGGCTAAGGCAATCCACACCAGCAGCGAGACAGCGCCCCAAATCAGCTTGATCCGCTTGCCATCATCGGCGGCAAAACCGCGCATGGTTCCGGCTTGCAGTTCAATAGCCGAGAGACCGAGCAGCAGCGGCAACAGCAGCGAGAGCGCCACTTGCCAGAAATGCTTTTCCGGCAGGCGCGTCCAGGCGATGCCGATGGCTATCAGCAACGCGGTAACCAGGAATTGAGCCGCGACCCAACGGCGGCTTTGGCGCAGACGGCGAAAAACTTCCTTCAATAAAATCACGGCTGCACCTCCAAAGTCGCGGGATCGGTGGTTGTCTGCACATTGGATTGATACATCGGTCCCGCCTGCGCCGGGCTGATAGCGTACTTGCCCGGATTGACCACCTTCAGCAGGTATACGTACTCGCGGCGGCCCTCGAATTCAGTGTTGAAGAAAGCCGCGCGGTCATCGTGAAACTCCTTGCGGGTAAACCAGTCGGCCCACCAGTCAGGCTTGTGGTTGAGCGTGTAGAGACCTGTGTTGGCGAGGAACTCCGTGCCTGCAGGGATTGGATCTTCGGCCAGAAGATACTTCCAACTACCGCCATTCAGAGCGAGCCGCACGGCCACAATATCGCCTACATGCACTGGGCCTCTGAGCGGAACCAGATCGTATGTGATCGGGTCGCTAGGCTTAGGCTGATTCTTCTGGAGGATGTAGTAATCGCGCGTAATGTTGAGCGCCAGTTGCCCCTGCTGGAACTGCTTCTTGTCGGTTGAATACCAGTTGTTCTCCGCCGACCAGTAGGTGATGCCATTGCCGCTCTTGCGGATGGCGAGCTGGCCACCATTGCCAACTTGCGCTGCTGGAATTTTGATGCGCCAGGGCAATGCGAAAGCATCTTCCTGCGCAAAGTGCCGTTTGCCCACGCTTGTTCCATTCACAAATACTTCAACATCGGAACTGTTGCTCAACTCGCCGCTTAGCGCAAGATAATCCGTAAGGCCGCCAATCACCATCGCCGTCTGCTTGGTGGAGTACCAGTAGTCGCCATCGCGATGCTTGGCCAGCCATTGCGCCGCCTTGGGCAAGAGGCCGCTACCGCGATCCTGACGGACCAGGAGTTTGAGCGCAAAAGCGGTTGTCTCATCCGAGGTATCGTCCCAGTAATCGAGCATTCCATCGTAGCTGCCGGTCCACCAGGCATCGGTGTCGTTGGTCTTGGCTTTCTTCTCCAATAACTGAGCGGCTTCGCGGGCGCGAGGATCCGCAGACCCATCGAAAGCCAGGCCAGCCAGCGCCAATCCTTCGTCGCTGAGCTTGTCACGGCTCTTCCAGACTTTATCGAGCTCTTCTTTAGGGGCGCCGCCGGTAGTGGCCAAAGCATAGACGACATATGCGCGCAGTTCGGGGATCATGTCCGGATGCGCGGTGAGTGTTTTTTGCAGCCACTCCCTTCCGTCATGCAGCGCCTTGGGATCGTTGTTATATGTCCTCTCGCCAATCTCGTAACCGGCAGCTTTCGCTTGTCCCAAACCGCTCACCACATAAGCGGTCATGAAGATGCGGCTAGGATCGTCGGGCCACCATCCCCAGCCGCCATCCTCGTGTTGATAGTCAATGAGGCGCGCAATACCCGAGTTGACCATGTTATTCAATTCAGCACGATCAATGGGCGATTTCAGATGCAGCCTGTCGACTGCCTGCGCGACGATCAGATCCGGCAGGAAGCTGGACATGGTCTGCTCGGTGCATCCCCACGGATAACCCGTAAGGTAATCGAGCGCATCGAAGACCGTGCCCGCAACGCTCGGCGCAATAGTGACAGTAAGTCCTCGCGTACCTGCATCCGAATTTGCGGGATAACTGTAACTCCACTGGCCTTGCCCGTTGCCGCTGAAGACTACGCTCGAAGTTGCCGCCCTCTGCTTTACGCCGAAAGCCAGTACCGGCAGCGTCATCTCCAGCGCGTCAGACTCTTCATTGGTCAGCGCCTTCGCGGTCAGAATTGCATTGCCGATTGAGTGCGAACGCACACGCCAATCAACATAACTCTCGCCCTTGGCGGGGATATTTACCTTCTGTGACTGTCCGCTCACCAACTCGACACCGCTAACATCGAGAGAGAAGGTTACATCCTTCGCGGTTTCAAGATAGTTATGCGCAATCACGCGCAACATGGTTTCATCGCCCTGGCGGAAGAAACGCGGCGCGGCCAGGCGCACGATGAGATTCTTGCGCACCAGCACGCGAGTTACCATTCCGCCGGCCTTGCCATCGTCGGTCATGCCACGAATGGTTGTTCGCCAGGTAGTGAGTGAATCCGGAAAGGTAAATGTAACTCGCGCGTGGCCATCCGGCCCAGTGCGCACATTCGGGTTCCAGTAGGCGGTATCCGGAAAAGCCTTGCGCACCTTGGGCACAACCAGGT
This sequence comes from uncultured Occallatibacter sp., assembly GCA_964532725.1. Taxonomy (GTDB): domain Bacteria; phylum Acidobacteriota; class Terriglobia; order Terriglobales; family Acidobacteriaceae; genus Telmatobacter. Next base: position 27,011 of record CAZHKN010000016.1, read on the forward strand.
CAGAGCCGGGTTTGACCTGGGCCATGCGCGGATGGAAGAGGCCATCGTTCAAGCGCGCCAACAGCGGACTTTTTGTTCCCGCCTCGCCGTAGAAGTAATAGGCGAAAGAGGTGTCGGGGGAAAGGTCCACCGAGCGCCGGGGATAGAAGGAGGCGACAATGTCTCCACTCTCATCGGGGCGCACGGAGTAGAGCGCCTCATCCACTTCACCAAAGCTCAGGTCGGCCTCGACCGGCTTGTTGTGAGAGTCAACCGCGAAGATATCGAAGCTGCCCGTTTCGCCGGGCAGAAAACGCGGTTTGCTGGGTGTGGCCGTGATGGTCAGCGTCCGCTCTACCAACGGAACCTTCAGATCTTTTTGCGCGGTGATCAATTGGTCATCGTGGACGATTACGGCATTGACAAGCAAGTTAGGCTGCGCCTTCACTGTAATGGGAATATCAAAAGCAAAGCTCTCGCCAGTAGCGTGAATCAATTGCCGCGATTGCACGCTGTCACCCTCTGAAGTCACCACCGCCCATGAATCTTTGAGGCCGGTTACCAGCAATAGGTGCGCCACATCGCCTACCTGATAACTCTTCTTGTCGGCGACAATCTGGGCCTGCGTGTTCTGGTTGTACCATTCGCCGGCATTGTTCCAGATCCAGACCCAGGTATCGCCCTCGACGGTGCGATTCTCCGGGGTACGCGCGCTGGCTTTTATCTCAAAATCGCCGCTGCCTGTAATACCGGGAAGCTCAATCAACACCGTTCCGTCCGCACCGGTCGTGGCGTCGCTCGTGGTCACCTGCTTCTCTGTCCGTTGACGCGCGGATAAGTCCCACTTCTCAAGAATGGCTGCAATGTGCACCGGTGTCTGCACCGGCTTGCCATCGTAATCCTGCGCAGTGATCTTCACCTTTGGAGTCTGGCCCGGCGAAAACACATAGCTTGTCGGCTCCGCGCTTACCCGAAATGAACCATAGGTGGCCAGTACAGTTGAGTGGCCGCTCACCTCACGCTCAGCGGCATCTGTCACCCGCGCCTCAATGCGATAATCCTGATCGTCGTGCCTGGGATCAATCGCTGTGGGCAGCGTAACCGTAAGCCGGCCATTGGCATCTAGAATCCCTTCCTGCTCCTGCTTTTCGGTCTCATTGCCTTCGTATTCGGATTCACCGGAGTCGTCGGCCGGCACTCCGCTTCCTTCTGCGTCATCCCCCTCGGCTTCGTCCTGATCCCACCAGTAGTGTTGCGATGTGTGCACCACATATTTGACTTTGGCCCCGGCAACGGGCTCACCAAAGAAGTAGCGCGCTTCAATCACCGCTTGAATCGAATTACCCTGCAGAACGCGTTGAATTGCCGGTTTCACCGTGACCTGATACTCCGGCTTCTTGTACTCCTCGACGTAGAAACTGCCCCGGCCCATTACACTGTTTGTTGGTGAGTGATCTCCTTTCTTTTGCAGAACGATTCCGTAATAGCCCAGGCCCGCATCGTCTGCAAGATCCACATCAACGCTCACCGTTCCATGTGCGGAAACCGGTAGATCCTTGGTGAAAACGGACTTGTCATCCGCATCGGCCATAGTTAAAGTAAGCGTCTTGTCCTCGGGCAGGTCCAGCGCATCGTCTTTCTCGCGACGAACTATCGCCTTGATATGAACCGTATGGCCGGGCCGGTAGACGGGCCGGTCGGTATAGATATAGGCAGAAAGATCCCCCCTCTGGTCAGGCTCGAAGGGGTAGCCGTAGGGCGTGATAATCGCAGCTTCGCCGCCGTGCCGGGCCAGTATCCAGACATTCTCCGGGGTCGCGGCATGTGTTCCCGTCGGCGCGGGCATGGTGAGCGAAGCCAGCCCATCCGCGCCGGTCTTGCCCGAAGCCTGCTCATGGCCGTCTGACCAGAGGAAAACCTCAGCCATCTCAATCGGCGCGCCGGTCTTGCGGTCGGCTACGTATAAGTCGGCACGGCCATTACTCGCCCGCTCCACCAATGAAATGCTTGTGACAATCGCAACCGTATAAGCCTTGTAAGTTCCATCCGTAGCTTCAATCAGGTAAACGCCGGCTCTCAGACCATCTATCGGCAACTGTTGTGTCTCGCTAACGATTGCAGGCGGAGTTATCAGCTTCCAGCGAGCGACTAACTGGCTCTCGTTCAACAGCGGGATCCGTGCAAACTGGCTGACGCCGACAACCTGGCTGCGCTTGCCGAGTTTGCCTTGGCGCTCACGGAAGCTGTCACGGGCTTCATCGTTGAATTGGCCGCGGAAGAAGCGGCGTATTCTCCACCAAAGGTCGGCTTTGAAGTCGTGCAGGCGTTCGAGAAATGTTGGGTTATCAATCTGCTCGCTTGGGGATTCGCTTTTGACCCCGAAGCTGTGCAGGTCCTTTAGACCGGCAAAGAACTTCTCGGCATCGCGTACCTGATAGACGCGAAACTCCAACTCCGGCGTGTTCTTTGCGTAGAGCTGCACCTTTACACTTTCGCCCGGAGCGAAGGTCTGCGTGGTGGAAAGCGAAAAGAAGCGCGGCGGGTCTTTGGATTCGCCGTAAGCGGCGGCGCTGAGGAGGGAAAGGACAATCGAAACAACAAGCAGAGACTTGCGGAAGCTCATTGGTTTCCTCGCAAAATATTCCAGCGATAAACACCGAGAAAGTTAGGATTTTGCGCCACCGGCCGCCATTGCGGCTGGGGGTGGTCGAGTAACTCAGAAAGCAACACACTGCGTAACTCGCCAGGGCTGCCATGATCGGGGCCGGTGTGATAGACAACGCGCGCCTGCGGGCCGGCCTCGGTAACAATCATAGAATGCCAAGGCGAGGATTGTCCGAACTGACGGTAAAAAAGCAGGTCTCCGGGTAGGGCTTTTAGCGCGTCGCGGCTGATGAAGGTGGCATTCAGCTCCACGAGCGTTTTGGCGTCGGCAAATTGGGCAAATGAACCGTCGGAGACGTTGGCTGCCTCAAAGCTGCCGGGGCGCACGCGAAATAGGTTCGCGCCGAGCGGTGTGTCGGGGTAGTGCCAGGCGCGGATCTCGCCGGGTAGGGCAACGACCTCAATTCCGGAGGTCTGAAACCATACTTCATTGTGGCGTTTCAGGGCCTCGCGGTAGGCATAGCGCAACAGGCTGGCGCAATCGGAGATCTCAGCAGGCACTTCTGCTCTGGGACGGATGGCCTGATAATCGGCAATCAGCGTGAACCAGCGACGGAAAGCGGCCTGGTCGGCGGGGTCGGTGAGTCGGAGGAAATCGGGTGTGCCGTCAGAGAAACGGTCGCCCCAGTCCTGTACAGAATCGGCGGAAGAAAGCCGCATACTCTGTTGAGGGCGCGCGTCCTTTCCCGTGCCGGCATGGCGCACAAAGTTGGCCATGCGAAGCAGCAGAAGCAGGATAACGAGTCCTGCAAATGCAGTCAGTGGCAAGCGTCGGTTTGGAGGGTTCACTGCGGAGTTTCCTCTATAGATGCTCCGATGCTAATTCATCCCGCTGGATTCCGAATTGATTTAGCGATCAGAAATGATCTAATACGCTAACTCCTATCGATACAATCGGCTCAACTGCTCGTGTACTCCGCTGTCGACTCGATGCACTCAAAGCGGCCGCGGCCCAGTTGTTTTGCCTCGTACAAAGCGGCGTCTGCCCTCTTCATTAACTCTTCTTTGTTGATTGTTCCTCCCGGCGTAAAGCAAAGACCAATGCTCACCGAAGCGGATATTTCGGCGCTGATGGTCAGAATCGGCGTAGACATCGCCTCGATGATGCGCGCGGCGATACTTTTTGCCATGTAAGAATTGGGCAGTTCGGGAAGAAGCACGGCAAACTCATCCCCACCGAGACGGGCAACAGTGTCGATGGAGCGCACGATTGCAAGGATGCGGTTCGCTGTGATCCGCAATACTTCGTCGCCTGCCTGGTGTCCATATGTGTCGTTGATGGTCTTGAATCGATCGACATCCAGGACCAAGAGAGCCATGCCCGTCCGATAGCGGGTAGAAGTTTCCCAGGCTACGTGGAGGCGGTCCTCGAAGAGCAGGCGTGTAGCGAGTTTTGTCAGATGGTCGTGAAGCGCCATGTGACGAAAACGCTCTTCGCTTGCGCGCAATAGTTCAGCCTGATGTTTCAGGCGTTTTCTGAGGACAATGACCCAGATCAGAGCGATCACCGTTCCAGCCAGTGCGATGGTAAGCACGCTGATCATATGCAGCGGTGTCCACCACGAGGGGCCTTCGACGATCATTACATCTTTCGGGGAACGCAGCAGGAAGCGAAAAGACCGTGTGGATGTGATCCCTTCTCCCCTGGTGCGGGACTTTTCATCGAATTTCATGGAACAGATTCCGGTTATTTGTACTGTGCTTCCCGGCTTCCAATCGCTTGCTGCACTGCTAGCGATGGAATTGGGAAGAAGCGCCGTGTAGATAGTGGCTTCGGAGATGAGTTGCAGAACCGTATCAGAGTCTTCGGAATTTACGCCGATCACCCGGCCGTTCAGTTGAATCAGCTCTGAATCATTCAGTCCCTGCAGAACCTCGGCGGCGCTGAGAGCTTGCGGCGCAATCGGATCCCCCGAACGGATCTTCCTGTAAATTGCGTCCGTCATCACTGGCGTTCCGTTCACCGCATCTACAAATCCAACCACATCGACTACATCTCCAAGGGCAAGGCGCGCATCTTCGGCAGTTTGCGCGCAGATTCCACGGCTTGAATCCTGAACACAGAAAGAGACCGCTGGCCACAGCAAAGTTACTCGTCCACGCATGTGGACGCGGTGTCTCTGCTCGGCAAGATGGTCCCAGCGGAGGAGTTGATCGATGAGCAGGACGGGCTGCTGGAAAGGATCAGCCGGAGCCGGCTTCAGAATCTTGATCGATGAAGCCCCCGGGGCCAATAGTGTGACCCCCATGATCTGGTTGACCAGATTGAACAATGGAGCTGCATTGGCCTGGACGCGCACCGTCGCATCGATATAGCGCGCATAATCGACCCCAGACTCGACAGGCAGGCTGATTCCGACGGTTCCGCCAACCATGGCCATCTGCATGGTCACATAACTTTTGTGATCGATGACCGAGTGGATGATTCCGTCTGCTTCTACCCATTTGGAGTCTTCGGTGCCGCTCTCGAGGATATTGAGCGGGTCGCGGACAGGATTGGCCGGCAGCGCGGCGTGCCCAACAATGCGAAGATGCTGATTCTCACGGCTGATGATGGGCGCAAACAGGCCGGGTCCGGTTTGCCCCTGCACCTCGACCAACGTCCCCGAGGCCGGAACGTTCTTCATCTCTGCTGGAAACTCGATATAGATGGTTCCGGTGGAATCATGAAAGAAACCCGCCGAGAATCCATGGTCGGGCATCGACGTGGCATCGATGCTGGTAATCATTCCATGCAGATTTACCGGGTAGGCGCGGCTAGCCTCCTCGCGTGTAAGATTGTGCGCCTCAGCCGCCGTGGTGATTGTTCTCAGGGTGGAAGCGCCGCCCGCGGCTGGATTTTTACCACTGGCGCCGGCGGGAGATAAACAGCAGACGAGGATATTTACAGCCAGGAGACTTGCTCGAATTGAAAAAATGCGCAAGCGAACCGGGAGCATTCCCTGCCCTTGCCTGGTTCGCCGCCAACCCTTCGCGCGGTGCATTAAGGCACTCTGCATATTGCTTTTACCGGCCTGAGGAAAGAGCCCTTCAGAACTTCGCCGCATCTCGCGCCCTTTCCGCCAGATCCCATTCCGGCCTGCAAGGGAATCCATCAAAGACATTCAAACACCCCGGAGCGAAGAGCGGAAAGGGATTTTCCCATATGGGTTCAATTTTTAAGGAGTGCCACCTGCACTCCACCTGCAGTGGGGCTATATGGCCTTCGGCGTGGAGAGCGGAGAGTAGATGGCGGTTGGGGTTTGTAGTGCCCATGCCCTCAAATGCGCGGGACAAATGGGGTTCTATTTCAGTGCCTGGCTGGACCTGGGCCACGCGCCGATAAACCCGATAAAATACATTTTCGGATTTCAATTCAATCGCTTCATACGAAATCATGGCATTCGCTATTAAAGCCGAGGTTCACGATCTGCGCGCGAAGACGTTCGTCTTTAGCGAACAGAAAACGATGTATGGCGGCAAGCATATCGCCAAAGGCGACACGGTATTCGTCTTCGCAAGCGAGAACGAGGGCGGGCAAGGCCTCATCGCGCGTGGCGTGGTTACTTCCGCCGAGGCAATCGCGAAGAAGCGAGGAGTTGCCCGCCAAACGCCTCGCGTCAGCATCGTCGTCCAATGCACTGCTGTTGCGAAAAGGCCGCTGGGGCGGAACGAGCTCAAACAATTTATCGACGGGAAAGACGGCCAGCCGGAAACTGAACTTAATTTCAAATTCTATCGCCAGGCGACCAATAAAATTGTTGGTATCTCGGACGAAGCAGCCGCGTTTCTCGATAGATTGTTCCAGTAGCTATCTCGTAACTGTTCTGTGCCGCATGGCAAGCGAGTTGTGCGGTTAAAGCCGGATGGATTGGGAGCTGTATTCAGGGGCATGAATGCCCCTGCTCCTTCCTGCTACCTGCGGTGGGGCGATATGGCCTTCGGCCTGGAGATCTGTGGGCGGTGAAACGGGAGACCGGCGGTTGGGGTTTGTGTTTTCACCTATCCCCACATGCGAGGGACATGGGAAAGCACATTTCGGTGCTTGGCTGGAGCTAGTCGCCCGCACACTGATTCTTGTCAATATCCACATTGGTGACACGGATCAGACTCAGGGTTGATCCGTGTCTCTCGTGCGGGAGCAACAGAGCTTGAGGCGCACTCTCGTTCAGTGATTTCGACAGGATCATCTCTCCTGTACGAGGGTCTCTCTTGTTGAACTCGGCTTACAACAGAATCTACGTGCGCCCAAAACTCTCTTGCAGTCTCCGACGTTGTATTCCTGACGAGCGCCATATTCGTTCCCTCATTACGCAGAATTTTCGCGCATCAATCTGTTTGCTGTCCACCGGCGCTGTGGAAAATCGCGCTGAATTCCGCAATCAATTCCCTCTCACGCTGTAAATAGCTGATTGGGGACATCGGAACTCTGGGCCACGATTTCGAGTCGTCCAGCGAGAGGGTTCTACCTCCTGCCTTGCGTTGGAGTTCAAAACCGCTGCTTAGATTCAACGAAAAAAGATCAAAATATCGCCGAGGGCCAATTCCGACAAAGTGCGTATATGGCAATTTCCATCGCGGTCCACGATGTTGCCGCAACGATTTTTCTTCTACTACGATAGCATCTTCGTGAAGCTCTGCAGCCCTGCTCTTAGGATATGGCTCAATATAGTACACGCGCTGAATTCCCGCCGCGAGAATATGCCGCGTGCAGTTGTGGCAGGGAAATGTGGTTACATAAAGTATGCCACCTACTGGACTTACGCCTGATCGGGCACAGGTGAGTAATACATCCATCTCTGCGTGAACAGCTCTGCCATATTCTGTGATCTCGAGACGTGCTCTGAACTCCTTGCGAAGTTGTTCTATACGTGTTTGATCGACATGGTCGCCAATGCTTTCCACAAGACTCGACACAATCTTCTCGATTTGCTCATCATTTGAGTCGATCTCAAGGATATGATCCCGTCTATCCTCTGGGCCGGGCCAGTAAAGCCCACCACCCGGCTTCGGGACGTCATTGCATCCGACAGCGATTACATCGCCGCTTTTCGAAGTTATCGCTGCGCCGACCTGTCTTCCAAGCTGCCCAGACCGTAGCGAAGAAGCATACGCTAAGAACATGGCGTTTTCATGCTGCGAGGGAGTCTGGTATGGATTTGAAAAGACCAAAGAGATGAAGCGAGACAATTCCTTGTCGAAAGCCCCATTTCTTAGCTGTACAAATACATCGGCTAGTTGGAATGTTTTACTTGTCCTTTGGCCAAAAGGGTTTGTCCGCTCCTCCTCATCGAGCTTGATGAGGTCTATAGCGTCATTCTTCGGCGCATTCTTTTCAATTAGATTATCCAGGCGCTCCTTTTCGGTAGCGAAAACGCCAATGAGGAAAAATCCAGGCCCATACACCTTCCGTAGTGCGGACACTTCCTGAGGACGTTTTAATGAAAGAATGATATGGGCAATTCGCTCCTGGGCAGCTTGTTTTTCGCGTAAGCTGTTGATTTTTCCTATTGCGGCCAAAGCCCAAAGATCACACCGATTGGTATCTCTACATCCTTCATTACCGGCCTTAATAAGTGAAGAGATTCTTTTAATCTCGGAGCCATATTCCAAAGGTTGGTCGGTCAAGCTCGATATCAGTTCGCTGACTTTGATAATGCTGGTTCTATATCCATAACTCTGCAAGATTCTCTCTATGCAAACTTGAACGGGTCTGTAGTCCGTTCCTGCGGCGTATGTGAGTCCAAATACAAGCTCACATTCTGGAGAAAAATCCAGATTCTCAACGTAATCGACAATTTGCGGGGGAACTTCACGCGCCATGGTTTCTCACAAGAAATCACTGTTTAATTCTGGGCCAGATGTCCGCGATTGTTTCACATGCAGCATCGATGTCCCTTTTGAGTCTCTTATTTAGCCTCGCGCCGGTAAACTGCGCTTGGCGGGAAACGTCCAGGTAAACAACATCTTTCGGTTGAACTCCGAGATTTTCTAAGTAGGAGGCTTCGTGCATAACCTTTACGACTATTTGGATTACCTCCTCGTCAGGCCGAGCCGCGCTAAAGTCGAGTTTGATCAGTTTCCTCTTTCCTGCCTCATCCACAAACAGGTCGGGCGTTGCGGAGACCACCACTTCGCCGTGGATGTACTTGGGCTTCGGATTTTCTAGTACGATGAAATGACTCTTTGAGAAATGGGCCATGTAGGTCTTAAGCGCTCTGACATTGTCATGTATCCTACCGGCATCCTTCTCTGGGTGCTCGCTTTCCTTCCTTACGAGGTTTTCAATCGCAGTTAAAAGGACCGTAATATCGTTACCACTTTCGTGATACTTCGTGATTGCTGCGCGAGCCTCACTGTAGCGAACTA
>CAZHKN010000017.1:0-33719 GCA_964532725.1 uncultured Occallatibacter sp.
GAGACACGGTCGGCGATCCGTTCAAAGACACCTCGTCGGTGGCCATGAATCCGATCATCAAGTTTGCCACCTTGTTCGGATTGCTTGCTGTCGAGCTTGCGGTAACACTCACTGCGACCAACCCAGTGGTTGAGCATGTGCTGACCGTGGCATTCTTCCTGGTATCGATGTTCTTCGTGCACAGATCCTTCTACGGCATGAGGATTGAGACCAAGGCAAGCAACTGAGTCCTGTCTTTTAACGAAAGCATTCTTCCGGACCCTCGCTGCTTCGGCAGTGCGGGTCCGGAATCTTCAACAGAGATTGTCGGTAGGGCCAGATACCGATTGCCTGACCATTGAATACGGCCTGACCTGACCCTGTTTATTCCTATATTTATATTTCCCTCGTAACGCTCTCTCAAGACAACTCACTATTCGCATGAGCGCAGAATCAGCGGCACGTCCCCTGAGAGCCTTAAGGCTCTCCGCCGATCCCAGCTCCTTTGACGGCAAACCCGACTCAACCCACAAAAGGAGAATTGATTCCATGAAGAGCATCTACACAGCGATTCTTGCACTGTCTCTGGGAGCGCTCGGCAGCGTTTCCGCCCTGGCGCAGTACGGCAATGCGAACTACGGCACGGGGTCGCTTGCGTCCAACTCCAGTAACTACAACGCTGCGTTCGGTTTTTACGCGCTCACCTCCAACACCACCGGCGGCGAAAACATGGCCGTGGGAGCAGAGTCGCTCTACAACAACATCGGCGGCAGCAACAACACGGCTTCGGGAGCTTTCTCGCTCTTCGAAAACACTGCCGGCGACTACAACACGGCCACCGGTACTTACTCGCTTTACTACAACACCACCGGCGACAGCAACTTAGCCTATGGCATGTATTCGTTAGTCGAAAACACCAGCGGCAGCAACAACACAGCCTACGGCTATGGGTCGCTCTATTACAACACCACCGGCGGGTACAACACGGCTATCGGCCCATGGGCGCTCCAAACAAACACGACCGGGAGCAACAATATCGGCATTGGGACAGACGCCGGGTTGGACCTCGCCAGCAACGCCGGCTACAACATCGATATCGGCAATTACGGGACGTCAAGCGACAGCGGCGTTATCCGCATCGGGAACGGCAACCAGTCCGCTTTCTATGCCGCTGGAATCTATGGAACGGGGATCTCAGGCGGCGTTCCGGTTGTGGTGAACAGCAGCGGCCAACTAGGCATTGTCAGCTCGTCAATCCGCTTCAAGGAAGACGTTCACGACATGGCTGCCGCCAGCGATGGACTCATGCGGCTGCGCCCGGTGACTTATCGCTACAAACAGCCCTACGCAGACGGTTCAAAGCCGGTCGATTACGGTCTGATTGCCGAAGAGGTCGCCCAGGTCTATCCCGACCTAGTGGCAAGGGATGCGAGCGGGCAGATTCAGACCGTGCAATACCAGAAGCTGACTCCGATGCTGTTGAACGAGGTTCAGAAGGAACACAGCCTACTGGAAGAGCAGGAAAAAACCATTCAACTGCTGGAGAAGCGGCTTGCCGCATTAGAAGCAGAGCATCCTTCGGCGCTAGCCGACGCATCTCTCGCGAAGAAATAAGTCCAACTGGCCTCGGCGATTGATTTCGGTATTCAGCGCCGCCGGCAACAGTAAATCAGGCACTTTCAAATTTCAAGAAACGCCCATTGGTCCCGGGAATTTGTATGGGACCAATGGGCGTTTCTGTCACTGGATGCCCTTCGGCTTGGCTGCTATGATGAACAGCGCAATCAAAAACTCTGTTCAGATAATCTCTGCGAAGGATGCTGTGCGGCCACCCGCGCGGGCTGAGGACACAAAGATGCAGGTTCGTATAAAAATAAGCGCGGCGGTCACAGCCGCAGTTCTGGCTCTGCCTATGATGAGCGCGGCGCAGAAATTTCAGGAGCCGACCAAAGAAGAGCTGCAGATGACCTCGGACCCCAAGGCTCCCGGCGCGGCAGCAGTGTTTCTCAACCGCGAAGAATCAACGGACAACCGCAACCACTACGCAAGTTATTATGCGCGTATCAAGGTGCTTACCGAGTTAGGCAAGGAATGGTCCACCGTAGAAGTTCCCTACGTACCGGGATACACCGCTACCCCCATCATTGAAGGACGCACCATCCATTCCGACGGAACCGTGATTCCACTCACCGGCAAAGCTGAAGATATGCTGATCTTCAAAACAACGAGGAACAACGTCAAGCGTGCAGTCTTCAACCTGCCCAGCGTCGAAGTTGGCAGCATTCTCGAGTACAAGTGGACCCTACCAATGACCGGCGGAAAGGAGATTGGCAACATTGTTGAAGCTGAGGAAGGGTTCTATTCGTCCGCTCTCGCCAATAAGGTTCCTGAATGGGACGTACAACAGCTGATTTTTGTCCACAAGGAGCATTTCTATTACAACCCAATCTCAGACATTGAGGCCAATGTTCTGGGGAGCCAGATTTCTTATTACATCGACGGAGAATTGGCGAAATCTCTGATGTTTACTCAGCGCCTGCCCGCGGGCATCAAAGCAATCCGCAGCCCCAAGGGAGATTTCTCTTTGGAGATTCAGGATGTTCCCGCATTCCAGCATGAGGACGACGCACCTCCCGAGACAGGCCTGCATTATCAGGTGACCTTCTATTATTCGCCGTACATCTCCCCGGATGTCTATTGGGATAACGAGTCCCGGCGCTGGGCAAAACAGGTTGATGACTTTGCTAGCCAGAGTGAGGAGATCAAGAACGCCGCCAGCCAGATCACCGCTGGTGCGGATACTCCGGAAGCGAAAGCGCGCAAACTCTACGATGCGGTTCAGGCCCTCGACAACACCAACTTCACCCGCAACAAGACCGAATCAGAACGCAACCAACTGGGGCTGCGGAAACAATTGAAAAAGGCCGAGGATGTGTGGCGGGAGAAGGGTGGCTCCGGCAATGATCTCGCGACCCTCTATCTGGCGTTGGCCCGCGCCGCTGGACTCAGCGCCGATGGCATGAAAGTGGCTGACCGTGACCGGCGCATCTTCGATCCGAACTATCTCTCGCTCAGCCAGCTGGACTCCGTGCTTGTGGTGCTTCATATAGACGGCAAGGATATCTATCTCGACCCAGGCCAGAAGCTCTGCCCCTTCGGCCAGTTGCACTGGACGCATCTTCTGGTGGGTGGGATGGTGGAAAACAACAAATCGCCGCAATACACTCCGCAAAACGTGACCAAGGACGCCATCACCGCGCATACCGCTGACTTAACCATCGACGCGCAGGGGGGGATAACAGGGACCGCGAAGATTCTGATGAATGGCCCGGCTGCGCTCCACTGGCGGCAGCGCAACCTAACCACCGATCCAGACGAAGTGAAGAAAGAGTTCAAGGAATCGCTGCAGCAACTGCTGCCGCAGGGAGTCAGCGGCGAAGTCGCCAGCCTCGACAAGATGGATACATCTGAAGGCTTCGTCACTGTGACTGCCCAGCTCTCCGGCCAGTTGGGCAACCCAGCCGGAAAACGGCTCCTGCTGCCCGGCTTCTTTTTCTCAACCGGTGCAGGCAAACAGTTTGTCTCCGAGGAGAAGCGCGAAGCCGCTGTCGACCTCCATTATGCCGATCAGGCCATCGACAGCGTGGTTTATCATCTGCCTACTGGATTCACCGTAGAAAGCGCGCCGCAGCCAACTCAACTGCCCTGGCCAAATCATGCACAGTTGGTGGTGAAGACGACGCCTGGAACGAACAGCATTGAGATCAAGCACATCTATGCCCGTGCCTTCGTTCTGCTGGACCCGAAAGAGTATCCAGCTCTGCGGGATTACTACCAGAAACTCGCCGCCAACGATCAGCAGCAATTGGTGCTGATCGCGAATTAGCCATTTTAGCGTCATAACGCTTAAATGGCGACGTTTCCCACAAGGGAAGTCGGTCGAGGCGCGGCACTTTGTGCCTCAATTCACCCTTCCCCCGACCCTCTTTTCTCGCCCGATTCTGCCGATAAGCTGAATACCCACTGCTGAAGGCAGGCGCGAGCAAATGAAAAGCCTTTCCGAACCGGTCCAGCGCAAGGAAAAAACTCGCAGGTCCAGCGATTCCGGCCAATCATCGGGACCGTCTGGCGCTCTTGATCCGCTCACCGGCCTGCCCGACCGGCATACGCTGGTGGAACGCCTGCGCGAAGCGATTGCCGGAAGCAGCCAGAGTGGGGAACCATTTGCCGTGGTGTGCCTGGATCTGCATGGATTAAGAGTAATTAATGACCGTCACGGGTACGACGCCGGCGATCAGTTGCTTGTCTCCGCCGCACAGGCGCTGAAGCGGACCCTGCGCAAAGGCGATCTGCTGGTGCGCATCGGCGGCGATGAATTTGCCGCTGTACTGCATGACCTGCCCAGCAACCTGCCCGCCGGTGAGTCGTTTATCTCTGTACTCACCCGGTTGCTCGATGCGGCTGCCGAGCCTGTACTGATCGGTGATTTTCCGTTGCAGCTCTCCGCCTCGATCGGCGTGGCCTTTTACCCGCAGGGCAACGAAGATGACGTTGACGCCGAGCAGTTGTTGCGCCAGGCCGGGCAGGCGATGCTAAAGGCCATGCGGGAGGGCAAGAACAACTATTGCTTTTTCAACTCAGCTTTGCCTGGCGCATTACAATCCGCCGAGTCCGCTCACGAGCCGCTGACCCGGATTCGGCAGGCGCTTGCTGCCGGCGAACTCGTACTGTATTACCAACCCAAGGTCAATATGGCCACCGGCAAAGTGATCGGCGCGGAAGCTCTGATCCGCTGGCTTCACCCGGAGCGCGGCCTGATTTCGCCTACGGAGTTTCTGCCCTTGATTGAAAACCACCCATTGGCAGTCGCGGTCGGCGAGTGGGTCATTGCCTCGGCGCTTGAGCAGATGGAAAATTGGCTGCAAGCAGGCCTGGTAATTCCCGTCAGTGTGAATGTAAGCGCCCGCCAGTTACAGCAGGATAACTTCCTTGATCGCCTGAGAGAGATGCTGGCAGAGCATCCGCTGGTCAAGCCCTTCAGCCTGGAACTGGAGATTCTGGAGACCAGTGCGCTGGCAGATATTGCCCAGTTGTCTAAGCTGCTGGCCAGTTGCGGCGCGATCGGAGTTTCAATTGCGCTGGATGATTTTGGCAATGGCAACGCGTCGCTGAACGATCTGCGGAAGCTGCCCGCCAGCGTCTTCAAGATTGACCCCAGCTTTGTGCTGCATATTGTTGATAATCAGGAAGATGTGGAGTACCTCGAAGGGGTGCTGGGGCTGGCCAGCGCCTTCAAGCGCCAGTCCATAGCCGAAGGAGTTGAGAGCGTGGACCACGGGCTGATGCTGCTGCGGCTGGGCTGCGAACTGGGTCAGGGTTATGGCATTTCGCCGCCAATGAAGGCAGAGGAGTTTCCCGGATGGGTAGCAGCCTGGAAGCCTGATCCCCGCTGGGCACGGGCGCTCTCCGTCAGCGTGGATGACCGCCTGATACAGGACGCCGGGGACGAGCATCGCACCTGGGTCGCGGCGATTGAGGCCTTCGTCAAGGGAGAGAGCGAGAGCGCGCCGCGGCAGACGCGGCACCAGTGCCGGCTGGGCGCATGGCTCGATGCCGAGGGACAGGCCGGACGCAACTCGCAACCGGCCTTTCAGGCATTGATGGCCGCGCACTTGCGCATTCATGCCTTGGCCGCTGGATTGGTGAAATTGCAGGCACAGGGCAAGAGCAGCGAAGGCCTCACCCAGTTGCACACGATGTTAGACAAGCTGCTGGAAGCCTTGCAGGAATTCCGGCTGAAGGGATAAGCGCCTATTTCCCAATTGGCTGGCCTGGCTCGTCTTTGAGATAGGCCGCGCTGAGGGTACCCTTCTTTTGCGCCACAGGAAGCAGAGTAGGATAGAACTGCACAAAAGTGGTGTCCACTGCTCCGTGGGCGAGATGGCAGGTGTAGCAGGGTGCCTTTTCTGGGATCAGCGTGCCGTTTCCTGCCGGCGAATCGAAATCAAAAAATGCCCACTTGCCGGAAAACCGGGATTCATCTTTTACATGGACCTCAAAACCCATGATCTGAGTTCCCTGATAGTGTCCTTGCAGGTTGATGGAGCCTCTGTCGCGGGCCTCGCGCACCTCGAGCACCATCACGGTCTTGTCCGGCCAGGAGCCGGTCTGCAAAAAACTCGCGTAGGCCTCGGGATTGACAAAGACATTGTCAAACATCGAGTGATCTTTCATCTCGGCGGTCTTCGGGGCATAGCTCATATCGATGCCGGTGCTGAGATACACCCACTCGCGATAGTGGGTTGGCGGCAGCAGATTGCCGTCCTTGTCATAGGCGGGCGCATTGCCGGATGCAGCATGAACGGCCTTTGGCGAATCAGCAACGAGGGTAAAAGCGAGCACACCAATCAGCAGGCACACCGCCGACGTAGCAATAAGAGATTTGGGGAACACGGGAACCTCCGATGATTCTAATTACGGAACGAATCGATCAGATGTTCAGTGTATCTTGCTGCCAACATCCAATTTTGATGGAAAGTTTAAAAAACCTTCAACCGGATGACGAGGTATTTCTTGGGGTCTTCGCGGATACTCTTCACCAGTTGATGTGTCTGATCGAGGGTTTGGTCGGCGTGGTCGTAGAGAGAGCGGTTCTGCACCAACTGGCCCAGCGATCCTTTGCCTTCGTCAACTGTTTTGAGAATTGAATCCAGGCGCGTGATCGTGTCATCGAGCTTCTGCGCGAAGGCCGGGTCTTTGGCGACCTTGCCCAGCGAGCCGTGACCTGCGTTGATCTCGGCGGCAAGTTGATTCATATTGGCCGTGGCGGCATTCAGGTTGTTATACAGCGAGTCGTCCTTGAGAAGCTTTCCAGCGGTCCCTTGTCCCTCGCTCAGCGCGGTGGTGATTTTGTCGAGCTTATCGATAGCGTCATTGGCGCGGGTGTAGAGCGTGTCGTCGTTAGCCAGCTTGCCCAGCGTTCCCTGGCCGTTGGCGATGGCTGCGGTCACTGTCTCCAGATTGGTCGCGATGCTGACGATCTTCTTGCCTAGCACCGGATCGTTCACCAGTTCCCCAATGGTTCCTTTTTGGGTGTTGAGTGAATCGACCAGCGTCTCTACCTTCACCAGCAGCTTGTTGACCTCCTCAATGGATACATTGCTGCTGCGGATTACGTCTTGAATGCTGGGCGAACCGGTGGCCTTCAACTCGGCATCGTTCACCGGAGGCGGACCGCTGGCATGTGCAGAGCTGATATCTACGTAGCTGTCTCCCAACACGCCTGCCTGGGCAATCACCGTCGTCGAATCGCTATGCAGATCCTTCGCCCACTCATGGCCCACGCGCATTGTCACCTCAACCGGCGTGGGATTCCGATTGGGCACCACGCGCACATGGATCACGTTGCCGATGGTCACGCCTTCCAGTGTGACCGGCGCACCATCCTTGAGTCCCGCGGCGTTGGCAAAGTAAGAACGGAGCAGAAGTTTGGGGGCAAACGGGCCGCCGGAGGTGCCGGACATGAGGAAAATAAGGATAATCAGCACGGCAAGGGCTACCGACACCAACGCTCCAACTCTCAGTTGCGACCACTGAATCTCTTTGCGGCTTGGCACGTTATTCCTCTGAAATCGGGCAGTTTGAACAGATGAACGTCGGGAGTTTTTCCGGCGTGGGGCGCGCCGGTCCCCTAAAAAGATGAGGATAACAGACCAGGCGGCCTGCTATCCGCCGTCTTCGAGAACTACGCTGGCCATTGCCAGTTCCGTGGTGTGGGTAATGGAGAGCGCGGCGCGGGCAGCCCCAATGCGGGCAGCGATCTGAGCGGCGCGTCCGTGGAACGCAATTGTGGGACGTCCGCTGGGTTCGCGGACTACTTCAATCTCCAACCAGCTGACCCCGTGACTGATGCCGGTACCGAGCGCTTTGGCTCCGGCCTCCTTGGCGGCAAAGCGAGCGGCAAAGCTCTCTGCGGAGTTGCGTTTACGCAGGCAATAGGCCTGCTCGCCGGAAGTATAAATGCGGTCGAGAAACCGCGCCCCGTAGCGGTCAATGGACTGCCCGATGCGCCCGATCTCCGCCAGATCAATGCCCGAACCGATGATCATATCGTCAAGGCTAAATGATTTCGCGGCGATCTGCCCGACTGCAATTCCGCAGGATCAAATTACCAGCGAATGCCACGGAAGCCTCCCCGAACAGGCGGTTGTGTCAAAGAAAGGCAAGGACCGTTCGAGAGCCGCACAGCCGTCAAGCTCTACAGGCGGACTCCGATAAAACCCGCGTGAGGCAAAACGTGCCGCAGCTAATGGAAGCAGGACAATCGATCACTATCCCGTGGGCCATGCAGATGAAGGCTATCTCGATTGAGGAGCCGACACGGCTGGTACAAACATTAACTGGAGCAATTCTCGGCTGCGGCGGCTGGGTGCTGAGCCGCGGCGCCAACGATCAAGGCTCCATCAGCATGCTTTTTGAGTTTGAGCGCCAAGCCTGCGTTGACATTTACAGCGTGATGATTGCCGCCGGACTCGAGCTCAGCCAAAACGGCCATGTGCGCTTCACCGAACTCTGCCAATGTACTCGCAACCAGACCCAGGATTGCGGCTCGGAGATTGCCAGCATCGATCTGGAGATTCAGACTTTCCCGGTGGAGATGACCCAGAGTTCCCGCCCGCCAGAGCTGGCGTAACGGTTTTCATTCCACCAGATCGCGGCTTCGCGACTGTAGGGTTCCGGAAGTCGTCAAGAGGAAGACCGCCCGCTTCGCCAACACCGCAGCCCCTGAGACTACTGAATTCGTGATTCCTGATCGCAGAATTCAGCGATAACTTCGATCAATCCGAGAATGTGTAAGTTAAACTCCGCCAATTCTTCCGCCGGAATACAATATTCACGGTGAACCCGCGTTCCCGCAGTCTGTACGGAGAACTGCGCGAGATACTCCGTCTCAACCTGGAAGCGCAAAACATAACCGATCCCACCATCCCGCGTATTCCAGTCGCGCGCGATCTGCGTTGCATAGCTTTCTTCCAGAATCGGATAAAAAATCGGCTGCTCGGCAGACGCGGCGGAAAAGACCTCCATCCGCTCACAGCAATTAACGCTAATTCGTTTTCGCCAGTTGGGCGATAAAGGGTTGTGCCGGGCATGAATTCTCCCTATTCCTAAGATAACCCGTCTATAAACAGAGATTGGCCGCACAAAAAAGTAGATTTATTTGGCTCTCATTAAGCTCGTCCCAGCTAGTGGGAAAAGCTGACTTTTCGCCCCTCAAGAAATCCCTCATAAAATCCGAAAAATAATGTTTGACTCTGACCCAACGTCATACCTGAGCATATCGCTAGAGGGACGGAAGTGAGCAATCTCTACAAAATCCATGCATTCGCAGAACTCTCCGGCGTCACGGTCAAGGCTCTGCATCATTACGACCGGCTGGGCTTGCTGAAGCCTCAGCGAACGGCATCCGGATACCGGCTCTATTCCGAGCGCGATCTGGAGCGGCTAGAGCAGATCGTCGCGCTCAAGTTTCTTGGATTCCCTCTAAAGCAAATCAAAGTAGTCCTGACGCGAACCGCACTTGAGTTGCCGGATGCGCTGCGGGTTCAGCGCAGAATTCTGGCGGAAAAACAAACGCTGCTGGCTCGCGCGATGCGCGCGATTCAGGAGGCGGAAGCGGCATTAGCGAGCGGCAAGCCCCCCGATCTCGCAATGCTGAAACGGCTGATTGAGGGGATTGAGATGCAGGACAACACGGAAGGAATGAAGAAGTACTACAGCGAAGCTGCTTTGCTCAAATTGCAAAGCAGTGAGTTCGACGAGCGGATGCGGGAGTGGAAGGAGCTTTACGGCGAGTTGGAAGCCGCGCTCGGTGAAGACCCCGAATCTGAAAGAGTGCAGGCATTAGCAGCTCGTTGGATGGAGTTGTCGCGACGAACGTCCAGCGCGGATGCCGAGATACGCAAGGGGATGCTGAACGCATGGGCCGATCATGGAAACTGGCCCGCTGAGATAGGGCAAGGCAGCGGGGTACACCACCCGGAGCAGATTGCCGCCTTTATTGCGAAGGCGGTCTCAGCGCACAGAAAGAAATATTACAGTGATGAAGCCTGGGCGCAGTTCAACTCGCGCTCCACTGCGGAGAATGCGCAACTCGATGTTGCCTGGCATCGGCTGTTCGTTGAAGTGGACGCGGCGCTTGACGAAGACCCCGCCAGCGAGCGCGCACAGGCCCTGTGTGTCCGTTGGACGGCTTTGTCTGAGCAATCAATGGGCGACACGCCGGAGATGAGGGAGGGCGCAATAAAGGCCTGGGCTGACCGCGAGAACTGGCCAGCGATGTTGCAGCCCGAGAGTCCTTCCTACCGCCGTGAAGAGGTGGTGGCGTTCATCAAGCGCGCTTATGTGGAGCGGACGAAGAAGGCGTGGCGGGTGGAGCACGGGGGGCGGGTGCAATAGCGGCTCAGCCTGCCTCGACCAGGCCATAGCGGCGCTGCCAGGCATCTTTGAGCCGCGCCCAGACGCGTTCGCGCTCGGTCTCGGTGATTGCAGGATCGGCTGTGTTGGCAAAGCGCGCGGCCTCCATTTTTGCAACTTCAAGCAGCTTGCGGTCGCGCAGTAAATTGGCCACGCGAAAATCCGGCAAACCGGCCTGGCGGGTTCCAAAGAACTCGCCGGGACCGCGCATGGATAAGTCGAGTTCGGCAAGCTCGAAACCGTCTTGAGAGCGCACCATCGCGCTGAGCCGCTCGTCGCCGAGTGGAGAAACGCGCGGGCCGGTGATCAGCACGCAGTAGCTCTTCGCCGCGCCACGGCCAACGCGCCCGCGCAACTGATGCAACTGGGCGAGACCGAAGCGCTCCGCGTGTTCGACGACCATTACGGTTGCATTCGGCACATCTACGCCGACTTCAATCACCGTCGTCGCCACCAGCACATCGATCTCGCCACGCTGGAAGCGCCGCATGATGATCTCTTTGTCGTCAGCATCCATGCGACCATGCAGCAAGGCGACGCGCAGGCCGGCGAGTGGGCCTTTACTGAGCTTTTCATGCATTTCGACGGCAGACTTGAGTCCTGATTTTGCGCCGGGATTGGCCTCAATGACGGTCTTCGGAAACAGCTCCGCTGCTTTACCTTTCCTAGCCGATTTGATGGGTGGCCCAGAGCCTGTCCTGAGCTTGTCGAAGGATCTCGATTTTGAGACCTGGGAAGCAACCCTGTCCGCCGCCGCATCGTTCTGAATTTCGCTCTCATCCGATGGGAAATCCAACTCCGGTTGGTCGTCTTTCGTCCCTTCGATGACCGGATAAACGATATACGCCTGACGGCCCTTCCCGACCTGCGTGCGCACAAACTCCCAGACCTCCGGTGACTGCTCTTCGCGGACGCGCCGAGTAACAATCGGCGTTCGTCCCGGCGGCAACTCGTCCAGCACACTGATGTCGAGATCGCCGTAGAGCGAGAGGGCCAGCGTGCGCGGAATCGGCGTCGCAGTCATTACCAGCACATCCGGCTCCGCCTGATTCGGCTTCTTCATCAGCTTGAAGCGCTGCATTACGCCGAAGCGGTGCTGCTCGTCAACGACGACTAGGCCCAGCTTGTCGAATTCGACTTTTTCTTCTATCAGAGCGTGAGTGCCGATGACCAGTTGCGCCTCGCCGCGATTGATCTGCCCGCGGGTGCGGCGCTTGCGGTCTTCGTCGAGGCCGCCGGTAAGCAGCACGATGCGCGGGTTGCGGGTGGATTTTTCGAGCAGCTTGCGCGCAGCGAGGAAATGCTGCGTGGCCAGAATCTCCGTCGGAGCCATCAGCGCGGCCTGGTAGCCGTTCTCCATCGCCACCAGCATCGCTTGCAGGGCCACAATCGTCTTGCCGGAGCCAACATCGCCTTGCAGCAGCCGGCGCATTGGGCAAGGCTCGCGCATGTCGGCCACAATCTCACCCAGCGCGCGCTTCTGTGCCTTGGTCGGATGAAAGGGCAGCACCTCGCGCAGCGCCTCGCGTACATTGTCGCCAGTGGTAAAACTGATGCCGACGCGGTCGCGCATCCGGCGACGCTTGAGTTCAAGACCGAGTTCAAGATAGAAAAGCTCTTCAAAGATCAGACGGCGATGGGCGGGCGTGGCGGCGGCTAGCAACTCGGCAAAGGGCGTGCCTTCCGGCGGAAAATGCGCCTCGCGGAAGGCCGCCAAGCGGTCGGGCAGGCCGAGGCGCTGAAGGATTTCTCTGGGCAGGGATTCCGGTGTCCCGCCCGCCAGCCCTTCGAGCAGATGAAAAATCACCTTTCGCTGCCAGCGCGAAGCCAGGCGCGCGCCGCCCAACGACTCGTAAACCGGCGTAATGCGGCCCACTTCGAGGAGCCGCGTTTCGGCGTCGTCCGAGGCGTCGGGCAGCAGCTCAAACTGCGGCTGAATCATCTTGAAGTTGCTCGACGAGCGCGACGGTTCAACCTTGCCGTAGACGGCGACGGTTTGCCCGGCATGGAATTTGCCTTCGAGGTAGCTGCCGTTGAACCAGACGCACTTGAGGGCGCAGCGCCCCTGGCCCACGGTCAGCTCAAAGATAGGCGCTTTGCGGGTGCGCAACAGGGCCGAGCCGCGCACCTCGGCAATCACCGAGGCCATCTCGCCGGTTTTCAGCTCGTCCAGCGAGCGCGGGTTCTGGCGGTCTTCGTAGCGGAAAGGCAGGTGGTAGAGCAGGTCTTCGGCGGTAACGATGCCTTTGGCGGCCAGCATCTCGGCGAGGCGCGGGCCTACGCCTTTCAGATACATTGCCGGGGTGTCGAGCGAGGCCACTCTTGGATGCTAAATGGAGAGGCGGGTGAGGTCGAGTGGAAGGGTATCAGGCAGAATCCGGCTTAGGGTCTCCCTGCAGGTCACGCAGAAGCTTGTCAAAGGCGAGTTGGTACGAGTCGTTGTCCTTCCAGTTGCTGAAATCGGGGATGTGGTACTCGCGAATCTCACGGGCGGAATCTTTACCAATGTCGGAGTCGAAATACTCCCATTTCTTTATCGTTTCTATATCACAAAGGCGAATGGGAAAGAGAATTTGCCTCTTCCCTTCAACCTCCCGTTTACGAGCTTTGGCGATTTCGGATTTTACCCACTCGCTTGCCATACTGGCAGAAGAGAGAATCAATAGCAGCTTGTCCTGCGCTTGGATGGCCCTCTCAATCTGTTCGTGGACTTTTTTCCCGCCACGCATATCGTGGTCGTCTTTCCAGCAGCGGACACCTTTAGCTTGCAAGTGAGTGTGGAGTTGGTCCGCAAATTCCTTATCTTTCGTCGAATAGCTGATGAACAGCGAATAGAACTCGATGCCCGTAAAAGCCATTGAAGCCACGAATTCGATAAATTTCTCCGGCACGCCTGCTCCACGCAAAAAAGCTTGTTGAATCGGACTCTTTGATTTGTAAATCGTGTCGATGTCGATGCTGGAAGGACCGATATGCTTTAAGGTATCTAGTCCCTTGACCCCACTGAGATTTACATTGCAAAAAGTCGTGAACCCAACTCGCGCCAATGTGAGGTTTGCTCCATTGAGGTCGGCACCCGTAAGATCCGCCCTTGCGAGATCCGTCAGTCTCAGGTTGGCTAAGCCGAAGTATGTACGCGAGAGATTAGCTCTGTAAAGGGTTGCGGCCCTAAGGTCCACCTCTCCGAGGCTTGCTCCGTTGAGATTTGCTCCTCTAAGCTTCGCACCGATTAGGCAAGCATTGCGGAGATCTGTGAAGCTAAGGTTTGCCTCATTAAGATCTGCCTCGACGAGGTCTGCATAGACGAGGCCTGGTGTAACCTTGGGGTTCTTCTTCCGCCAGTGGTTCCAAGCCTCGACGCCTTTTTTCAGAATGGCAAGATGTTCGGGATTGGCCATAAGGAATTATGCCAGCGTCGGGCGGGTGTGCTGGGAAGTTTTTCGTGGACCATACGGAAACGCAGGTCCTTCGCTACGCTCAGGATGACAGCAGATAAATGAGCGAGTTTTTGGTGACGATTCTTACGCCTGCGCAACTTACATCTGCAGCAACGCCTGCCGCGCGGAGCGGACTTCTGCGGCGAGAACCTGCAAAATCTTCACCGAAAGCAGCGGCTCGGCCTGCATCAGGTCGAAGAAATCGATGCGCTTGACGAAGCCGATCTTGGCGCCTTTGCGGGCGGTGGCCGAGAGCGTGTACGGTTCGCCGCCGATCAGTCCAGGCAGGCCGAGGAGCGAGCCGCCCAACGGCTCGACGCGCAGGACTACCTCGCCGCCCGCTGCTTCCATCGTCAGCTCGGCGTCACCCTTTTTGTGGATGATGAAGAGGCCGAGGGGCAACTCGCCCTGGCGGAAGAGAACCCGGCTTTGCTCGCAGGCAAGAGGCTCGGAACGGGTATTGAGCGCCGCGACCAGATCCGGGTCGGCTACGAATGAGGATGTATCGAGTTCCACGGAATCTCCCTGCCTTGAGGCCTGGAAATCGCAACCGGCGGGAGGCAGCAATCTCGAAGACGATCAATGTTCACAAAGAGGATTTCATTCTTCTAATCCCACATTCTGTGATGTAGGTCACCTGGAGATGTTCAGGGCCGGCTACAGGCACGGCCCACACGGCTTAAACTCTCATCGAAACGGTTTTAATAAGGCAACCTGGAGTGATTTGAATCACTCCAGGCAAGCCTGCCCCTCAAGATTGCTGCAGGAAGTAAGCGTCTACGGCGCGCATCAGCGAGATGTGGTCGAGGATCGGCGGCCGGTCTTCGTAGCGGGCGGCCCAGGTGATCTGGTTAATGATGTCGCGCGGATAGCAGGAGCGAAGTTCCTGCTTGAGGAAGGTGCGGATGAAGCGAATCAGCTCGTTGCAGATGGCCTCGTTGAACTCGATTCCCTTTTCAACCGCATAGCGGCGGAAGATCTCGCGGAACTGCTTTTCGGAGACCTCGCCGATCTTGATCTTGGTTTGAATGCGGCGCAAGAAAGCGGCGTCAACCAGTTGCGCGGGGTCCATGTTGGAGGCGAAAACCACCAGCATCTCGAAGGGAATCTCGATCTTGCGCCCGCCGGCCATGGCCAGAAAATCGATGCGCCGGTCCAGGGGAACGACCCAGCGGTTGAGCAGTTCGTCGGGGCGGATGCGCTGGCGTCCGAAGTCGTCGATGATGAGAACGCCGTTGTTGGCCTTCATCTGCGCCGGACCTACGTAAAATTTGGTGATCGGATTGTATTGCAGGTCGAGCATCTCGACGGTCAACTCGCCGCCGACCAGGACCGTGGGCCGTCCGCAACGCACCCAGCGCTCATCCCGAATTTCAGCCTTTTGATTTTCAACCGGCCTGTGAATCACCGGGTCGAAGATGGTGATGATCTGGCCATCCACCTCGATGGCATAGGGAATCCAGACATCGTCTTCGGCGAGCACGCGCGAAAGCGTCTCAGCAACCGTTGTCTTGCCGACTCCCGGAGGCCCGTAGAGAAAGACCGAGGAACCGGAGTTGAGCGCGGTGCCGAACTGCCAGAGCATTTTTTCGTCGACAACCAGATGGGCAAAGGCGCGTTCTACGTCGGCGGCGTGGACCACGACATTGCGCACGCTCTGCTTGCGTACCTGCGCCACATAACTTTCGAGCGGCACAGGCGCCGCGCCGGTGTAGTGGCTGTGGGAGAGCAGTTCCATCGCGCGCGTTCTGCCCTGCGAGGTGATGGAAATATGCGGCACATTGCCCACCATGCCGTTGACTTGGCAAAGAACCTCGTTGCGCATGCGCAGAAAGAGTTCAGTCGCGACCTCATAGCTGAGGTGGGTTTTTTCGGCAAGATCTAGCACCGAGGAAGCGCCCGCCAAATAGAGCGTCTTTACCGCAAGGTCTTCCAGAACCGCCGGGCGTACGCCGGTTTCAGGGATGGTGCGGGGCCGCTGTTCCGGTCCGCTCATTGACGCTGATTTGGTAAAACTCAGAATATCTAGTGTTTCTTCCATCGGCTAACTCCGCTGACTGTTTGAAATATACCGCGTCTGCGCCCCCTGAGTCACCGTTTGAGGCGGAATAAGACTCAGGGCGCCATCCGGCAATACCCCCCGGCCGCCAGAAACCGGTAAACTGGCAGCGGGAGATTCAATGCCAGTCGTCGAACTCGAGGCCGTTAACAAGGCCTATGAAACCAAGGTCGCGGTCAGTAACCTGAGCCTGTCGATTGACGCCGGTCAGATGTTTGGCCTGCTGGGGCCGAACGGTGCCGGAAAGACCAGCTCCATCCGCATGATGATGGGCATAACGGTCCCGGATTCGGGCCGTATCTCTCTCTTTGGCAAGCCTTTCGAGCGCCAGAGCCTGGAGCGGGTCGGCTACCTGCCCGAGGAGCGGGGCCTCTACAAGAAGATGAAAGTGGCGGAGCAACTGGTCTTCTTCGGGCAGTTGCACGGGCTGAGCGCTCCCGAAGCGGAGAAGCGTGCCCGCGCCTGGGCAGAACGGCTGGAGATTGCCGGCTCGCTCGAAAAGAAAACCGAAGAACTCTCCAAGGGAATGCAGCAAAAGATTCAATTCATCGCTTCCCTGCTGCACGATCCGGGACTGATCGTGATGGATGAGCCATTTTCGGGCCTTGATCCGGTAAACGCGGCACTGCTGGAGCGGACGCTGCTGGAACTGAAGGATCAAGGCAAGGCGATTCTCTTTTCCACGCATCGCATGGACCAGGTGGAGAAGCTCTGCGACTCGATCTGCCTGGTGAACCAGGGAAAAGCCGTGCTGGCTGGGAACCTGCGCGACATCAAAGCCGGTTATGAGCGCAACCGGGTGATTGTGGAATTCGCCGGGAGCGCGGAGTTTTTGAAAAGCGCGGAGATCGCCGAAGCGAAAAATTTCTCGGGCCACGCCGAGATCAAGCTCAAGCCCCACGGCGACGCACAGAAACTGCTGCATGAGGCGGCAGCCGCGTCGACGATTTATCGCTTTGAACTGGTTGAGCCGTCACTTGAAGAGATTTTTATCCAGACTGTGGGAGGCAAAGCCGATGCGTAACATGATTCTGATTGCCAAGCGCGAGTATCTGGAGCAGGTGCGCGGTCGTTCCTTCCGTCTTTCGACGATCCTGTTGCCGCTGGTATTTGGCGGAATGATCTATGCAGGCTCGATGACAGAGACCCACTCGATTGGCGGCAAGCATCTGGCAATTGCGGCAGCCAGCCCGGAACTGGCCAACGATGTGCGCCGTTCGCTGGTCAATGATGGGGATGCGCAGTTCATCGTGGACGTGATTGCACCTGCCGGCGCGCAGGATCGCGAGACGCTGCTCGAGCGGGTACAAAGCAAGGCGCTCGACGGGCTGCTCAATATTGAAACCTCTCCCGCCGGAGTTACCTCCGCGACTTACACCTCGCAATCCTCCAGCGACCTGATAATCAAGGACAAGCTGCAGACCGCGTTGAATCAGGGACTGGTGAATCAGCGGCTGATAGCCGGCGGCATGAAGCAATCCGATGCCGACACGTTGCTCAAAGATGTTGTGATCGATACTGAGCGGATCAACAGCAAAGGCAATGTGGCGAAGACCAATGGCCGCGCCGCGCTGAACAAGAGCATGGGCATGGCCTTTCTGCTCACCATGACCACTCTCTTCTATGGCCTGAACATGGCTCGGTCCATCATTGACGAAAAAACCTCACGCATCTTTGAAGTCATGCTGGCAGTGGCGCGCGCCGACGACCTGCTGACCGGCAAGCTGCTCGGCGCGGGTGCCGTTGGCCTCACGCAGATTGGCATCTGGGTGCTGGCCGCGGCGTTGCTGGCAGGCTCCACGCTGGCTGGGCCGTTGCTGGCTGGCCAATTCTCGCTGCACTTGTCGTGGATGGAGGCGGTGCTCTTCCCGCTTTACTTTGTTCTCGGATTCTTTCTCTACAGCGCGCTCTTCTCAGGCCTGGCCGCAACCTGCGAGACTGCGCAGGAGCTGCAAATGTATATGCCGCTGGCTGCCGCTCCAGT
Source organism: uncultured Occallatibacter sp. (assembly GCA_964532725.1). Taxonomy (GTDB): domain Bacteria; phylum Acidobacteriota; class Terriglobia; order Terriglobales; family Acidobacteriaceae; genus Telmatobacter. Next base: position 17,936 of record CAZHKN010000017.1, read on the forward strand.
GTGGCTCAGCTTCGGGCTGGTTCCGTTGCTGCTCAGCGACTCAAATTCTATTTGGGGTGTGGCCGCCTCGTTGTTTCCGCCCACTGCGCCCTTCGTGATGATGATGCGCATGGGCCTGGGGACGGTGCCGCCCTGGCAGTTTGCGGCATCGATTGCACTGATGCTCGTCAGCGTCTGGGCCGTGCTCTGGTTCTCCTCACGTCTCTATCGCGTGGGAATTCTGATGTACGGAAAACGCGCCACGCTGCCAGAGATCCTGCGCTGGCTGCGCTATAGTTCATAGCCACCTGCGGTGGGGCCGCCTTCGGGGTGGCCCGCGCCGTGAGAACAGCGCGGGAGACGGCTTGGGTCACTCCGCTAAAATCAACAAAGTGACCACGGAAGCCAGCCCTCGATTTACCTTCACACAGCGCATCGTGCTCGCGGTTGTTCCACGTATCGTCTGGGCGCTATTGTGGGTCGTCGGACGCACCTGGCGCTTTGAAGTGATTGCGGTGGATGGAGTGACGCCGGTTCTCTTCGGCGAGAGACCAGGGCCGGAGATTTACTGCTTCTGGCATCAGTGCGTGTTTCCCTGCACAATCTACTTTCGTCACTCTCTCGCGACGATTCTCATCAGCCGCAGCTTTGACGGCGAGCTGATTACGCGCATCCTCAACCTCTTCGGCTTCGGTGCCGTGCGCGGTTCCAGTTCACGCGGCGGGCGCGAAGGACTGCTGGGACTCAAGCACGTCCTCGACAACGGCCGGACTGCTATCTTTACCGCTGACGGGCCGCGCGGGCCGATCTACCAAACCAAGATGGGACCCATCAAGCTGGCGCAGATGACCGGTGCGCCGATCGGCGCATTTCATCTGGAGCCGGAGCGGGCGTGGGTCTTGCGCTCCTGGGATCGCTTCCTGATTCCCAAACCGTTTACGCGCATCGCCGTCAGTTGGGCGCAATGGACGCATGTTGCCGCCGATCTTGCCGCTGATGAATTCGAATCCAAACGCGCAGAGCTGAACGCGAATATCGAGAACGCCCGTCTGCGCGCATTGGCACATTTCAGCAAGGCCGATATGCCGATTACGAATCCGACGGAGAAAGCGAGATGACCGGCCAGCGCGTCGCCGATTATGATTTTGATCTGCCCCCGGAGTTGATTGCACAGTCGCCTCCCGAGCAGCGCGGACTGAGCCGCATGCTGGCAATGGACCGTTCCTCGGGAGCCTTGCGAGACTTGCAGTTCTATGACTTTCCATCACTGCTTCGGTCCGGCGATCTGCTGGTCCTCAACGACAGCCGCGTGATTCCCGCGCGGCTCTACGCACGCCGCACAACAGTGCGCGACCGGCAGGAATCTACAGCGCTCATTGAAGTCCTGCTTACCGAACCCGCCGGAGAAAATCGTTGGCGCGCGCTCGTAAAGCCAGGGAAAAGGGTCGCTGTCGGGGAGCGGCTGACTTTTTCTTCTTCCGCTGGAGCAATCGAACTGGAAGCTGAAGTACTGGATCGCGGAGAATTCGGCGAGCGGCTGATTGAGTTCACCCCTGTTGCAGATTTCTTTGCGGCCATTGATCTCATCGGTCACATGCCGCTTCCCCCGTACATTCACCGCGAGGATGCGGAGACAGATCGCGAACGCTACCAGACAGTTTTCTCCCGCGACCGAGGCTCGGTGGCGGCGCCGACCGCAGGCTTGCACTTTACGCCGGAGATACTGGATGCGATCACCGCACGCGAAGTGGAGATCGCACGTATCACGCTACACGTCGGCCTGGGAACCTTCGCGCCGCTGCGCGTGGAAAGCCTGGCAGAGGTAAGGCTGCATCGCGAACGATACACGCTGAGCGCGGAAACGGCTGAGGCAATCAATCGAGCCGTCAGCGAGGGCCGCCGCATTGTCGCCGCCGGCACGACAGTCGTACGCACCCTCGAACATTGTGCACAACAGGCAAAAGGCTGCCCTCTGCAAGACCACTCCGGTGAAACACAGATCTTCATCTCGCCAGGATTTCAATTCCGGCTAGTCGGCGCGCTGCTCACCAACTTTCATCTGCCGCAATCGAGTTTGCTGATGCTGGTGAGCGCCTTTGCCGGACGCGAACCGGTTCTAGCTGCCTACTGTCATGCTGTTGAGCAGAAATACCGGTTTTTCAGCTATGGCGACTGCATGTTTATATCCTGAATCTGGGGAGCAATGCTATAGTCCGCCCAAGTAGAAACAGAAATACTGTATTCAGTTGAATGCTGTTCTGGAGCGCCACTCACAGCTGACCACGGCGGCGAAATTTTCTGCTGTCAACGACCCGCATTCTGCAGTATTTGTGTGTATCTTAATGGCATGGGTGACGCGCACGTTAAGCTAAATTCTTCCATCAGCAGTTCACGGGAAGTTGCTAAGAGACATCTCCTGATCCGCGCCTTCAACCGTATTTTTTCGCGGCATATGATTTGCATGGCTATGCTGACGTTTTTGGTTCTGTTAGTGTCTGGCCATTTACGCCGGCCGGCAGAGCTGTTGAAGGAGCCGGATATTTGGTGGCATCTCGCGGATGCGCGCATTTTATCTGAGACCCATCACTTTATAACCGTAGAACCTTATTCTTTTTCAGTTGCCGGAGAGCGCTGGGTCAACCCCGAATGGCTTGCTGAAATGCCGTTTTGGGCCGGCTACCGATCGCTCGGATTAACCGGCATCTATCTTATTTCGATACTTGGCTTATGCGCCAATCTCATCATCGTCTACTGGAGAAGCTATTGGAAGGCGCAGCATTGGGGCGCGGCATTTTGGATGGCCGTGCTCGGGTATTTGTTGATGACTCCCAACTCTGGCCCGCGCACGATCATGATCGCTTACCTTGCGATGTCGGCGGAAATGGCGATCCTGGAGGCCGCGGAGCGGGGCAGAACGGGTTTGCTCTGGTTTCTTCCTCCGCTGTTTTGTGTATGGATTAATCTGCATGGGAGCTGGGTGGTCGGCCTGGCCTTGTTTTGCATATATATTCTGGGCGGGCTGTTCCCCTTCAAGATGGGCGCCTTTGCTCAGGACGCTTTTTCGAGCAAAATACGTAACCGCCTGGTCAAAGTACTCGTTGCCAGTGTGGCTGCGCTATTCATAAATCCCTATGGCTGGAGGCTGATCTGGAATCCGTTCGATCTGATGTTCAACCAAAAGCTGATGACCGCCAATGTGCAAGAATGGAAACCTTTAAACCTCACTTCGCTGACCGGAATGGGGGCGCTTACCGCAATTTTTCTTATCATCGTTACCAATTGCATCAACGCGCGAAAGTGGAAGGTCTACGAGCTGATGTTTCTCTTTTTTGCATGGTTCTGGGCATTCGGGCATGTGCGTTTTACTTTCCTCGCGAGCGTAGTTACAATTCCGATGATTGCCGCGGACGTAGCGCGCTGTTTCTGTGCCAAACAAGATGAAAAGACAATTCCGTGGATGAATGCCTTGCTGATAGCCGGAGCTGTTGGCGTTTTCGTGTATTTCCTACCCTCCGAAGCTTCGCTCAAGAAAAACCTGGCCGAGGACTATCCTCTCCAGTTGATCGCCTCCGTTCAACCTTCCTGGCGAGTCTTCGATCAAGATTCGATAGGTGGCATGATGGACTTCAACGCCAAGCCCACTTTTGTCGATACTCGCTGGGACACGTTTGAGCACCACGGCGTATTGAAGGATTATCTGGATATTCTGCATTTCGCGGAACCGCTAAAGCTTCTGGACAAGTACCGCTTCGACCACGTGCTCTGCCGCCAAGACTGGCCTTTAGCCTACTTGCTTGAACGCACGCCGGGATGGAGAATCGAGAAGAGCGAGGGACCGGAAACGGACCTGTACGTGCTGCTAGCCAGGGATCCTCCCGCTGAGAGTAGCCAAGCTCAGAGTGGGCCGGTCTCTGTCCAGCAAAAGCATTGAAACCGGCGTGGCGGATGCGGTTTGAAAGCTGGCACTACGACTTACGCTCAGATCCCTGATAAACTCGTAGCCGTGCCTGACCAAGCCAAACCGCCCGTCTTTCTGCTGGACACGATGGCGTTCATCTTCCGCGCCTATCACGCGATGCAGCGCTCGCGCCCCATGTCTACTCGCTCCGGCCTGCCTACGGCGGCGATTTACGTCTTCGCCAACATGGTCAAGAAGCTGCGCCAGGATTTTCAGCCGCAGTACTTTGCCGCGGTCTTCGATATGAGCGGCGAGGTCTTCCGCGACGAGCGGGCGCGCACAATGGGTCCGCTGCGCAAGTGGAATAGCAAGACGCAGAGCTTCGATGAGGTCAGCTACGAGGGCTACAAGGCCAACCGCGAGGCGATGCCCGAGGATTTGCGCCGCCAGATTCCTTATATCCGGCGCGTTCTTGAGGCGCTGCGTATTCCGATTCTTGAAGCGGTGGGCTTTGAAGCCGACGACGTGATCGGTACGCTGGCGCGCCAGGCCGCCGAACAGCAGCATGAGGTCTTCATCGTCTCCGGCGATAAGGACATGATGCAGTTGGTGACGCCGCAGGTTAAGATTCTGAATCCGCAAAAAGACAACCTGATTCTCGACCCGGCCAAGGTCACCGAGGTGCTCGGTGTGCCGCCCGAAAAGGTTGTGGATGTCATGGCGCTGCGCGGCGATGCGGTGGATAACATTCCCGGAGCGCCGGGGATCGGCGACAAAGGCAGCGTCGATCTGATTCTGGAATTCGGCTCGGTGGAAGCGGTGCTCGACCGCGCCGCCGAGGTCAAGCGCAAAAGTTATCGCGAATCGCTGGAGCAGAATCGCGATGCTGTTCTCTTATCCAAGGAACTTGTCACCATCGATTGCCGGGTGCCGCTTGATCTTGATTTGAACGCGATGCAAACGCAGGCTCCGGATATGGACGCCTGCCGTGAGTTATTTACAGAGCTTGAGTTCACTTCGATGCTAAAGGAGCTTACTCCTGCGGAGGGCGGCCCTGCGGTAGAGTTCCTGGATGAACCTACGGATGAGCAAGCAACTGCGTTTTACAAAGCCGCACGCGAGACTGGCTTCGCCTTCGCACTCGATACCACCGCACCTGTACCGGTTGAGGCCGATGCAGAGCCGGAGGCCCAGCAGACAATGTCGCTGCTGGGTGCGATGGAAGCTGCGGAGAAGCAGGCCAGCTTTAGTGTGGGAGTTTGCGCTGATCCTGCAATCGCTCTGAAACTCCCGTTGTCTACGCCGCTCCGCGCACTGCTCGAAGATGCGGCGGTGCCGAAGCAGACACATGACTGGAAGGCAGCGCTTCATCTCTTTACTGCGCAGGGAATAACCTTGCGCGGCGCGGTGGAAGACACGATGCTGCTTTCGTACGCGCTCAATCCCACTCATGCCACGCAATCGCTGGCCGATGTAGCAGCGCGCGCCGGGCAAGCGGCTCCGTCTTCACTTGCGGCCGGCGCGGTGGCAATTCATACGATTGTGTCCGCGTTACGCGCTGAGGTTGAGAAAGCTCAAGTAGACCGCGTTTATAGAGAGATTGATTTGCCGTTGGTTCCGGTGCTCTTTGGCATGGAAAAGGCCGGGGTGCGCATTGATATTGGCGTGCTCGACGGGCTTTCAAAGCGATTTGCCGTTGAGTTGGAGCGCGTCGGCGAGCGCATCTTTGAGCTTGCCGGAAGGCGCTTCAATATCAACTCGCCCAAGCAACTGGGCGAGGTGCTGTTTACGCACATGGGCCTGCCCGCCCCGGCCAGCCGCGGCAAAGGCAAGGCGCTCTCGACTGCGCAGGATGTGCTGGAGCAGTTGGCCGAAAAAAATGAAGTACCCAAGTTAGTGCTGGAGTTCCGTCACTTATCGAAATTGAAGTCGAACTATGTGGATGCGCTGCCGTTGCTGGCTGACAGTGACTCGCGCGTGCATACAACATTTCAGGCGGCGGTTGCGGCAACGGGCCGGCTCTCATCGGTCAATCCGAATTTGCAGAATATTCCCATCCGCACTGAGTTGGGCCGCGAGATTCGCGCGGCATTTATCTCCGCTCCGGGAACGCAACTGCTCTCGGCAGATTACTCGCAGATTGAGTTGCGCCTGCTGGCGCACTTCAGCGAAGATCCGTTGCTGGTGCGAGCTTACGCGAACAACGAGGACATACATACCCTCACTGCCAGCGAGGTCTTCGGTGTCTCTCCTGAGGCAATGGACAAGGAGACGCGCGGGCGCGCCAAGGCAGTCAACTTCGGCATCGTCTACGGCATCTCAGCCTTCGGTCTCGCGACGCAATTGGGCATTCCGCAGAGCGAAGCAAAGGCGTATATCGAGCGATATTTTGCGCGCTATGCGGGCGTGCAGAATTTTATCGAGAAGACGCTCGAAGAGACGCGCAAGACAGGCAGTGTGCGCACGCTCTTTGGCCGCTTGCGGCCCATCCCTGACATTGAAAGCCGAAATCCCAATCAGAGAGGCTTTGCCGAGCGCACGGCGATCAACACGCCGCTGCAAGGCACGGCCGCTGATTTGATCAAGCTGGCAATGATTTCTCTTGATCGCAAGCTCGCCGAGCGCAAGATGAAAACGCGGATGGTTTTGCAGGTGCATGACGAGCTGTTGTTTGAGGTTCCGGCGGATGAGGCCGCTGAGGTGGAAGAATTAGTGCGCACGGAGATGGAGAACGTGGTCCGGCTCAAGGTGCCGCTGGTCGCCGATATTGCGTTTGGGGCAAACTGGCGGGATTTGTAACTGCCAACCCAGGTCCCCAAATGCGAGGGCATCAGAACCACCAGGATCATCGCCGATACATCGAGAGGACACTATGAAAGAACGCGAGGAAGTAAAGAAAATCTTGTTGGAAATTCTCGGTAGAGGATTACTACGCATTCGAGCATTCGGTTGGTCGGGAAGACACCAAGAATGCGCCCATGAGGCGGATCATCTTCACAACCTTCCAAGAGCAATTCTCGAAGGCAGCATGCAATCATTTTCATATTATTACGATATAGAACGACCAGCATTTCTCAAAGAAGCAATCATGCCGGAAGAATTTGAGCCATACTGGGATCGTCTAAAGACGCTCTTGCTTGAGTTGGATTCTGAAACCAAAACAACGCTAGAGTCCCGATCTGCGGGCACCCAACCCCTAAATCCAAAATTTATAGGTCGGGTCTATGTTGGCTTACTTCGCAGCTTCGGCTTTCGCCGCTAAAAACCGCTCCATGAATTTGGTATCGAACTCGCCCGCGCGAAAGCCCTCATCCTGAAAAATGGCCTGGTGCAGCGGAATCGAAGTATCGATTCCCTGCACGATGAACTGGCTCAGCGCGCGCTCCATCTTGGCGATAGCTTCGGCGCGGTCTACGCCATGTACGATCAGCTTCGCAATCAGAGAATCGTAATAGGGTGGCACAACTCCCTCGGCATATTGCACCGTATCCACGCGCACGCCGTTGCCGCCGGGAACATTGAAGGCGGTGATTTTTCCTGCCGACGGAGTGAATTTTTCCGGGTGTTCGGCGTTGATGCGGCACTCGATTGCGTGGCCGCGCATCTCGATCTTCTTGGGCAGAATTGCATCGAGCCGTTCACCAGCAGCAATGCGCAACTGGGCCTTGACTAAGTCAATTCCCGTGATCGCTTCAGTAACCGGGTGCTCAACCTGGATGCGCGTGTTCATCTCGATGAAGTAGAGCTGGCGGTCTTCATCCATCAGGAACTCAATCGTCCCGGCGTTCTGGTAGCCAATCTCGGACAGGCAGCGGCGTAGCGTGGCGTCGATCTCTTTGCGCAGTTCCGGCGAGACCTGAAGGCTGGGCGCTTCTTCAATCAGTTTTTGGTGGCGGCGCTGAATGGAGCACTCACGCTCAAAGAGCGTGGCCACATTGCCGTGCTCATCGGCCAGCACCTGGAACTCAATATGACGCGGGCGCTCGATGAACTTCTCCATGTACAGCTCGCCATTGCCGAAGGCGTTGGCTGCCTCGGTGTGCGCGGCGTGATAAAGATTGGGCAATTCCTCGACGGTGCGAACAATGCGCATACCGCGCCCGCCACCGCCGGCCTTGGCTTTCAAGATTACCGGGAAGCCGACCTTCCTGGCCCAGTGCTGTGCGTCTTCTATATCGGCGATGATGCCGTCGGAACCGGGCAGAATGGGCACTTTGGCCTTTTTCATCGCCTGGCGAGCTTTTTCCTTCTCGCCCATCAGACGGGTAACTTCAGGCGGTGGTCCGATGAACTTGATATTCGATGCTCGGCAGACTTCGGCGAAGTTGGCGTTCTCACTCAAGAGGCCATAGCCGGGATGAATTGCGTCCACATCGGCGATCTCAGCGGCGGAAATAACCGCCGGCACATTGAGATAGCTCTCCGCTGGCCGAGGAGGGCCGATGCAGATGGCCTCATCGGCAAAGCGGACGTGCAGCGAGTTGCGGTCAGCCTCGCTGTAAACGGCAACCGTGCGAATACCGAGTTCGCGGCAGGCATTCAAGACGCGTAGAGCAATTTCGCCACGATTGGCAACCAGTACCTTACGAAACATTCAAGACCCTTTGAGCGGCGCCGGGGAATGGCCCGCTCTCTTCCTTAATTCATCCGGATGGCAAAGAGGGGCTGCCCAAATTCGATGGGCTGGCCATTGGAGACGTAGCACTTGACGACTTCGCCTGCGGCATCGGCTTCAATCTCGTTCATCAGCTTCATGGCTTCGACGATGCAGATGACTTGACCCTTGTCCACATGCTCACCTATTGCAACAAAGGGCGCGGAGCCGGGAGAAGGGGAGCCGTAAAACGTGCCGACGATGGGAGACTTGACAATGTGCAGGCCGGCATCGGGATCGGCGGCAGGAGCGGCAGGGGCTGAAGGTATATGCGCCGGCGCAGCGGAAGCTGGTGCAGCAGGCGCGGAGGCCATTAATCGCGCCAGATCGGAAAGCCCGGCAGCGGGAGCCTGCTGAAACTTGAGGCGGAGCTTCAACTCGCCCCGGTCCAAATCGAACTCAGCAATCTGATGTTCTTTGAGGAACTCTATCAGTTGCTTCAGATCCTTGAAATCTTGAGGGTTCATTCGTTCCTTATTCTCCAGTACACGGTTCGGGAAAATTACTCTTTACCAAGGCAAAACCTGAAGTGGTTCAATACATCTCACAGCTCAATCAGGGCCTTGGGCGAGGGTGTCAACACCTGGCCGCCATTGGCTGTAACCGCAACCATATCCTCAATCCGGATGCCGAACTGCCCCTCCAGATAAACTCCCGGCTCAATTGTAATCACCATGCCTTCGAGCAGCCGAAAACTCTGGCCTGCACCTATGCGCGGCGGCTCGTGAATCTCCAGGCCGACGCCGTGGCCTGTGGAGTGGGAAAAAGCCTCCGCTAAACCGGCGTTGCGCAAGACACTGCGCGCCGCCTCGTCCACATCACCGCAACTTGCTCCCGGCGCCACTGCTGCCACCGCAGCCTGCTGCGCTTCAAAAACAGCCTCATACGCCGCCCGCTCATTTGGCTTCGGTTGGCCCAGATAAACCGTCCGGGTCATATCCGAGCAGTAACCCTTGAGAATAACACCGAAGTCGAGGGTCAGAAAGCCTCTGCGCGGCAACTGTGCGCCGGTTGCCCGCCCATGCGGCAGCGCAGAACGCGTCCCTGAGGCTACGATGGTCTCAAAGCTCATTCCCTCCGCGCCCCAGAGCCGCGCCTGATGCTCCAGTTCCGCGGCAATTTCAATCTCGCGGAGGCCAGGACGGATGAAGCCCAGCATGTGGTCAAAGAGCTTGCAGCCGAGCAGAGCTGCCTCTCTGATGATCGCCAGCTCGTCCGCATCTTTTTGCATGCGCAGCGGCTCTACCAGCGGTGCGGCCAGCGCAGAGAGAAAGTTCTTGCGCAGCTTGGCGGGCAGTGCTGCTTTCCAGCGCGAGAGCGCAGCGACGCTGGTTTGCGCCGGATCAAAGCCTGCAAAATCAACGCCCGGCTGCGCAGCCATCCATTGCACCGCAGCAATCGCCGGTGAACTGGCTACGATCTCCACTTGCGCGGCCTGCACTTCTTCGGCGGCCTGCGCAATATAGCGGCCATCGGTAAACAGCCGCGCCGCACGCCTGGTCACGGCCAATGCGGCGCTCGATCCGGTAAATCCAGAAAGGTAGCGCAGGTCGGGAAGATGGGTAACCAGCAGGCCCGGAATACCAGCGCGTGTCATGCGGCGGCGCAGTTGGCCAATGCGGCGGGAAGAAGTCACTTGAAGAGGATAAATCACCAGAGGGCTGGGTAGACAGATTCCTTGATTACAGGGCAGACCCGGCGGGAGCTTGCTTCTGTCAGCGAGCCTGCGGGAACAGCAACGCGACCATCTCGATGTCCCGATTGAGAATCACGGATTCATCCGGCTTGGCTGGGTTATACCGCGCCTGAAGCCGCTTGTCTTTGATCTGGCTGACAAACTCATCTGCTTCAGATTCCTTGCGGAATCGATGGAGATGCGTCCCCATACGATACTCTTCAACAAAATATGTGTAGGTCAACTCGGCCCAGAATTGCCGCGGACCCTCGCTATGCACTTTCGCAAACTGGACCCTTGCTTCTGTAGACGGCCAACCCACGAAAGCCCTGTTCTGCCTCCACTTCTGGTAAAGCTTCTTCACTCCATACCCTGCGGCAGCGCCCGGAATGAGTCCGAACTTCGCCAAAAGCTTGAGAGCAAGCGGCATCACCAGATGCCACGGAATATGTCGCGGGTCCATGGTACAAGTTTCGCATAGGGAGTTGCTGTCCGGAACTCCCTAAAACAGGGTGCATCCCGGAACATTTGATGTTGACAGTGCTCTCTTCGAGTCCTACGCTTGGTACATGCAGGTAGAACTGACACCCGAGCAAAGTTCCTTTGTTGACATGGGCATCCAGGAGGGGCGCTTCCGCAACTCCGAAGAGGCCGTGCGTCAAGCTCTTGCACTGTGGGAAAAGCGGGAACGTGCTCGCATTGAGTTGCTTTCTTCCCTTGACCTTGCCGAACAATCCCTGGATGCAGGCGAGGGTGAGAGCTATACACTCGATACTATTCACGAACTGACACAGTCCGTTCAACGGCGCGGCATGACCCGGCTAACCGGACAATAATGCGCGTCCGCCTTGCACCTCAGGCAAGAGCCGACCTCGACTCCATCTGGTTCTATCTTGCTCGTGAAAGCGGCAGCGTCGACTTGGCAACTCGCACTATCAATGCAATTACAGGCAAATTCGGGTTACTTTCAAAATTCCCTTACATTGGGGCAAGTCAGGAATCAGAACATCGCAGCACCCTTCGCAGCTTCCCTGTGAGCAATCACTTGATCTTCTATAGCGTCAAGCCAGGAGAGATACGGATTCTTCGTGTCATTCACGCCAGCCGCGATGCCTTCAGCGTTTTCAGCGCCGGATAGCCTCTTCCTCTGCTACCAACGCCCCCCCACTCCCGGAACATTTAGAATAAAGGAGCCGTAGAAAGCACTACGCCGGTTGACAGGCGGGAAAGTTCTTATTCATCGATATGCATCGCTGGTCCAGGCTCTTTGTCCCCACTCTTCGCGAGGCCCCGGCAGACGCCGAAGTGGCCAGCCACCGTTTTCTCATCCGCGCGGGCTATATTCGCCAGCTCGGCGCGGGCATCTACAACTACCTGTTTCTCGGCCAGCGATCGATCAACAAGATCATCGGCATTGTGCGTGAGGAGATGGACCAGATCGGCCAGGAGTTTTACCTGCCCGCGCTCTTGCCCAAGGAGCCGTGGGTCGAGAGCGGCCGCTGGACGGGCATGGGCGACAACATGTTCCGGCTCAAGGACCGCAAGGGTGCGGAGCTGTGCCTGGGCATGACGCACGAAGAGATCATGACCTCGATTGCGCGCAACGAGTTGCGCAGCTACAAGCAGTTGCCGCAGATCTGGTATCAGATCCAGACGAAGTTTCGCGACGAGCCGCGCCCTAAGTCGGGCCTGCTGCGCGTGCGTCAGTTCACGATGAAGGACAGCTACTCCTTTGACATTGACAAGGCGGGGTTGGACAAAAGCTTCGATCTGCATGACGCCGTGTATCGCAAGATATTTACCCGCTGTGGATTGAAATTTGTCGCCGTCGAGGCGGACTCCGGCTCAATGGGCGGATCGCAATCGCAGGAGTTCATGGTCTACACCGATGCCGGTGAGGATCTGATTGCAAGCTGCCCGGTCTGCGGCTACGCGGCCAATACAGAGAAGGCGATCTCGCGCCTTGATCCGATTGTTGAAATGGAAGCCACGGGTGATGGAACACCCGAGTTAGTCCACACGCCTGGCTGCGCGGCGATCAGCGATGTTGCCGAGTTCTTCAAAATCTCACCAGCCTCGGACATCAAGTGCGTTGCCTACATGGCGATGAAGCGCGGTTCCGCCGGAAAGCCGGATACATGGCATGGCGTGGCTGCATTTTTGCGCGGCGATCATCAGGTTAACGAGACCAAGCTGCTGGGTGCTGTTGGCGGAGCGGAGCTGCGCACGATGCAGGCCGAGGAACTGGCTCAATATCTCAATGGCCCGGCCGGCTTCCTTGGTCCGGTTGGATTGACGCACGACGCCAAGCCGCTGGAAGCAGGCCTGACTGTTGTAGTAGACAAGTCTCTCGAAGGCCGCAAGAATCTTGTCGCCGGCGCCAACAAGCTCGACTATCACCTGCGCAACGTAGTGCCGGAGCGCGATTTCACTTGGACCATCGCTGCGGATATTCGCACGGTGAATGAAGGCGAAGCCTGCCCAGTCGAGCACTGCTCCGGCAAGCTGGTTGTAGGCAAGGCGGTCGAGATCGGCCACATCTTCAAGCTCGGCTATAAGTACTCCGAATCAATGGGCGCGCGGGTGCTTGACCCCAACGGCAAGGAAGTCGCGCCGATCATGGGCAGCTATGGCATCGGTATTGAGCGCATCCTGACTTCAGCGATTGAGCAGTCGCATGATGCCAACGGTTTCTGCCTGCCAGCCTCGATTGCGCCTTTCACTGTCGTCGTCACGGTTACCAATATCTCGGACGCAACGCTGATTGAAGCAGGCGAAAAATTGGCCACTGAGTTGGAAGCGACGGGACTCGATGTGCTGCTCGATGACCGGGATGAACGCGCCGGAGTCAAATTCAAAGACGCTGATCTGATCGGGATTCCCTATCGCATTAACGTAGGCAAGAAAATTGCCACCGGACAAGTGGAACTGGTGACGCGCGCGAAGGCCTCCAGTGTAGATGTCGACCTTGGCGACGTGGTTGCGCTGGTAAAGCAGCTCTCAGCTCTTAGCTCCTAGCTTTTCTGGGTAGCATGAGCAGGATTTGTTTCACACCCGCATAGTTCGAGCATTGGGAAGAAGCTAGAGGCTAAAAGCTGATAGCTAGTAGCTGCACTCAAGGAGCATCCATGGCGTTGAAGATCAAGCTGGCAAGTCCCGTAGGCAAGCAGGCATGGGTATCTTTGCTGGTGCGCGGAACGCTGTCGGCGATCATTGTTGCCGTAGTGGTTGGCTTTTGCGTCTTCACATGGTTCTATATTCGGGAAGGCAAGGTGGTGGATGAACGGCTCAAGCAGCCCATCTTTGCCACTACGGCCAAAATCTACGCCGCGCCGCGCGAGGTGCGCCCTGGTCAAAAGCTCACCGTGCGCCTGCTGGCCAATGAACTGAATGAGGCCGGCTACACCACTGATGGCTCTGCACAGGCCTCGCAACTGGGCACGTATGCGGAAGGCGGGCAGTCCATCACCGTGCATCCGGGGCCGCAGTCATTTCACGCGCAGGATAGCGCAACGATTCACGTCAGCGGCGGGCAGGTTGCGTCGATCAGTGACGATCACGGGCAGCCGCTCTCCAGCTATGAGCTGGAGCCGCAGTTGATTACCGGTCTTAGTGATGACGTCAATCGCACCAAGCGACGGCTGCTCAAATACGACGAAATTCCGCCACATATCGTACAGGCTGTTCTGGCCATTGAAGACCGCAAGTTCTTCGAGCACAGCGGCGTCAACTACATGAGCATGATGGGCTGGGCCTGGCATGACGTGATCGGAGACCGCAAGCATCGCGGCGGCGCATCCACGCTGTCCATGCAATTGGCGAAACTGCTCTTCCTCGCGGACAACGGATCGATCAAGTACAAACTTACGCAAATCGTCATCACCTTCCAGCTCGAGCATCGCTTCAATAAACAGCAGATCTTCGAGATGTACGCGAACCAGATCAATCTCGGCCAGCGCGGCAGCTTTGCGATTGATGGCTTCGGCGAAGCTGCGCAGGCCTATTTTGGCAAGGATGTGCAGAAGCTGGATCTGGCAGAATGCGCGCTGCTCGCCGGCATTATTCAGCGGCCCAATTACTTCAATCCATTCCGCCACCCGCATCAGGTAATTGAGCGGCGCAATCTGGTTCTGGATTCGATGGTGGAAACCGGCGCAATTACCCACGAACAGGCAGAAGCGGCAAAGAACGAAGCGCTGCATCTGGCTCCACAGAGCGTGGATGCCAGCGAGGCGCCGTACTTTGTGGATCTCGTCCACGAACAGTTGACGCAGAAGCTCGGTGAGCGCGACTTCAACCGCGAGGGCTTGCGCATTTACACATCGCTCGATCCGGATTTACAGCGCCTGGCAACGCAAGCGGTGGACGCCGAGACTCACATGATCGACGCGCGCGTGGACCGGTTGCACAGGCATCATAAACCGGGCGAGACCTATCCGTACCCGCAGATGGCGCTGGTTGCGCTTGATCCGCATACAGGCCAGGTGTTGGCCCTGGTAGGAGGACGCAGCTATGGGACCTCGCAGTTGAATCATGCCGTAGCCAAGCGGCCCACCGGATCGATCTTCAAGCCCTTCGTCTATGCCTCGGCCTTTACTACGACAGTGGATGGAACCATGCTGCCTGGCCAGGACAAGCTCTTTTCGCCTGTTACCATGCTCAATGATCAGCAGACCACCTATGACGTGGGTGGCCAGGAGTATACACCGCGCAACTTTGGAGGCGAGTATCACGACCAGGTGACGGCGCACTACGCCCTGATGCGCTCGCTCAACAACGCCACTATCGGCTTAGCCTCACTTGTGGGTTTTGATCGCGTGGCGGCGCTGGCCCGCGACGCGGGCGTCAAGAGCGCGCGCGGGACGCCATCTATGGCCATAGGATCATATGACGCGACACCGCTGGATATGGCCGGCGCGTATACGGTCTTCGCCAACAAGGGGCTGCATATCGATCCCTGGATGCTGGCCAGCGTACGCGCGGCCAATGGCGACGTGGTCACCGATTTTGAGCCAACTACAAAGCAGGTACTGGACCCGCGCGTGGCCTATTTGACCCTCAACATGATGGAGAATGTGCTGCGCGGCAAGGGCACCGGCGCAGGTGTGCGCAACATGGGCTTCACCGCGCCGGCCGCGGGCAAGACCGGAACCGACCACGATGCGTGGTTTGCCGGCTTCACCAGCAATCTGTTGTGCGTTGTCTGGGTAGGCAACGACGACTACACCGATATCAAGATTGAAGGTGCGGACGCTGCCGGACCCATCTGGGCCGAGTTCATGAAACACGCTGTCCAGTTGCCGCAGTACTCCGATACAAATACTTTTACCGCGCCAGATGGCGTGGACGTGGAGCAGATCGACCAGGTATCTAACCTGCTCAGCGATGCCGCCTGCCCGGACTCTTACCAAGCGGCCTTTCTAGCGGGCACGGCGCCAACGGAAACCTGCGACCATCCTGCCGATCATCGCAATGTTCTGCAAAAGATCTTCGGATTAGGAAAAAATCCGAATTGACTTGCGCGCATGGAGCATTCAGCCGTTACGCCAATGGTTGAATGCTCCATGCGCCCGACTCT
>CAZHKN010000017.1:33729-35946 GCA_964532725.1 uncultured Occallatibacter sp.
CCTATTGGCCTGGCGCGCTGGTTCTTTCCCCCCTTCCCCCCTTTGGTTTACGCCCCCCCCCCCCCGACTCTGCTAGGCGCTGCGCGTTTTGGGCATCAACAGCTTCCGAGAGGAACTCCCCCTGCCCCAGTTCGCAGCCCATGCCGCGCAGCAGGTCGAGCTGTTGCTGGCTTGCAATTCCCTCTGCCACCACCAGTACTCCCAGCGAGTGGCCGAGTTGAATCAGCGATTCGAGGATCGCTGCCTGCCGCTTGGAGTTGCCGGAGGTCGCGGCTAATTTGGGGTCCAGCTTGACTGCGTCAATGGGCAGCCGCACCAAATGATTGATGGGTGCAAGGCTCGAACCAAAATGGTCCACCGCCACATGCAGGTTTTCGCTGGCAATTCTCTTCAGGATTGCTCGCGCCGTGTCCGGCCTCTCGTTCAACGTACTCTCTGAAATCTCCAGCAGCAGCAGGGCAGGGCTGGCTCCAGTCTCTTCGAGCGCTCGGCTCAACTGCTCAACGAAGCTGGGGTTGTAAAACTGACGGGCGTTCACGTTGATCGCCAGCGTCAGATCGGCTAGCGGAATCATCTCCGCCCAGGCGCTTAACTGGAGACAGGCCGCCCGTCTCGTCTCCCGGCCTATCAATGCAGAGATCTCAGCATCTTCGTCCAGATAGCCCAACTCGGAGAAGCCGTCCAGAAATCCATCCGCTCGACGCCAGCGCAATTGCGACTCAAAGCCTTCCAGCTTGCCGTTTTCCAGCCTGTAGATGGGTTGATACCAGAGCTCGACCTCGCTGTGGCTGAGCGCGCGGCGCAAATCCTCTTCGCGCTCCTTGCGGTTGGCTACCTCAATCTCGAGTCTCTTGTCAAAAAGCTCAATGCGCGCGCCGCCCGCCCGCTTGGCGCGATACATCGCAAAATCCGCATCGTGAATCAATGCCTCTGGAGCCTGATGGCCGGCACTGGCAATGGCCGCCCCAATGCTGGTGGGAGCCAGAATCGTATGTCCGTGAATGGTGAAGGGCTGCTCTAGCTCGCGGGCCACGCGGTTAGCCACGCTCTGCAGGTCGCCGGGGTTCTGAATATTTTCAGCCAAAATGGCGAACTCATCGCCGCCCAGCCGGGCCGCAGTATCCTGCGGGCGAACGCTGCGCGCAAGCCTTGTCGCCACCTCTTTCAAGAGCATGTCGCCAACAGCGTGGCCCAGCGTGTCATTCACTTCCTTGAAGCGATCCATATCCAGGAACAAGACGCCGCAGGTTTGGCCGCGCAGACGCTCTCGGCGGCTCAACGCCAGCGCCAGCCGGTCCTGGAAAAGAGAACGGTTCGCCAGTCCTGTCAGTGGGTCATGCAGCGCATCGAAATGCATCTTGTCTTCAGCGCGCTTCCGTTCTCCAATATCCCTGTAGTTGACTACCAGGCCCGCGGCGGCTCCATTGACGATCAGCGGTCCAGCCAGCATCGAAACATCTAGCAGTTCACCGGCCTTGGTTTTGCGCACTGTCTCAATCAGGGCGCGGCCTTGCTCGGCAACCGTTTGGGGAACAAGATCGCTCTCATGCCGCCGAGTCGCCGGAACAATCAGATCGATGATATTGGCCCCTTCCGCCTCTTCCGCCGTATAGCCAAAGAGTCGCGAGAATGCAGGATTGACAAAGAGCACCTTGTCGTCGCGCACGATGGACAGCGCCTCGGGAATGCTGAGCAACAGCTCTTCAACTGACTGCGGCATCGGCGCCGCTTCGCCGCCTTCGGGGAAAAGGACGATAACCGCTTCATCGCTGCCCGCTGCCAGCCTGCGATAGGTACCTTCAACGCGCCTTAGCCCAGCCATCGCCGG
Organism: uncultured Occallatibacter sp.; assembly: GCA_964532725.1. Lineage (GTDB taxonomy): Bacteria > Acidobacteriota > Terriglobia > Terriglobales > Acidobacteriaceae > Telmatobacter. The sequence continues at coordinate 35,558 of CAZHKN010000017.1, forward strand.
CAACAGCTCACTACGGAAGTAGCCCTGCGGCTTGCCAAGTGTTACTTTGTCTTTGGCGTCGGCCAGTCCCGGCAGCAAATTCACGACCAACGGAAGAGAAGGTGCGCCTTCGGACGGCGTCTCCTCGGGCCAGCCCACAGAAAGGCGCGCCGCTGCATTGGCATAAAGAATCCGGTCATTCCGTTCCAGAAACACAGCCATCGGCAAGGCATCGAGAATCGCCTGCTGCTGTGCCCTATCCGAGTTAGAAGAAGGATTGCTCATTTCACAGCGATGCAAAAAACAACTCTGCCCCACACAACTTCTGCTGCGCGAATCTTTCTCTTGAAGAAAGTTTTTCCTAGCGGCGTTTCAATTAGCAACGCCTGCATCCATGCCCACTTCAGATT
>CAZHKN010000018.1:0-7541 GCA_964532725.1 uncultured Occallatibacter sp.
CGGGCGACTATGCGGCCAACAGCAACTGCCCAACGGGAGGCATTCCGGCGCATTCCACTTGCAATATCTACGTGAATTTCACGCCGAGCAGCGTGACGCCGGCAACGCGTAGCGGCTCATTGAGTATTGTGAACTCGGCTCCGAATGGCTCGCCTGTTACAGCATCGCTGACCGGCTCGGCAACCGCGACGCCTCCGGCTGCGGCGGTGGCCGTGGTCTCACCGGGCGCGGGCGCAGCGGGTACTGCCGTCAACGTGGTGATTACCGGCAATGGGTGGACGCACTTCAGCGCCTCTTCCACAATCAATTTCTACGACACGGCCAGCAACACATACGCGGCGGACATTGCGGTTACTTCGCAGACATTGGTGTCTACAAATCAGATCAATGCGACGTTGCAGATAACCGGCGGCGCGGGCGTGGAATTTGGCGCGCGCAATATTGTTGTTCGTACGCCACTCTCAGGCGGCGGCACGGAGACCGCGGACCTGCTGTCGGCATTCATCATCGCCGACCCGACGAACCAGCACGAGATCACCGCGGTTTCACCGGCCTTTGGAACGCAGGGGCAGACGTTGAATGTGGCGTTGACCGGCTCTGGAACAAGCTGGTTGCAGGGAACTACATTTGCCAACTTTGGCGACGGAGTCACGGTCAATTCGCTGACGATAACTGACGCAACGGACGCGATTGCAAATATTACCATCAGCAACACGACGCCGATCGGCTATCGCACCATCACGATGGTGACGGGCGGAGAGTTCGATGTCTCGGTGCTCTCGCCGTCGAGCAATCCGATCTTCCAGATTGGGCCGAATAACGCCACACTCGTGAGCGTTAGCCCGAACAACGAGCCGCAGGGATGGAGCGGCCAGGTAACACTGACCGCGACCGGTACGCACTTCTTGCAGAATGCGACGCAAGTGACTATCAGCGGCGCGATTGTGGGCGACGTGAATGTGACCAGCCCGACAGTTGCCGTGGCTGAAGTGGCCGTTCCAGCTGGCGCGCCTCTCGGTCTGCAGAATGTGGTTGCCTCAACCGGCGGGGAGATCACCGGGTTGAACAACGCGTTCACTATAACCGGAGCCACGCCCGCGCTACTCTCCATTACGCCAAGCTCCGGCGTACAGGGCCAGTCGTACAACGTGGTGATTACCGGCAATGCGTACACCAACTTTGTTGCCGGACAGATCTCCGCCGACTTTGACGGCAACATCTCGACCGGAACGATTGTGGTGAACTCGCCGAATCAGGTAACGATCCCGATCACGATCTCTTCTGTAGCCAACGTCGGCAGCATTACCGCGAACCTACTCAGCGGACCTACGGGCAGTGTGACGCTTTTCCCGTTCACCTTTACGGTCACGCCGTCGAGCGCCGCGATTACCGGCGTGACGCCTCCGTGCGTGCCGCAGGGCGGTCAGTTGACGCTGACAGTCACTGGCATCAATACGATCTGGAACCAGCCGCAGACGACGGCGAACTTCTATCCAGTGCCAGTCCCGGCGCCAGTCTTCAATGAGATCACCATCATCTCACCGGCCAGCGCGCAGCTTGCGGTTTCTGTGCCGACGAACACGCCGCCGGGAACTTATGGCTTCTATATGTCCACCGGCGGGCAGATTGTCAGCTCTTCGATCAACGTCTGCGCCAATACGCCGACGCTGACGATGAGTCCGGCCAACGGCCTGGTTCCGGCAGCAGGCACCAACAGCTTCAGCGTCAGCTTTACCGGCCAGTTTACGCACTTCTCGCAGACTGCGACGCTGCCGGTGATTGCCGGCGAGGGCGTTACGCTGAGCAACTTCACAGTGAACAACAAGGTGGGCGCGACCGGCACGATCAACATTACCGCGGGCGCGGCGACCGGAGCGCGACTGGTGACATTCACCACCGGCGGCGAGATTGTGACCACGTACTTCAACGTGACGACAACTCCTGTGGGGATTATCAGCATCTCTCCGTATCACGGGCCGAAGAGCACGACGATGAATGTGGAGATTGTCGGCCTGAATACCCACTTCAACGGCAGCACGACACAGGTGCAGTTTGGACCGCAGATCACCGTGAACTCGGTGACGGTGAACAGCGCCACCGACCTGGTCGCCAACATCACCACCAGCTATCTGTTGAGCGGTGTATTGACGCCGACGCCTTCCGGCTATCAGACCGCGTATGTGAATACCGGATCAGAGCAGGTGCTCACTGGCTTCAGCGTGGACTATCCGGCGACGCCGAGCATCGTGAGCGTTGTTCCGGGCAGTGCGGCGCAGAGTTCGACCGCGAATGTAACGATTACAGGCTCACTGACGAACTGGGTGCAGGGAACCTCTGAGCTGATTCTCGGCGCGGGTGTCACCGTCGCCGATCTGAATATCACCAGCCCAACAACGGCGACAGCGACAATCTCTGTTTCACCCACTGCTCCTGTCGGCGGCAACAGCGTCATTATGATCACCGGCTCCGAGATTGACAGCGGCACCGGATTCAGCGTGACGCCGGGCGGCGCATCGATTGTGAGCGTGGAGCCTAACTTTGTTTGCCCGACCAACTTCACCAACAACGTTGCAGGCTTCAATTGCAATAACGGCGGCGCTCCGACCGGCGTTCCGGTGGTTGCGCAACTGCAGACCGTGACGCTGAATGTTGTAGGCGTGGGTACACATTGGCTGCAAGGCGAGACGACGCTAAGCTTTGGCGGCGGCGTGAATGTCGATAAGCTCACCGTGACCAGCCCGACAACCGCGCAGGTGCAGATCACGATTCTGTCAAGCGCGCCGGTGGGCTTTGCCACTGCGACAGCCGATACCGATGGCGAAGTAGCATCGCTGGTACAGGCGATAGACATTGAAGAAGGCTCACCGACACTGCTGGCGATTTCACCCAATGCGGGCGAGCAGGATGGGTCGCTGACGGTACAGATTCTGGGCCGCTTTACTCACTTCTCGCAGACTGCGACCAACGTGGCCTTTAATCAGGACATCACGGTGAACTCGATCAACGTGATCGATTCCGAAAACATGCAGGCCAGTATCACCGTCAGTCCGTGGGCGTATGTGGATTACGCTACTCCGTGCGGCCATGTGTTGACGGTGACGACAGGCAACGAGCAGGTTTCGACAGCGCCGATTCTGGATAACTTCTGCGTGCAACAGGGCGCGGAAGAGATCACCAGCGTATCGCCATTGCAAGGAATTCAGGGATCGACTTTGCAGGTGCAGATCATAGGCTCGGCAACAAATTTTGTGGCTGGCGAGACACAAGTCAGCTTCGGCGACCCGAACTTTGCCGTTGGTCAGATCACGGTGAACAACGCGACCAGCCTCACCGTGCCGGTGGCGATTTCGACCGCCGCGACGAATGGCTTCAAAACAATTACAGTGACAACGCTGGGTCAGGTTGCATCGCAGCAGTACTCCTTCACTGTCGATCCGGGCGTGGCCACGCTGAATGAAGCGATTCCGAATCAGGCCGAGCAAGGCTCGCCGCTGAGCGGACAGCCGCCGCTGGTGGTGCGCCTGATCGGCCAGTACTCGCACTTCAGCGCATCGAGTACAGCTACCTTTGGCGCGGGCATCACGGTGCAGTCGGTGGCCTATATCAGCCCAACGGAAGTCGACGCGACGATCACCATCGATCCGCTCTCGTATATCGGCGGACGGTTGGTGACAGTGGATACACCGAATGTGCCATGCAGCTATCAGCCGGTGAACGCCGTTGCGGGCACTTCGTATCCGGGTTGCACGCCGGGCAGTTCGGCGGGCACGGGCAGTGAAATTGTCACCGACAATGCCTTCAGCATCATTGCTGGTCCGGCGATCATCACCGCCATCTCTCCGGCGACCGGCAATGAAGGCCAGGAAGTAGTGGCGACGATCACTGGCTCCGGCACGCACTGGGCGCAGAACTTTACCCAGTTCTATATCGCGGGCGGCGGATCGGATATTACCGTTAACTCGGTGGTGATCAACTCGCCGACCAGCGCCACGGTGGATCTGAGTATTTCTCCAACGGCGAATCCGGGAGCGCGCTCCATCTACATGGTGACCAACGGCGAATCGTTGACAGATAGCGGCGCATTCGTTGTGACCGGCGGCATTCCGGTTATTTCTTATGTCAGCCCGAGCAGCGCGTTGCAAGGGACCACAGGCCTTGAAGTAACAGTAGTAGGCAACGCTTATACGCAGTGGACCACGGGAACGACGGTCAGCTTTGGCCCCGGCGTGACGGTGGAAAGCTTCCAGGTGGATGACGCTTCGCATATTGAAGCGGTGCTGAATATCGCCGCCAATGCGCAAGTTGGATACCGCACGGTTATAGTGCAGACAGGAACGCAGGGACTCACCGGCTACTTCCAGGTGACTGCGCCCGCGCCTCCGCCGACCCCGTATATCTGGTATGAGAACCCCTCCTCGGGCATTCCGGGACAGACGCTGACGATCAGCTTCTCCGGCGCATACACGCACTGGGATCCGAACCCGACGACAGGCACGCAACTGACGGGCTTCGCACCCGGCATTACGCTGAACAGCTTCCAGGTGACGAGTCCGACTTCGGCTCTGGCCAACATCACCATCAGCCCAAGTGCGACGGCGTCGGTCAGTGATCTGACGCTGACGACGGATACCGCTACACCGCAAGAGGTAGACAACGCGCAATTCAGCGTAGTCGTGGCGCAGCCGACCTTGAGCGTGGTTGATCCAGGTTCGGGAATTCAGGGCGCGACGAATCTGACGGTCAACATCATTGGTCAGTTCACGGCCTTTGACAACACGACGACCTTCAACTTCGGCTCGGGCATTACGGTCAACGGTCCGCCGGTGATCCTGGGACCGACGATTGCAACGCAGAGCATCAGCATCGGCATTGAAACTCCGACGGGCGGCTACGCAGTAACAGCGAGTACGCCGGATGCAACCACGGCGAACCAGGTCTCGGTAGGCGGCGCGGGCTTCTCGGTAACTCCGAGCCTGGCGCTGATCTCCGCAATCAGCCCCAACACCGCATTGCAGGGCAACACGATTACGGTGAACGTGACCGGCGAGAACACGCACTGGAGTGGCGCAACGGTCTTCCAGTTCGGTGCAGGTATCGTCGTTACAACCACAACCGTCAACACACCGACGACCGCGACGCTGACACTGGCTATTCCGCCGCTGGCTTCGGAGGGTCCGACCTACGCGACAGCGACAACAGCGGGCGAGGTTGCGCATATCAACAACGGATTCGTGGTGCAGGCGGGCACTCCACAGCTGCTCAGCTCCGGTCCTGGATCGCTGCCGCAACAGAGCAGCGCGATCTTCACGATTCTTAGCCAGGCAACGAACTGGACGAGCGCCAACCCGCCGGTTGTCAGCTATGGCGATGGCGTGGTGTTGACAAATGTCAATGTCACCGGCCCGACATCGATGACGGTGGATGGTTTTGTGCAGCCGACGACCGCTGCCGGTCCGCGCAACCTGACGGTGACTACAGGAACGCAGGTGCTGGGTCTCTCGAATGCCTTCTACGTCAGCCCCGGACCGGCGGTGATCAACAGCGTGACGCCGAACAGCGGCGGACAGGGCGCGACGCTGAACGTAACGGTCAACGGCACCAACACTAACTGGCAGCAAGGCGTAACCACGCTGAGCTTCCCCGGCGCGGTGGTGAACTCGCTGACGGTGAACTCGCTGAATTCGATGACCGCGAATATCACCATCGCGGACAGTGCGCCGGCAGGCGAAGTAACGCTGACGGCTACGACGCTCGGCGAAGTTGCTACCGGCGTCAATGTCTTTACCGTAACTCAGACACAGCCTGAACTACTTGCGGTTGTATCCGGCTCGGGTGCGCAAGGACTCACCGAGACAGTGACAGTGACCGGCGACTTTACCAACTTCGTCACCGGAACCACCACGGCCAACTTCGGCGCGGGCATCACCATCAACTCAGTGACCGCGACCAGCGCAACATCGTTGCAGGTCAGCATCACCGTGCAGCCGACGGCCAACACCGGTGCGCGCAATGTGACAGTCACGACCGGTACGCAGGTTGTTTCGCTGACCAATGCATTCACAGTAACAACGGGACCGGCTGCCATCACTGGCCTCAGTCCGTCCACCGGCGCGCAGGGCAACTCGTACAGCATTATTGTGACGGGCAGTCAGACGCACTTTGCGCAGGGTGTGACGACGGCCAACTTCAGCGGCGGTGCGACGGTTACAGGAATCACCGTGACCGACCTGCTGCACGCAACGGTCAACATCACGATTCCGAATAACACGCCGGTTGGCCAGTACAACGTCTACCTGACGACGGGCGGCGAAGTAGCGGCGATTCTGCCGGGCTTCACCGTGGTCTCCGGTTCACCCTCCATCAGCGCGGTAAATCCGCCGACTGGTCCGCAGGGCGCGGTGAATCTGAACGTGCAGCTCACCGGGCTTTATACAAGCTGGGTGAACAGCGCCAGCATGGCCAGCTTTGGCGCGGGTATCACCGTCAACTCGCTCACCGTCTCCAGTGAGACTTCAGCGACGGCCAACATCACCGTCAGTCCAACGGCAACGCTCGGCTCACGCAATGTAACGGTGACGACCACAGGGCAGATTGCTGCCATCACCGGAGGCTTCACGGTTTTGCCGGGCATCCCCACTCTGCTTACCGCACTTCCGGGTACGGCGCAGGCCGGACAGTCGGGTGTGAACGTAGTTATTACCGGCCAGTTCACGGCCTTCCAGCAGGGTTTCTCTACGGTCAGCTTTGGCTCGGGCGTCACGGTGAACTTTGTCACGGTGAATAGCTTTACTCAACTGACGGCGAATATCAGCGTGGCTTCGAATGCCGGCGTGGGCAGCCGCGATGTATCGGTAACCACCAATGGCGCAACGCAAACGCTGACCGACGGATTTACAGTCACAGCCGGTACGCCGGTGATTACGCAGATCTCGCCGAACTTCGGCAACCCCGGACAGAGCAACCTCGCGGTAACTATCTACGGCCAGTACACCAATTGGGTGAACGGCACGACGGTTGCGAGCTTCGGTCCATCGATCAACGTGGTCTCCACGGTGGTCAGCAGTCCAACCCAGCTTGTCGTGACGATTACCATTCCCAGCGGCACGGCGGTTGGCCCGGTGGGCGTGACTACGACAACCCACTCGGAGATTGAAAATGTGCCCGGCGGTTTCACTGTTCAGGCGGCTGTGGTTCCTGCGCCGACGCTGCTTTCGCTCAGCCCTGGCGCAAATGCCGGCGGCATGCCGATCAACAGCAACCTCATGGCGGTCTTCAGCGAACCGATGAACCGCACAACGATTACCGCCAGTACCGTGCTCCTGACATTGGTCAGTAACCCGAATGGTCAGGTCTCAGTGCCGGGAACCGTAACGGTGGACGCGACAGGACGCGTGATGACCTTCACGCCTGCTTCGCTCTTGGCGGTCAATTCCCAGTTCTATCTGCAACTGACAAACAGCATCAAGGATGCGACCGGCAACACCTTCAGCAACTACTCCGTGTATCTGTACACCACGGATGCGGCGAATACCGCGCAGCCG
>CAZHKN010000018.1:7551-30524 GCA_964532725.1 uncultured Occallatibacter sp.
AAATTGCGCTCATGGCGCACCTGCAGTTGCGCCGCCAATCCTCCGGCGAACGCGACAGGCATCGGCACCAATGTGCTGCCGCAGCTCGAGTTCAGCGCGGATATGGATCAGGCAACTACGGCAGGGATGACGCTCTCAACAGGCGGCAATCCAGTGGCCGGAACCTTCACTTGGAACAGCTATCCCTACGGCAGCCCAATGTGGGGACCTGGTACGGTTCTGACCTTTACACCGGCAACTCCGCTGGCGGCGAACACCAACTACACGGTGAGCTATAACGCAACGCTCACCGATACGGCAGGCAATGCGCTGGTACCGGGTTCGTTCAGCTTCACTACCGGTAGCGGCGCGGACACCGTGACAAACAACTCAAGCGCAGACTTTACCAACAACCTCACCAACGCTGGAACTAACTTTGCTCCGCGGATGAATTACGCGAAGCCGATCAATCCGATCGACATCAACGCCAGCACGCTGCTGCTCTACAACGAGGATAGCGGCAAGTACATTGGCGGCACGGTGACGGTAGCTCCCAATGGATTGAGCGCGACGTTTACCCCATCTGTGACGCTTCTACCCAATACCTATTACCGCTTGTATCAGGCGGGTGGCGCTTACGATGCCGACGGCAATACCCTGAACGGTAGCAACTGGTACTTCACCACCGGCGCAGGGCAGGATATGGCCGCGCCGCAGGTTGCTGCGATCTCACCTGCCAACAATGCTACTTCGGTGCCGTTGAATGCCGAGGTAATCGTCCACTTCAGCGCGCCGGTCGATCCGGACAGCGTGAGCAATGCTGTAACGCTTGCGCCTACCGGCGGCGGCTCGGCTATTGCGGGAACTGCGACGCTGGCGAGCGATATGGTGACGCTGTTCTTTGTGCCCACTACGACAGCTGGTTCCTTTGACAGCACCTTGCAGCCGGGTACGCAGTACACGATCTCGGTGAGCGGCTATCAGGATGTGGTTGGCAACGCGGGCGTGCCCTTCAGCAGCGCCTTCACCACCGCAACTTCAATCGCGACAGTGAATGTGTCGACCGGCCTGAATGCTGCCGGCAGCCTGATCACAACCAACAACACCAATGACGGCCACTGGGTGTATGTGGCCACGGCGGGTACTCCTTCCGAAAGCACCTTCGGCTCGCCTGCTTCTGGAACGGCAGTTCCGCTGCAGACAGTGGGTACCGGCGACACCGGCTTCTACAGCGGCTGGCCGGTCAATGGTCCAAGCTCCGACTGGATCGACATCAACCCGAACAGTGTCACTGGCAACACCAATGGTCTCTACTACACGACCTTCAATCTACCTAACCCGCTACCTTCGTATCATCTGTGCCTGGTAGGCCAGATGGGCGTCGACGACAACGGATTGCTGGCTGTGAACGGCAACGCGATCATGGGCAACGTGAGTGCGATTGGAAGCCTAACGCCGATCTCGGTAGACATAACCAGCTGGGTCGCGGCGGGATCGAATACGCTCTCGCTCGGGTGGGGTTCAACGGATAACAATGATGAGGCATTCCGCCTCCAAGCCGTGGTTGAGGCATGCGGCGCGAGTTATGCGAGCGGGTTGACGCTATCCAGCGCGACTCCCGCGTATGGCAGCACGGGAAATGCAACCAACACCAACATTATGCTGACCTTCAACAACACTCTTGACCCAGCAACGGTGAACTCCACCACGCTGCCGGTGATGGTTGGCTTTAACAGCAATCAGGAGATTGCCGGCAACTATGTGGTGACTGGCAATCAAGTAGTCTTTACGCCGGATACGCCCTTCCCGGTGAGTACGCAAATCTGGGTTGGCGCATATAACGGCCCGTACGACCTGGCCGGCGATAGCGCGGCGAGCGGAGTGAATAACTACACCCAGCTCACCTACTTTACGACCGGCACCACGGCCACAGCGCCCTCCACTTCCTTCCAGGTGGTCGCCAACTCACCGTCGAACGGCGCAACCAATGTCGGCCTGCGCGCGCCGGTCTCGTTTACCTTCAACCGTTCGATCAATCTCAGTTCAGTGAATTCGACAGACTTCGCGCTTTTCGCTGGCGATGGTCAGAGTCCGTGGTGCACGAGCATGTCGCACTCGCAGGATGACACGACGATCCTCTTCAACTGCTATCCACTGCCGTCGAATGACACGATGACCTCGATGCTGGGCAGCGGGCTGAGCGATTGGCTGGGCGATACGCTGACGGCGACGAACTACCAGTTCTCAACGGCTCCGTATGACTCGAATGTCAATGGCTCAGTGACGGCGACACGTCCAGGCAACACCGCCAGCGGCATCAGCACAGCCGAGCCGCTGACTCTCTACTTCAATTTGCCGATCAGCGCGGCCTCTGCCGGCAGCGGCATTCAGGTGGCGGAGAACAACGTCAACGTACCCGGCAGCATGACGGTAACCGACAACGGATACACGCTGGTCTTTACGCCAAGCTCCAACTGGACGCCGGGCGCATTGGTTCAGTGGTGGACAACCGGAAGCCTGATGGATACCACTTACAACACGCCGGTCAATACGACCTCCGGTTATTTCTATGTGGCCGCAAGCACTAGCACGCTGGCGCCCGCGGTGCAGGTGATCTCGCCGTCCAACGGATCGAGCGGCGCGGGAACCAACGCGATTGTCGATCTGCAGTTCAATACGCCGCTGAATCCATCGACGGTGAACGCGACCAACATCTACATCTACAACAGCACTACGGGTCTGCATGTAGCGGGCACCTATTCGATGCCTCAGCCCAACGAAGTGCGGATTGTGCCGAGCGCGCCGCTTAGCCCCAGCGCTTACATGTATGTTTACGAGACCACTGGCCTGCAAAGCTCGACCAGCGTGCCGGTTGCTTCGCAGACAGATCAGTACTTCTACACCGGCGCTTCCACCGACACGACGCTTCCGACAATCGTGAGCGCGGTGCCGTATAACGGAGCAACCAACGTGGGCGTGAACGTTGCGCCGGGCGTGGTGATCAGTAAGACCATCGACCCAGTCAGCGTGAACAACAGCACCTTCACGGTGACCAACGGCGGCACGCCGCTGGCGGGCAACTTCTACTTCAGTGGAAACGACACGCGGGTGCAGTTTGTGCCCTACGCTGCACTGCCGACCAATACTAACTTGGTGATGACTCTGAACGGCGTCCTTGACCTGGTTGGCAATCCTATCAACTTCACATCCAGCTTCACTACTGGAGTGGGTCCGGACTTCAATGCGCCGACCGTGCTGTGGACCAGCGTATCAAGCAACGAAAGCATCCCGACCAACTCATCCATCACGATTCAGTTCAGCGAGTCGATGGATGTGACAACCTTCAGCACCGGCGCGAATGGCGACATCTACATCTACGACACGCTGCTGGGCATACGCGTACCGGCGACGCTGACCTGGAGCGCAGATCAATCGACTGCGTATCTGATGCCAACATCGCCGCTCTCCGCGGGCCGCGAGTACTACTTCTACGTCAACAGCGGCACGGATCTCGCGGGCAATCAAGTGAGCGGCATCGAAACCACTTTCTATGCCGAGTTCACAGGCGCAACCTCGGCGCCGGCAGTGGTTGCCTTCAATCCGTTAAGCGCGGCAACAGGCCTGGGGACGAACGCGATCATTGAAGCCGAGTTCTCCGCGTCGGTTGATCCCAACACGCTGGGCAGCGTGAAACTCACAACGGGTGGAACGACTGTACCCACCTCGCCTTCGCTGAGCGCGGGCAATACGGTCCTGCAACTGATGCCGTATGCGCCGCTCTCGCCGAATACGACTTACGTAATGACCATTGCCGGAGTGAAAGATCCAGTGGGCAATGCGGTTGCTACCACCACCAACACCTTTACTACCGGCGCGACCTTCGATAACACGGCAGCGACGGCGATCAACTCCGATCCTGCGTACAACTCGACGGCCGGAACAAATGTGGTTCCCAAGCTCGTCTTCAACAAACCGTTGAATCCGATCACGGTGAATAACAGCACCTTCCGCATGTACCTGTATGACACCGGCCAGTGGATTCCACTGACTGTGACGCTCTCCGCGAGCGGCATGGAAGTTACGATGACGCCGCAAATCGCGCTGCTGCCCAACACGCGCTACTACTTCCAGGGCTGCTGTGGATTCCAGGACCAGGACGGCAATAACGGAAATAGCGTCACGGAGTACTTCTGGACCAATGGCGGCGCGGCTTCCAGCGGTCCGACGGTGAGCGTCAGCCCGGCCAATAGTGCTACGGCGATACCGCTGAACGCGCAGGTGATTGCCTCGATCTCCGCGCCGGTTGATCCGACGACGGTGGGGCAGAATGCAATTGCTGTAAGCGGTCCCGGCAACAGCCCGGTAGCTGGAACCGTAACGGAAGTGAATACCCAGCAGATCAACTTCGCTCCGACGAATCCGTTGGCGGCGAGCACGACTTACACGGTGAAGATCAACAACTTTACCGATGCCAACGGCAACGCGGTGATGCCTTCAACAACCACGTTTACAACCGGCACAGCCGCGTCAACCGGTGGGCTGACCTTTACCGGCGGTTTGACCAGCAATGACGGCGGCGCGCTGTCAGCCTACAACGTGCAGATCTGCCTGACCTTCAGCCAGATTCTCGATCCGACAACGGTCAACGCTAATACTCTGAAGGTGATGAACGGCTGGAACAGCAACTATGGGCTGGCCGGAACCTACACTGTCGGCGGGCTATGTGGCGCCAATCCTGTGAGCGGCAACACGGTTGTATTCACGCCTGCCAATCCGTATCCCGCGGGCGCAACCATCTATGTGGGAGAGTGCGGCGGGCCGACGGACATTCTCGGAGATGTCTTCCAGAATGGCAGCTGCTACGCGCAGCAACTGATCTCGTTCACGACGCCGGGCGGTTCAGCTTCGGATACTACTCCGCTGACGGTAGTCTCGGTAAGCCCGGCTGCGAACGCGACGAACGTCCGTCCGGATACAGCGGTCTCTGTCACCTTCAACAAGGCAATCAACCCAAGCAGCGCCAACGGCAACAGCGGCAACAACGCTCTGCTCTTCGCCGGACAGGGATTGCAGGATCGCGGCAGCATCACGATGTCCGCCGATGACCGGACGATGACCTTCAACTCCGGTACGCTGTCTACCGGAATGACCTACACCATCCAACTGCCCGCGGGCGGCATCAGCGATCCCTCGGGCAACGCGCTGGCGACAACCTTTAGCACCAGCTTCGTTACCGGCAACAATCCGGCAACTGGCAACGGCAGCGTGCAGGGAACAACGCCCGGCAGCAATGCTTCAAGCATTCCAACCGATACGCTGCTGACGCTGTACATGAATCGCCAGGTGAACCCGTCAACGCTGCCGGGCAATCTGGTGGTCACGGTGAATGGCGCGGTCTATGCGGGTGTGGTAAGCGCCACGGCTGACAACTACGAGGTGCAGTTCACGCCGACTACGGCCTTCCCGACTGGAGCTACGGTGCAGTGGTTCTTTTCGGGCAATGTACTTGACGTGAACGGCGATGCCTTCAACGGCACAAGCGGCTACTTCTATACCGTGGCAGCCGTGAACGCCACAACCGCGCAGCCGACGCTGGTTGCTATTAGCCCGGCTGATGGAACAAGCAATGTGCCCACCAACGCTCAAGTCGACTTGCTGTACAGCCTGCCGATCAACGAGGCTACCGTGACCAGCGCCAATGTCTACCTGTATGACGCAACCACCGGCGCCTATCCGGCGGTGACGCTCTCAATGCCGACTACAGAGCTAATCCGCATGGTTCCGAATGCTGCCTTGACGCCGAACCAGTACTACTATGTCTGCGTCAACAGCAGTGTGCTGGGCACAAACGGCGTGGCGACACAGGGCAATTGCTGGGAGACATACTTCCTGGAGCCTACTGGCGCGACTACGAGCACCACCGCCGGCACCGTCACAATCGGACCGCCGAACAGCTCCGTGAATGTGGGCACAAATGCGTACATTCGCCTCCAGTTCTCGAAGCCAGTGGATCGCACATCGGTGAACACGACCACCGTGCAGGTGACTACGGGCGGAAATCCGATTCCAGGAGTCTTTACCTTCAACTACAGCGGCAACGATGTGGTTGGCGTCAACTTCTTTCCAGTGAACCCACTGCCGCCGTCGAGCACGATTGCGGTCACGGCATCTGGCCTGCTGGATTATGCAGGCAATGTCTTCACCGCGGCGAGTTCCAGCTTTATCACGGCTGCGTACCCTGACTACTCGACGCCAACCGTCACGCTGGACTTTGGCGGTGGCGCCACCGGGGTTGCCACGAATGCTTCGTTCACCTGCCTCTACTCGGAGCCGATAGACCCGAGCAGCATCAGCTCGTCGAACACCTATGTGTACAGCTACCTGAACAGCGCCGCGATTCCTGTGACGTATAGCTGGGCTGCCGATCTGATGGCGGTGACGATGACGCCGGTGACGCCGCTTTTCGCCAACACCGAATACAACTACTACTGCGGAGGTGGAATTGACGTGACTGGCAACGGACAGAGCGCAGCCTCTAGTTACTTCTACACCGGCAGCGGACCAAGCTCGGCAGGCCCAATCCTGCTGCTGGCCAACCCGCCCAGCGGCTCAACCAACGTACCGCTGAACTCGATCAGCGGACCGTGGAATAACACCAGCCTGATGCTGTTGTTCAACGAGCCGGTAGCGACCGAATCGATGGCCAACATCACCTTTACTCCGCAAGGCGGCAGCGCGGAGCCGATCGCAGTGTATCCGCAGGATGGCAACTACATCGCCGTGGTGCAACTGCCGTGGGCTCTGGCGCCGAATATCACGTACACCTTCAATACAACGGGCGTGACGGATATCAACGGCAACCCGGCTTCAGGCACGACGACGAGCAGCTTCACCACGGGTACGGGCTTTGATTGGAATAACCCCTCCATCACGGCTGTAACTCCGGCGAATAGCTCAACCAGTGTGGCCGTGAACGCGCCGTTAACGGTGACCTTCAATGAGGTGATGGACCCGGTCCTGATCCAATCGAATGACATCTACCTGCGCACACATAACACGCAGACTACGGTCCCGACCACGCTCGCCATCAGCTACAACGGCTCGGGCAACACGGTTGTGACTCTGACGCCGACTACGCCGCTGGCCGCATCTACGATCTACGATATTGTTGTTACGGCCAACAACTGGTACCTGTACGACATCGCCGGAAATTATTTCCCGAACAATGGCGTGCAGTCCACCTTTACCACCGGAACGGCAACAGCGGTGAACGGAGCCTGCGGCACAGCCAACGGACAGGCGCTCTCTACCGCTCCAACAGCTTCTGCTGCGCTCTGTTCGGCCGGAACTGCTTCAGCCGTTCTTAATACCGGCACGTGGAGCTGGAGCTGCGCTGGCGAATACAGTGGCACAACCGCCTCCTGCTCGGCGACGGTGACAGGCACTCCGGCCTGCTCGCCGCAACTCGCGAGTCTGGTCTCGCTGTGGCCGGGCAATAACAACGCAACCGACTTTGGGCCGGGTGCGAACAACGGCACACTGGAGAACGGCGTCAGCTATGGCCTTGGAGAGGTTGGTGACGCCTTCAGCTTCAACGGCAGCAATCAGTATGTGCTGATCGGCGAGCCGGTGCCGGCCAACCTGCAAATCCAGAGCGCGATCACGCTCTCTGCCTGGATCTATCCGACAGCATACCCAACGGACCACGGCAGCGGCGCGATGGCGATGATCGCCGGAAGCCAGATTGACGGCGTCTACGGCGGCGCGACGATCTTCTACGATGGTCGAGTCAACCCGGACGGCGGCCAGAACAATGTGCCGACTGGCCACATTCAGTTCAACCTGGGCGACGGAAGCACCTGGCACCCTCAAGATACCGAGACGCAGGTTCCGCTCAACCAATGGACACTGATTACGGCAACAGCTACTTCGGGCGGGGCAGGGCAGGTCTACTACAACGGCGTACTCCAGCCCTCGAATTCAGGCTCATACACAGGAACATGGGGAGGCACGATCTCCTACCCGAGCAGCGATTGGTTCGCCATTGGGCAGGAAGTCAACGAGAACCGTCCCTTCACTGGCCTCATCAACGATGTTCAGGTTTATAACGCCGCACTCACGCCGGCTCAGATCACTGCCATCTACAACGCGGGCAGCGGCGGTGTTTGCCAATAAAAGATTGACTGTACGGGGAACCATTTGCGGGGATCGCGCGAGCGGTTCCCGCCTTTTTTTTGCGCTGGAATGACGCTGGACCAAAGCAAAAAAATGGGCGGCAAGGTTTCCCTTGCCGCCGCCCGTCCCTGGGTTTTCTGGAAAGCACAACAATCGCATCGTACTGCGAAACCTGTCTACTGCGAAAAACCTTATTGCAAGAGCTTGGTTACTTCCTGCTGCACCGAATTAGCCTGTGCCAATGCGGAGATGCCGGTCTGGCTGAGAATCTCGTACTTCGAGAGATTCGAGGTCGCCGAGGCGTAGTCCGTGGCCTGTACGGCATTCTGCGCGGAGACGACGTTCTCCTGCTGCGTGCTGATCACCTGACTGACAGAGTCCAGTGTATTGATCTGCGCGCCTATGTAGCCGTCTTGCGCGGCCACATAGGTGATCGCCAGATTAAGCTGGCTTTCGGCGTTCTGCGCATTGCCCTGGCTGGTCAGGTCAGTCAATGAAAGGTTAGCCGTGTTGTCGCCGCCCGCCTGTGGGACATAGCTGATCGTCGTCACCGCGGCGGTGCTGGCTACCAGAGCCAAGCCTACGCCGGTAGGGGTGTCTTTCGCGGTGGTTGCGATGGCCACGTTGGGGTTGGTGTTGGAGATCAGCAGACCGGTGTCGCCGGCCGCAACTAAACCGTCTCCGACAGCCGCTGCGGTGGTGAAGCTGGCGGTAACGCCGGGGATGCCATCCTGGTTGATCTCGGCGATCAAGGCACCCACGGTTCCAGCTGTGGTGGTGATGGTGCTTGTGGTTGCGTCCGGGTTGGTGATGGTGAACTTGAAGGAGCCGGTGATGGGGTCATTCTCGGTGGCCGCCTGGGTCAGTGCGCCTGCCGTGTCCTTGGAGAGATCTTCAAACTGGCCCGCATCGCTCTGCTGCACTGTTCCTCCAGAGTCGCCTACATCGGTGGCGCTGAGCTTGGCAAAGAAGAGGTTGTCCAGTGACGCGCTTAGCGGTGAGGAATCACCGGTGTAGATGTTGACCCCGGCCGCGGCGCCGGTAAAGACCTGATTCTGATTGTAGGTGGTCGTTGATCCGATGTTGTTGACCTCAGCCAGTATTGACTGATACTCCTGATTTGCCGCCGCCTCTTGCGAGACGTTTAGGGTGCCGTTTGCCGCCTCGGTGGCTAGCGTAATGGCACGGTTGAGCAGGTTCGTCACTTGCGAGAGAGCGCCGTCCGCGACTTTCAACAGTCCCACGCCTTCCGTGGAGTTGACTCCAGATTGCGTCAGGGCCGCTGAGTTTGCCGCTAATCCATTGACCAGCGAAAGGCCGGCTGCATCGTCCGCGCCGGAGTTGATGCGTGAACCGGAGGACAACTGCTGCAAAACAGTCTGCAGGCTGTTGTTCGTGTTGTTCAGATTGTTTTCCGCATAAATGGCGGAAAGATTGTTCAGTACACCGAGGGCCATGGGGTGACTCTCCTTTTCAGATGCCTTGATTTGCGGCCCTGCCCGGAATCATTCGGTTCTACTTCCGTGCCCTCGTCCGAATTTCCCGGTCGAGACGCCACCGCATCTGCCCCATTCATCGGTCCGAACCCAAATAACTTTAGTCACAGTATGAAAGTTCTTTTTGGTGCCCGATTGTCGCGCTGCTGTTCACAGTGTCCGCCTGCCGGATTTTCTGTCTCAATCCAGCCAGTGCCACTGTATCAGCGGACTACAGCATGGCTGGATTTGAGCCGGTTTGCAAAGCAAAAAACGGCGGCAAGAGGATCGCCTCCTGCCGCCACCGGTATCTGCTTCAACCGCATTTGCTCTCTGCTAAACGTTATTTCTATACGCTAAACCTGGGAAAAGGGTTTCTACTCCATACCCGGCGGCGGAGGCGCATCCTGCCCGCCCTGGCCACCGCGAAACAGCCCGCCGTTGCCGCGATTGTTGGGGCCAAAGTTGCGGCGTTGCCCTTGCGGGCGGTTGGCGCGCTCTGCCTGAAGCTGTTTCCACTGATCCGGGGTCAACTTGCTACGCAGTGCCAGCAGGAACCGGGCGTTGGCCTTTTCCAACTCCGCGCGTGCCTGGGCCACCTGATCGATCTGGGCAAGAATCTTGTTCTCGTCCGGCTGATCGGCCTTCATCAAGGGTTCCAATACCAGCTCTGATTTCTCCACGCTGGAGCGCAGATCCACCAGCTTTTCGCGATGCTGCTGCAAGATGTCGTCCATCTGCTTGCGCTGATCGTCGCTCAGCTTCAGCTTCTCGACCATCGCCGGATCATTCCAGAAGCGGCCATGCGGGCCCAGTGCCCGCTCGAAGGGTGGCCGATGCTGGCCGAAGCCCGGCCCATCGACTCCCGGCGCGTTGTCAGGCGCCTGTGCGCCCGCCGTTAGAATTGCAAAAAATGTCACGGCCAGCGCCGCTGCTCCCAGTCGAAGTGTTTTCAGTGTCTTCATCTCGTTTTCCTCTTCCCATTTGCATGGAATTGTTGTGCTGCCGCCTACTTGCTCTCATCCTCTGCCATCAGTTGGGCCAGCGGCTCCATTGCGCTGGGGGCCTCCCGAGAAACATCGGTATCCACACTGGCCAGTAAGGCCTCTTCCTCTTGCTCTTTCTGGAGAGCGGCCTGCTTCTGCCGCTCGATTTGCTGCTGCTGCGCGATCTGTGCCAGTAAATGGCTATGATGCCGTTGATAGACTCCGCCGGAGAGACTGCCGGCAATCAATACACAACCCAGCGCCCAGCCCGCAACCAGCCTCCAGCTTCTGTGAGGGGCAGCAATTGCAGCGCTCCGCTCCCGGCTATAAGCGGCCTCGCTCCAAGAATGAACGCTCAAGCGAAACTCTCCCAACGCCTGTCTCAGCTCTGGCTCCAGCCCCGCTTCCGGATCGTCGATTGCCACAGATCGGCCATCCAGGCCTGCGTCCTGCGCGATTGAATTCTGCTTCTCAAATGTCATCGTCTTCCTCCCAGTTCGGCTCTCACTCGCGCTACTGCCCGCGAAAGATGCGCCTTTACTGTGCCCTCGCTCAATCCAGTCGTGCGGGCAATCTCGCTCAACTCCATCTCTTCCACATGGCGCAGCAAGAACACTGTCCGCTGCCGCTCACTCAGCCCCTCGACGGACTTCCATACCTGCCCCACTCGCTCCTTGGCCAGAATCCGCTGTTCAGGTGAACTCTCCCCGCTGGGCAACCAATCCCGTGCCTCGTCCATATCCACGGCGTTGGTCTTGGTCTGCTTCCAGAACTGCATTCGCCGGTTGCGCCAGTGATCCTTCTGCAGATTGATTGCAATCCGCATCAGCCAGGTCATTGCGCTGGACTCGCCGCGAAAGCCCGACCAGTTGCGGTGCGCCTTCAGGAAGCATTCCTGGGTCAGCGTCTCAGCCAGATCCACGTCGCGCGTTGAGGCCAGCAGAAACCGGAAGATCTGCGGACGGTGGGTCTGGACGACAGCCGAGAACTCCTGCGCGGCGTGATCTTCTGCCGTTGCCATAGAGATCGTTTCAAGAACTGCGCCCGTTGCCATCATTCAGGTAGACGCCGGTGCTCGGCGTGGGTTTACATCGCAGGAGGAAAACAGGGATAGCAACGGCAAGGCGGCAGCTACTTTTTGCCGCGAATCTTTCGGGAACTGGGCGGGCAGGTGGATTCACGGATGACCAATTCGGGAATAATTGGCACTGAATCGGGAAACTCCTCCTGGCCGCGAATCCTTTGCAACAGAATGCGCGCCGCCGCCATGCCCATCTGATGCAGCGGCTGGCGGATTGTAGTCAGGCTGGGATTGTTGAACGAGGCTCCCTGAATATCGTCAAAGCCGACCACGGAAATATCACCCGGCACGCGCAGGCCGCGGTCCACAAAGGCCCTTATTGCTCCAATCGCTGCGATGTCGTTATAGCAGACAACAGCGGTAAAGTCCTGGCTGCGCAGCAGCAGCTCCTCGGCCGGCCCATAGCCCAACTCCGGTGTTGGCACACGCAGCTTCAGTTGCACGGAGTGCTCAGGCGGCACGGCCAGCTTCAGATCGCGCGCAACCGACATCAGGCACTCCCAGCGATCATCGGCGTCCGAGCTGTGGCTGCCGCCGCGCATGAAGGCGATCTTGCGATGGCCCAGCTGATAGAGGTGGCGCAAGGCCAGCTCCGCGGCGCGCCGCTGGTCCAGCACTACGTTGGTAACGCCTGGAATGGTGCGGTGCCCAGCCACGGCCACCACCGGCAGCTTCCAACTGTGCTCCATCACCGTGTCAATCAAAATGAAGCCTTCGACTGAGCGGTCCGTCAGCAGGCGCGGATACTCTTCAATCAGATCCGGCTTGCGGCGATGGCTGGCGGTCAGGTAAAAATACCCCTCTTCAATCAGCAGTTCTTCAACGCCAGAGAGTACCTGCGTGGCGTAGTTGTCATTCAGTTCTGGAACCAGCACACCGACGGTGAAGGTCTGGCGTTTGCGCAGGGAACGGGCGTAGAAACTGGGCCGGTAGTCAAATTTCGCCGCCGCGGCCGTAACACGGTCGCGCGTCTCCTGGGGAATCGAGCGCACTCCGGGAGCGTTGTTCAGCACCAGCGAGATGGTGGCCGGCGAAAGCCCCAGATACTCACCCAGAGTGCGCAGGCTGATCGGCTGCCCCGCCGCCGGCTCGGTTCCTGATTTTCCGCCTGAGCTGCCTCGTCTTGCCATGTACACCTTTGTAACATCCAAGGGGGTCTTTGCGCACAAAAACAGTTATTTTCTTGTTGTTTCTTCATGGGTTACGGGCTGCAAAGCCAGCGGGAATCCGGTTATGGACCAGCCCGGCTTCTTTATCTACACAGCGCCAGTTGGGGGAGGGTTCGCACCGGATTCTCCGCGCGCTCCTCCCAGGAACCCATAGAGTGCAACCACGATATAAGCTGCCAGGGTTACCGTATAGCCCATTGCATAGCTGCCGGTGCGATTCGCAATCCAGCCCAGCGCAGGTGGAATGATGGCCGCGCCCACCACGGACATCACGATCACCGACCCTCCGATCTTGGTGTTGACGCCCAGGCCTTTGACGCCCAACGCAAAGATCGTCGGAAACATGATGGACATAAAGAAGCTGGTGGAAAGAATTGTCCATACGCCTACTGGACCCGGATGAAGAATGCCCACCGAGAGCAGCGCAATATTCATCAGCGCAAAGGCTCCAATCATTCTGGTTGGCGGAATCCAGTTCATCAGGGAGGTTGAGGAAAATCGTCCAAGCGCCATCGCGGCCAGGCTGCCAGTGAGGTAAAGCCCCGCGGTGCGCTCCGTAAAAGAGGTATATTGCTTGACGTAAGGAATAAAGGCGCTCCAGGTGCTGACCTGTGCGCCGCAGTAACAAAACTGGGCAATCACGGCCAGCCATAAGTTGCGATGGCAAAGAAGCTGTCGAAAGCTGCCTTGATCTTCGTTGCTGGAGCGGATTGATCCCACTTGGGGAAATTTAGTAACTCCGATCCAGACAGCCCAGGCAAGCACAATGCAGCCGAGAATCACATAGGTCGGAACCACGCGAAAAATCTCGGAATGGAGATAGGCTGCATATCTTCCAGAGGATTTCATTTTAGCAACCTTGCTCATGGATAACTCTATTCCGGACAGAATAAAGTAAGTTCCAATCAAGACTCCGGTAATGGTTCCCAGAGGATTAAAGGCCTGCGAAAAATTGAGTCTTTGCTCCGAAGTTTCCGATGGGCCAAACTGCGCAATAAATGGATTGGCGGCGGTTTCCAGCGTCGCTGAGCCGCAGCCAACCATGAACAAGGCGACCAGAAATAAGCTGTACTGGCCAACGATAGCCGCTGGCCAGAACATCAACATGCCGCCGCCAAAGAGGCAGAGTCCGGCAAGGATACCCGCTTTGTAGCCTAACCGCCGCATGAAGACGGCAGCAGGGATGGCCATGAAGAAATAGCCCAGAAATACGGCGGTTTGCACAAGCTGCGCCTGCAACGGTGAAAGCTCGAAGGATTTCCTGAACTGCTGGACGAGAATATCCGTCAGGTTATTCGACATTCCCCACAGAAAGAAGAGAATCGTGACCAGCGCAAATATTAGCCGGTGTTGGGTTGGGAAGACACGCAGTTCCTCGGAGCCCTTTTTTTCTCTCGGGTTGGGGACGCCCGCTGGCGAAGTCTGCATAAGGCTTCTTTCTCTACGGAATTCAATTCATCGAAATCACTTGCATAGAACTAAACTGACTGTCAAACTTACTCCGGCTCCCACGGTCAAGACTCTTGTTGCGCAGAGCCAAGCCGATAAATACGCGCCGCAACGTTTCCTTCAATCTCAGCGCGTTCTGCCTGTGTGAGCGGCGCAGTCCACTCATACACCGTTTTCTGCCAGCGGCTATAAGTGCTGGCAACGGTAAGTACCGGCCAATCAGAGCCAAACATTAGCCGCGAAGGTTCAAAGGCCTCTAAAACCGTATCGAAGTAGGGACGCAAGCACTGCGGAGTCCACTCTGCCCAGTTTGCCTCCGTCACCATGCCCGAGAGTTTGCAGACCAGATTCTCGCGTCTGGCTAGCTCGCGAAGAGCGCAGTCCCATGGCGCAAAATTATTGGAAGAAATCTCCGGCTTGGCGATGTGGTCGAGTACGAAACTCTGCCTCGGGTGGCGATCAACGAACCGGATCACTTCCTCAAGCTGATGTACATAAACCAAGATATCGTAGACAAGCCCGGTCTCAGTAAGTGCATTTATGCCGCGATTAAAATCGTGCCCGTCGAGGAAACCGCTGGCCTCACCCTGCACAACATGCCGCAGCCCCTTCAAGAGAGAATTGTGACGCAGTTGATCGAGCGTTGCGGAGAAATCATCCTCTGCAATCGGCGCCCAGCCAACCACTCCGTGAATAAAACTGTTCGCTGCGGCAGTCTCCAGAAGCCAGTGTGTCTCTTGCAAAGTCTGGCGCGCCTGCACCACGACAGTTGCTTCTATGCCCGCGGACTCCAACTCGCAGTGAAGATCGTCCGCAAGAAAATCGCGGCGCAGCACCTGCATCCGGTCATCTATCCAGTCAAACTCCTCAGGCGTGTAATGCCAGAGGTGATGATGGGCGTCAATTCTCATAGGTCGCTCATATCTTGCGAAAACAAATAGAGAAGGTCAACGTTTTGCGGTCAGCATGCGATCCAGATGAACATAGCCTCCATCGACAACGAGGTGTTGCGCTGTTGTGTGGCCGGACTGAATGGGAGAAAGCAGGAACACAACTGCGGCGGCGATCTCCGCTGCTGTCGTCATGCGGGCCTCCAGAGGAATCTGATTGGAAATCTGCCGGAGCGTTGCCTCTGGATCGGGTTGCTTGGCTACCCAGCGTTCATAGAGCGGGGTCATCACTTCGGCGGGCAGAACTGCATTCACGCGAACTCCATATGGAAGTAACTCCGCGGCCCATTCGCGAGTGAGTGCAAGCTGCGCGCCCTTGGCCGCTGCATAGCCGGAGGTATTTCCCTGGCCGGTCAGCGCAACCTTTGAGCTGATATTTACAATCGATCCGCGTGCGGCTTTCAACAGGGGAAGAGCAAAGTGAGCGAGGGAATAATAATGCAGAAGGTTATAACGCAAGCTGGCTTCAAAGTGCTCCGGGCTGCCTGATTCCAGGCCGACGCCATCGTTAGCGCCGGCATTATTCACCAGCCCATCCAATCGTCCATACCGCGCGGCGATCTGCTCAACCGCGCTCTTGCATTGCTCTGTTTCGTTCAATTCGGTAACAATAAGTTCGCAGGGCAATTTCTCTCGCAGGGTTTCTGCGATATACTTCTGCACATTCTCAGAATTATGACTGAGGATAACTACACGCGCTCCTTCCTGGAGGCAGGCGCGTGAAATTCCCTGACCGATGCCAGCGCCGCCGCCTGTAACTGCAATGACAGATCCTGCTAAGCCTAGCTCCACAGTCTCGCTCCAGATTTTAGAAAATGTTTTCAGCGAAGGTTCAGAAAGCCGCCGTCGATCGGATAGTCGGTACCAGTGATAAAGCCGGCAGCATCGGAGCAAAGGAACAAGGCAAGTTGAGCGACCTCGTCTGGGGTTCCCATGCGGCCTATGGGTTGCGCGGCGGCGAGTTTCTCCATCATTTCCGCTTCATGTCCTGGATAATTCCGCGCCAGAAACCCGTCGACAAATGGCGTATGCACCCGTGCAGGCGAAATGCAGTTACAGCGAATGTTAAACGGCAGGCAATCTTTTGCGACTGAAAGAGTCATCGCCAGCACAGCGCCCTTGGTCATTGAATACGCAAAACGGTCGCTGAGCCCGCAGGTTGCAGCGATGGAGGCCATGTTGAGGATCACGCCTGAATTCTGCTCCTTCATCAGCGCGACAGCCGCCTGCATGGCAAGAAAAGTCCCGCGCACATTGATCCGGTAGAGCCGGTCGAAATCCTCTGCGGGTGTTGTAGAGATCGAGCCGACATGGGCGATGCCGGCGCTGTTGACAAGCAGGTCAATCCCGCCCTCTGCTGCGATCTGTGCAAATGCAGCTTGAACACTGCTCTCCTCTGAAACGTCGCAGCCAAGCGCCGTCGCGGGCACTGGCGCGTCCTTTGAGATTGCGGTCGCAGCCAACTCCGCTCCGTCGGCATTGAGATCGAGCAGAATGACCTTCGCCCCCGCCTGCACCAATGCCGCTGCGATTGAGCGGCCAATGCCGCTGGCTGCGCCGGTGACGACGGCGCGCTTGCTGTCCAGTCGAAATCCGTTCATTCCCACCGCCTTGTTTCTCGCCGAAGGACTCAGCATCTTGTAATATACGCGAAGCAGGAGTGTCAACCTGGGTGACGCGGCATCGCCTCGAAAACGCCTTCATCCGCGCTGAACGCCTCCGCTGATAGCATGCTATTGAGCATCGCAAGGTAAACGAAACGATGAGCGAAATCACAATAACAAATGTGCGGATCATTGACCTGCGCTTTCCCACCTCCCGTGAGCAGATCGGCTCTGACGCGGTAAACAAAGATCCGGATTATTCCGCCGCATACTGCATTCTTGAGACGAACCAGCCGGGCCTAACCGGCCACGGGCTGACTTTTACCCTGGGGCGCGGCACGGAACTGTGCGTAGGCGCGTTGAGTTATCTGGCACAGTTTGCGCGTGGGCGAAGGTTGGATGAACTGACATCTGACTTGCGCGCCTTCTCAAGGCAACTGACCGGCGAGACACAATTTCGCTGGCTGGGCCCGGAGAAAGGCGTGATTCATCTGGCTTGCAGTGCGTTACTGAATGCCGTGTGGGATCTGTACGCCAAGGCGGAAGGGAAGCCGCTGTGGCGTCTATTGGCCGAGATGGAGCCGGCGCGGTTGGCGGCTTTGATCGACTATCGTTACATCGCCGATGTTCTGACGGAAAACGAAGCAGTGGAGATGCTCTGTAAACAGCGCCCGCGCTGGCAGCAGCGCCTAGCCCTGCTCGAACTGGACGGCTATGCGGCCTATACTACTTCGGTGGGATGGTATGGATTCAGCGACGAGAAGATTCGCCGCTTGTGTCGCGAAGCGATTGCCGCCGGTTGGACTCATTTCAAACTGAAAGTCGGCGGCGACAGCGAAAACGATCTCCGTCGCGGACTGATCGTGCGCGAGGAGATTGGCGAGAAAAACAAGCTGATGGTAGATGCAAACCAGCGCTGGGGCGTACCGGAAGCAATTGAAAAAACCAAGGCATTGGCGGAACTGAATCCGTGGTGGATGGAAGAGCCGACCAGCCCCGACGACATTCTCGGTCATGCGCGCATCCGCCGCGAGGTTGCGCCAATTCGCATTGCTACCGGTGAACACGTTCACAATGCCGTGATGTTCAAGCAGCTCTTTCAGGCAGGTGCAATAGATGTCTGCCAGATTGATAGCTGCCGTGTGGCCAGTGTAAACGAAAACCTTGCAATCATGTTGATGGCCGCTAAGTTCGGTATTCCGGTCTGCCCACATGCCGGTGGCGTAGGTCTGTGCGAATATGTGCAGCATCTTGCGATCTTCGACTATCTCTGCATCTCGGCAACAATGGAGAACCGGGTGATCGAATATGTCGATCATCTGCATCAGCATTTTGTCACTCCGGTAGTTATCCGGCGCGGGCATTACATGGTGCCGCAGGCGGCAGGTTATAGCATTGAAATCAAGCCCGAGTCTCTGAAAGAGTTCAGTTTTCCAGATGGACCGGCATGGAAACGGGAGAAGCAATGAAGCTAGTTACATTTGTGCAGGATGGAATCCGTCAACCGGGCATTGTTGCGAGCGGGCAGGTACGTTCTCTGAAGCCTGCTGGTTTTGATGATGCGCTCTCGGTAATCTCCGGAGGAGATGAGGCATTCGAGCGAGTCCGTGCATTCTCGCCATCCAGTGCGCAGCCGGGCATTGCACTTGACAAGGCAGAATTATTGGCGCCGCTCTTGAATCCGCCGCGCATTTTTGGCATCGGCTTGAATTACCGGGAACACGCCGCTGAATCGAAGATGGCGGTGCAAAGCGTGCCGACAGTGTTTATGAAGCTGCCTTCTTCTATTGTTGGGCCGGATGCCGATGTTCTGTTGCCCCCCGAGGCGACGCAGCCGGACTACGAAGCGGAGCTTGCGGTTGTTATCGGCACGGGAGGGTACCGGATCAATCCGGAAGATTGGCGGCAGCACGTCTTCGGCTACACCATTGTGAACGACGTAAGCGCGCGGGGAGTGCAGTTATCTACATCGCAATGGACATTAGGCAAGAGCCTGCCGGGTTTTACCCCGATGGGTCCGGTGATTGTAACTGCCGACGAAATTTCTGATCCGCACCGGCTCGATATTCGGCTAACTCTCAACGGAGAAGTGATGCAGTCTGCAAATACCAGCAACATGATCTTCAAAATTCCTGAGCTGATTGCGTATATTTCGGCGCTTGTGCCGCTCCAAACTGGAGATGTGATCAGTACCGGGACGCCGCCGGGCGTTGGTTTGGGCCGAAGTCCTCAAGTCTGGCTCAAGGATGGCGACGAGATGGTCATTGAGATCGAGAGAATCGGGACGCTACGGAACCGGACGCGGATTGTTGCATGAAAGCGATTTGAAAGGCAATCCATGCTGAAGAATGGAATCCTGAATCCGCAGATCAATTCGCTGCTCAGCCGCGTACGGCACACCAATACGCTGGTAATTGCCGACCGCGGCTTTCCGTACTGGTCACAGGTGGAGACCGTGGATATATCGCTGGTCGACGATATTCCAACTGTCTTGCAGGTACTGCAGGCACTCAAGCCGAACTTTGTTATCGGGAATGCATGGATGGCCAGCGAGTTTCGCGATCATAACTCGATTTCTACAGTCGTTAGTTATACAAATCTGCTGCAGCAGATTACCTTTGAGCCGCATATCGAGTTCAAGCGCCGGGTTCCAGGAGCCGTCGGATTGATTCGCACCGGAGATACAACCCAATACGGAAATATTATTTTGGAATCAGCATAATTGTCTGTAACTCCAGAGCGACGATCACCGCGTTACCTGATCGTGCGGATTCATAAAGCTCCGATGTCCGCCTTGTGACTGAAGATTTGGGTCTCTGACGGGCGGCCGGTCCTGCTCGGCGTTGAAGCCATGCGCCAGCTTGGGATTGGGCCTGAATTTTGGCGGGCCGCCATAGAACTGACGGGCATGGCTCAAGACCATCCCGGCGCGGCCATGCATCGGACGGACAATCCCACGGACCTGCACATCCATATCGCGATATTTATGCAACTCACCCACATCTTCCCGGTCTTCCCAGAGGCTGGTGATCGTAAACGTGCATTTGTCATCCGGAGTTTGCGGAGTGCAGACATCCAGAAAGCGTGTGCCGTCCGGCAGCTCGACAACATCGTAAATATGAGCAGAAACGCAGACGTCCTTGTTCATCATCTGCGCAGCTTCTTCGGCAGTGACGCACGGCTTTGGCTTGGTCGCGAAGGCAGAGAGAGGCGCAAGCGTGGCGAGCAAAGCTGCGGCTGCAAGCATGGCGGTCCGGAAGAGTTTCATAATTATCACCACGGAAGAATGGGGAAATAGTAGCGCGAATGGGACGGGAAGGGAAGAGATAAGTACGAAAGTCCGAATAGTGGTGAGTGGAATTTGGAAATCGTGTATCACATCGGCATAGAAGTAATTTCCGGCATTGACGCTTGCTTTGTTCAGAGCGGCGCGGCAAACTGTAGATGCTTGGATACTTGGCTGGGGGTAGGGGTATGCTTGGACGGGTCTCTGTAGTTTTGGCGGCAATTTCGGCTTTGGTGCTTCCGGTTGTGGGGCAAGCCGTGAAGAGCAGTACGACAGATACTCAGTGGTGTGCTGCGCGCCTGCCGTACACTGCGGAGCTTACAACGACCACAGTGATGACGCTACGCGATGGAAGTACGGACACTAAGGAGTTAAGGCAGGTTATAGCCGTGGATTCGCAGGGCCGATGGAGGAACGAATCTACAAGTACGATTTATGGCAAACAGCTGCCCACAACCGTTCACGTTTTGGATCCCGTGACCCAGACCACCTCCGATTGGAGTGTTCCCGGAAAGAAGGTCTTAGTTAAGTCGGACCAGCCGCGTCCTCCTGCGTCTACCGCGCGCCATTTTCCTGCGCCTACCGTTTCGTGTAGTACTTCTGATCAGCCGCATGTCGAGCAGGCAGGTATCACGACGGAGGATCTCGGCACCGAGACGATTCAAGGGGTTGAGGCTTATGGTATCCGCGAGACTTCGATCATTCCGGCTGGGACAATTGGCAATGATGAACCGCTGACGCGTACCGGTGAGACCTGGAGAGCGACAGCGCACGGCCTGTTCGGACTCACTGTTCGTGAAATCAACATAGATCCTAGACATGGCAAAAGTGACATGGAACTGACCAGCTTTACCCAGGCAGAGCCGGACCCGAGCCTCTTCCAACTTCCAGAAGGATACAAGATCGTGAACGTGAGTGCGTCGCAGCTTGCTTGTGCTTCCGCTCCTGTGATTGATCCGCCTCCACCGCCGTCAGCGCGGTAAGCTTTGCCGCGAACCCGCGCAAAATTATTTATAGATTACCGGTTGCTTTGTATTCAGAGGCGCGTCAGACTGTTTGTGTCGAAGTTTTTGGTTTGAGGTGAATGATGCGCGGAAGGTTCCTGGGAGTGTTGGCGGCGATCACGGTTTTGGCGTTGCCCGTTGCAGGGCAGGCGGTGAGGAGCAGGGCGGCAAATATTGAGCTGGCGCCGGCTGCGCGTCTGCCGTATACGGCGGAGTACAAAATTACCAGCGTGAGGACGCTGGGCGACGGGAGCACCATTACTCGTGAGTCTACTGAGGTAAAGGCTGTGGATTCGCAGGGTCGGCAGATGACCGCAACGACGACTACGCCGATTTCTGGAGATCAGACACCGAAGACAATGGTCCATGTTTTTGACCCGGAGGCCCGAACCAACTCGAATTGGAGTGTGCCAGGAGAAAAGGCAACGGTGACGGCAATGCCCGGACCGGCAGCAGTGCGCACATCCTGCCCTGCATCTACCGAGCCGCGCCCGATTGTTCAGCCGCGGATTCAGCAGGAACGGCCCACGACCGAGGATTTGGGTATCGGGACGATTCAAGGGGTTGAGGCCCGTGGCCGCCGTACGACTATGATCACTCCGGCAGGCGCAATTGGCAACAACGACCCGCTTACGCGCTCTACTGAGCTGTGGACGGCGACCGAACGCGGCCTTTCCGGCCTTGTTGTCCGCGAAATCACCATCGATCCACAGTCAGGCAACAGAAGCAGGGAACTGACCAGCTTCTCGCAGGCCGAACCGGACGCGAGCGTCTTCCAACCGCCGGCCGGCTATGAGATCGTGAACCGGGAAACGTCCCAGCCTACCTGCGCTTCCGTGCCGCTGGTTGAAGCGCCTCCACCGCCGCCGGCGCAGTGATGATTGCCAAAGCCGCCAACTGAGCGGCGATTTTTTGACCGCACTCGTTTTCCGCTTTACCTCAATCGATTCGTATGGAGCCGACACAATGAAGCATCTCGCCAGGAAGTTGTTTCTCGTCTTAGCGGCAGGGATCCTGCTGCATGTTGCCAATGCCCAGAATGCAGCCAAACCTCAAGCCCCAAAGCCGCCCTCCAGCCCGTCGCAAAGCCTGCTCGAATCCTGGAACGACATTGGCCGGAAGCTGATTGCGATGGCCGAGGATTTTCCCGAGGACAAGTATGATTTCAAGCCCAACCCCTCGCAACGGAGCTTTGCCGAGCAGCTGTTACATGCCGCCGGAGGGAATTACTTCTTCATCAACCCGGTGAAGGGCGTCAAGGCTCCCGAGGGCGACCCGAAGCGTTCTGATTTCAAGAACAAAGCGGCTGTGGTCGAGTATGTGCGCAAGTCGTTTGCCGACGGCGCGGAACTGATCAAGAGCAAGGGTGACGCAGGGATGAACGACCTGTTTGTCGATCCTTTCGCGAACCAGCAGACCCGCTTCTCGGATGGGGGCTGGGGCATTATCGAGCACTCCGGCGAACACTATGGGCAATTGGTGGTTTACTATCGCGTCGCAGGGATGGTGCCTCCGGAGTCGAGACCCAAGAAGTGATCACGGCTTGCGGGCGCGAATGCAGTAATAGCTGCCCGGAACGCACGTGAAATTATTTTGGTTTGGCGGTTGCGTTGCATTCGGGTGCTCGTCAGAGCTGTAGGTGCCGGAGATTCCGGCGGAGGGGGAGGCCATGCGCAGAAGGATGTTTAGTGTTGTGGTGTTGGTTGCCGGTTTGACGCTGCCGATTACCGTACAGGTGTCGGGACAGGTACCAGGGCAGGCGGTTCCGGGTAGCTCCACAACTCTAGTGAAGCCCAAGCCGGTCGCCGCTGCACA
>CAZHKN010000018.1:30534-35550 GCA_964532725.1 uncultured Occallatibacter sp.
GCCCGAGGACGCCGAGGACGAGCTGCACGACTACACCGCCGAGTACAAGATCAAAGTGGTGAAGACATTGTTCAACGGCAGCACGATCACGCAAGAGACGACCCGGATTGAAGCCCTGGACTCAGAGGGTCGCAGGATGGATTCGGTGACGAATATCTCGCCGGTAGCAGACCGGCCGTCGATTACCAGTGTCAATGTAAATGATCCCGTAGCCCATACGCATTCGTTTTGGACCTCGCAACTTAACAAAGCAACCGTTGATGAGATTGCTTCCGGCACAAGCAGATCTGGCTGTCATGTGGATTCGACGCAGGCTCGTCAGCAGAGCACATCGGCCAGGCGGGAAAAGCCAGTGGTCGAAGATTTGGGCACGAGTACCTTCCAGGGCGTTGAGGCGAGCGGCCGCCGGACAACCTTTACTACCCCAGTCGGTGAAGTTGGGAACTCTGAAGCGCTGGTGCATGTAGTCGAGATTTGGCATGCGACGCAACCGGGTTTGAACAATGTGATTGTCCGGCAGATTGATGACAATGCGATGCCGGAGTCTGGCAAGCGCACCGAGGAACTGGTGAATTTCACGCCTGGTGAGCCAGACGCATCGCTCTTTCAGCCGCCTGCGGACTACGTGGTTGAGACACGCGGGCAGGCGGAAGTCAGTTGCTCGCAACCGAGAACACCGTCCCAATAGCCGCCTTCCATTTACACCAGAAGGGTTATGACGGAAGAGATCATAAACCGTCATGACCCGTCAGTAATTTAACCGAACTCACCGTGCTCAGTGGGTGATAATAATCTCGGCAAAAGTTGCGTACTGGAGTTCGACGTGTTGCCAGCAAGCAGTAGCGAGCGGGGAATTATCCAAATGAAACAGTGGATTTGTATCTCAGTTGCGATGATTGCAGTGGTGGGTTTGGTGCCGCCGCTTGCAGGACAAACTCCTGCGGTGCAGACTAATGCTGAGATGCGCGCGCCTGCTTCTGACGTGAGACTACCATACATGGCGGAGTACAAGATTCTGCGCGTACAAAGCGGTCCCGAAGGAATCTTCACACATGAATCCAGGATCGTGACCGCTCGGGACTCACGGGGCCGTAAGATGACCGCTACGACGGAGATTCCTGACGCGCCCGGTGAGCCGCAGAAGACTCATTTCCAGGTCTTTGATCCAGTAGCGCACACGACTTTCAGTTGGAATTCTCCGGGACGCGAAGCGATATTGATGGCGATTCCGATTGCGGGCGCGATCCCTGCGGGCTGTAGTTTTATGAGCATCATGACCGTCTACACGAACGAGAAAACTACCGAAGAAGATTTGGGTACAATGACGATTTTTGGGATCGAGGCAAAAGGGCGGCGATTTTCCACGACTGTAGTGATTGAGCCTGTGGAAAAGAAGAAAAAGCATCAGCCGCCGGCCCGCACGATACAGGTGCGCAGCAACGAATATTGGCAGGCCATCGAACCCGGTTTAGCCGGTCTTGAGGTGAGCGACGTGAGCGAGGGCGAAGGCACAGGCAAGACTAGCAAGGAACTCGTGAACTTCAGCCAGCGCGAGCCAGAGACGAAGATCTTCCAGCCACCGGTCGGATACCAGGTCGTCAATCGCGAAGTAAACGCTAACGCGTGTGATGCTCAGCAGGGATTGAACCCCTGACAGACGCCTTCCATTTACACTAGAAGGGTTATGACGGAAGAGATTGAAAAGCGTTACGACCCGGCGGCAATCGAACCCAAATGGCAGGCCCGGTGGGCCTCTGACCCTGAACTATATGCGGCCGAACCGGCCTCCTGCGGCAAGCCCAAGTATTACGTCCTCGAAATGCTGCCCTATCCCAGCGGGCAGTTGCATATGGGCCATGTGCGCAACTACTCCATTGGCGACGCGCTGGCTCGCCACATGTGGATGCGCGGCTACAACGTGCTGCATCCGATGGGCTGGGATGCCTTTGGCTTGCCGGCCGAGAATGCCGCGCTCAAAAACAACACCCCTCCCCGTGAGTGGACGCTCAACAATATCGCCGCGATGAAGCGGCAGATGCTGCGCCTCGGCCTCGGCTACGACTGGGCCACCGAAGTCACCACCTGCCTGCCCGACTACTACCGCTGGAATCAGTGGTTCTTTCTGCGCATGTACGAGCGGGGCCTTGCTTACCGCAAAAAGAGCAAGGTCAACTGGTGTCCGGAGTGCGCCACCGTGCTGGCCAACGAACAGGTTATCGATGGCCGTTGCTGGCGGCACGAAGACACCATCGTCGAGCCGCGCGACCTCGTCCAGTGGTTCTATCGCATCACCGAGTACGCGCAGGAGTTGCTCAAGGGACTCGAAGACCTGGAAGGCTGGCCGGAGAAAGTCCGCACCATGCAGCGCAACTGGATTGGCCGCAGCGAAGGGACGGAGGTCGATTTTTTCCTGGAAGATCAGGGATCAGAGATCGGAGATCAGAAATCAGAAAAGACCCGCATTCGCGTCTTTACGACCCGCGTGGATACGATCTTTGGCGCGACAAGTGTACAGCTTGCGCCACAGCACGCTCTTGTCACCGAATTTGCCGCTGCCGACCCCGCATTGAAAGCGCAAGTTGACGAGCTACTCGACCAGCAAAAGAAGGAGCGCGAGGCCGGCGATCTGGGTGCTATCGAAAAGCACGGCGTGCCGACCGGGCGCTTTGCCGTGAATCCATACAACGGTGCGCGTGTGCCCATCTGGGTGGCGAACTATATCCTGGCAGATTACGGAACTGGCGCCATCATGAGCGTTCCTGCGCACGATGAGCGGGATTTCGAGTTCGCGACCAAGTATGGGTTGCCCATCGTCGAGGTTATAAAGCCCATCCGAAAAGTGGAGGATGCGGAGCACCTGCCGATTTGCACTGAAGACGGTGTGCTGATCAACTCCGGCGAGTACGACGGATTGTCATGCGAAGAAGCCAAAAAGAAACTCCAGGAGGTTGCCGCGAGCGACGGTTACGGCGAGGCCAAGGTGACTTTCCGCCTCAAAGACTGGGGCGTCAGCCGGCAGCGCTACTGGGGTACGCCGATCCCAATGATTCACTGCGAGACGGATGGGCTGATTCCGGTGCCGGATGCGCAGTTGCCGGTGATTTTGCCGGAACAGATTGAGATCACCCAACAGGGCGGGTCTCCGTTGAGCCGTGTGCCGGAGTTTGTCAATGTCACTTGCCCAAAGTGCGGCGGGCCGGCCAAGCGCGAGACCGACACGATGGATACCTTTGTCGATTCGAGCTGGTACTTCTATCGCTATGCGGACGCGAAGAACGCGAATGCGCCGTTTAATTCAGAGATCATCAAGTACTGGTTTCCGATCGACCAGTACATCGGCGGCGTAGAGCACGCAATTCTGCATCTAATCTACTCGCGCTTCTGGACCAAGGTGATGCGCGATCTGGGCCTCGTCGAAAACGACGAACCGGTGCGGCGGCTCTTTACGCAAGGCATGGTTCTCAAGGACGGGGCCAAGATGTCCAAGAATAGGGGTAATGTGGTCTCGCCCGACGATATGGTCACCCGCTACGGTGCCGATGCCGCGCGCACGTACTCGCTTTTTGCCGCGCCGCCAGATCGCGATCTCGACTGGCAGGAGGACGGCGTCGCCGGCGTGAGCCGCTTCCTGGGCCGTGTCTGGCGGCTGACTGAACGGTATGCTCCGCTAGCGCACCAAGGGCGCGGTGCGCTAGCGGAAGTCCCGACTGGCGTCTCGCTGAAGCTCTTGCGCAAGCTACATCAGACCATCGCCAAAATCACGCAGGACTTTGAAGGCCGCTGGCACTTCAACACCTGCGTGGCAGCGATCATGGAGCTGGTAAACGAGATTCAAGCGGCCGACGCACAACTGGCTGCAGGTGAGATTCCTGCGACGGTGGTGCTGGAGCTGCTGCGTTCATTAGCGCTGCTGCTGGCGCCCTTTGCTCCGCATCTTGCCGCCGAGCTGTGGGAAATGCTGGGAGAAGAGGAAGTAATTCTGCGCGCGCCGTGGCCGGTCAGCAATCCCGAACTGGCGAAAGAAGACGAGCTGGAGATTCCGGTGCAGATTAACGGCAAACTGGTGACGGTGGTTCGTGTGGCTGCGGATGCCGATACCAAGGCCATTGAAGCAGCGGCGCTTGGCGAAGAGAAGGTCAAATTGCGGAGCGAGGGGAAGACCGTCGCCAAGGTGATCGTGATTCCCGGTAAGCTGATCAATTTGGTGGTCAAGTAGTGGCGGCTCCGCTGCGCGGAACCCAATCGCTGGTAGGGCAGATGGGTTGGGTTTGGGAGCGGCCCAAGCTCACGTTGATCGAGATCGGATGGCGCTGGCTCTTCGGCGCGCCGTTTCTGATTGTCTGCTGGATGCAGGCGCAACGGATTCTTGCAGCATTACCGCTGGAATCCGCCGGTCTCGCCAACGTTGACGCGCAGAATCCCTGGCTGGCGGCGGTGCAGTTCTCCCACGCTGCTGGGTTGTACCAGCCGCATATAACGGTTGTCTTACAGTGTCTTACGCCAATTGCGGCGTTGGCATGGGTGATCGTGTCGGGCGTGGGCCGCAGTCTCGTCTATAAGCGGCTCGATCCGTCGTTACCCTTTCGGCCTGTAGGGATGATTTTCCTGCAGGCGGCCTGGCTGGTTGCGCTCGGCCTTGTTTTCTACGGTTGGCTGCAGGCCATGGCCTGGGTGACAGCGACGCACATAGAACCCAACACAGAGCCGGACCTGATTGGCTACTCGTTCTGGGCGATTTTTCTCTCGCTTGGCTTTTTTACGTTGTGGGCGTTCGTGAGCTGGCCGCTGCTGATCGCTCCACTCCTTCTCTTGAAGGAACGGCGCTCCGCGATTTCTGCTCTTACGCAAACCTTCACCTTGGGAAAAACCTTCATAAACAAGTTGGTTGAGATTAATCTGGTCATGGGCATCGTCAATCTCGCGCTGATTGTGCTCTCGATGGTGCTTTCTGCCGCGCCGCTGCCTTTCAGCGACGAGTTGGGACCAGATGCGCTGCACGTGCATTGGGGAGCGGCT
>CAZHKN010000019.1:0-35446 GCA_964532725.1 uncultured Occallatibacter sp.
CCCTACTGGGTCAGCTTCAAGGACATCATCCAGTACGCGGGCGGCAAGGTCGTCTTTCTCGAAACCAGCGAAGCGGAAAGCTTCCGCATCACCGCGGATGCCATCGAGGCGGCCATCACCCCGCGCACCAAGGCCATCATTCTCAACTCGCCCTCGAATCCGGCCGGCTCAGTCGTCTCCGCCGCGGATCTCGAGCGCATCGTTCATCTCGCCCACGAGCGGGGGATCTTCCTGCTGTTGGACGAGTGCTACGTCTATCTGAACTATGCCGGCAAGGCGGTCAGCGGCGGGTCGTTCACCTGGGCCAAGGAGCACTTGGTCATTCTCGGCTCGCTCTCGAAAACCTACTCGATGACCGGCTGGCGTGCCGGCTATGCGCTGGCCTCGAAGTCCATCGTAGCCAACCTGAGCAAGTTGCAGTCGCAGTCCACCTCGAATGCAACAAGTTTTGTGCAGAAAGCAGCCATCGCCGCGCTCACCGGCTCACAGGAATGCGTTTGCGACTTTCGCTCCGAGTTCATCGGCCTGCGCGACTACATGCTGGCCAAGCTCGCCGAGATTCCCGGCGTCACCTGCACCAAGCCCGAAGGCGCATTTTATGTTTACCCGAATATCTCGGCGTACCTCGGCAAGGGCGGCATCAATACAGCGACCCAGATGGCGACAAAACTCCTCCACGAGGCGCATGTGGTCACTGTTCCCGGCGAGGCCTTCGGCACTGCGGAGCATGTGCGCATCTCTTACCCGGTTACCAAACAGACCATCGATGAAGGCGTACTTCGCATGAAGGATTATCTGACAAAACTTGTGTAATTTCAGCAAGTCAGAGTAACAATAAATCTGATAAGGAGCGGGGAATTTCCGCTCCTTTTACTTTTTGTGGGTCCGGCACTGGGCAAATGTATCCTCTGTCGGGTAGGATGTCTCTTCAATGTCAAAGCAGATTGATTTTCGCCCTGTGATACTGGCCGGCGGCAGCGGAACCCGCTTCTGGCCTCGCTCTCGCCGCGCCCGCGCCAAGCAGGTTTTAGCGCTGGATGGCGAGCGCTCGATGATTCAGCAGACGGTGGAGCGGCTCAAGCCGTTGGCCTCACAAGAACATATCTGGGTTGTCACCAACGAGTATCTGGCGCATGAGATCGCAGACCAGTTGCACGGAGTTCCCGCCTCTCAGATTGTGCAGGAGCCGGTGGCGCGCAATACCGCGCCGGCCTGCGGACTGGCAGCTTTCCTGATCGAGCGCCAGAATCCCGATGCGGTGCTGGGGGTATTTCCATCGGACCATGTGATTGCCGACGAGCCGCGCTTTTTGAAGGCCCTGCAAAAGGGCATTGCCCTCGCAGCTAAAGGCGACAACATCGTCGTGCTGGGCATTGAGCCCACCCGCGCCGAAACCGGTTACGGCTATATAGAAACCGGCGACTTTGCCAAAGACGATGCCTCGCTGCATGTGCGCCGTTTTACCGAGAAGCCCAACCAGAACCGCGCTGAGGAGTTTGTGGCCGCGGGCAACTATTACTGGAACTCGGGCATGTTTTTGTGGTCGGCGCGGACGCTGGCCAATGCCGTGCGCGAGCATTTGCCGGAGACCGCTCCGCTGCTCGAAGGCATAGCGGCTGCCTACGGAACCCCGCAGTTTGAAGAGGTCTTCCACGCGCTCTATCCCAAGTGCGAAAACATCTCGGTGGATTATGCGGTGCTCGAGCCGCGCTCGGCCAAGGGCGAACATCTTTCTAACCTCTACTGCATTCCGGCGGAGTTCAGTTGGAACGATCTCGGCTCCTGGGCCTCGCTCTACGAGTACCAACTGGAGACCCGCCTGCGCGGCGACGGCGACGGCAACGTGGCTGAGACCGAAGGCCATCTGAATATTGATGCCGCCAATAACTACGTCTACAGCCCAAGGAAATTTGTGGCTCTGGTGGGGGTAGAAAATCTGGTGATCGTCGATACCGAAGACGCCCTGCTAATCGCCCACCGCGACCACTCGCAGGATGTAGGTAAGGTGGTGAAGGAACTAGGGCTGAGCGGGCGGAATGAGTTGATTTGAAGACGGCGCATCCGACAAC
Source organism: uncultured Occallatibacter sp. (assembly GCA_964532725.1). GTDB lineage: Bacteria > Acidobacteriota > Terriglobia > Terriglobales > Acidobacteriaceae > Telmatobacter. Next base: position 2,070 of record CAZHKN010000019.1, read on the forward strand.
CCCGCAGTCTCAGAAATCGGAGTCTCCTAGGACTTGACTCACGCTCCGATTCGATCCATGTAGCTATACTTGTGTGTTTACATGATTTTAGATAATGTATTGGGTGTTACAATGCCTGAAAATGCGCCAGACCTCTAATCCGAGCTTTCAGCTAACGGGCCTGCCTGGAGACATAGCGCAGGACGTAAGAAATATATTGGCGCAACTCGAATCCCAATCGGTCGACGCTGTCGAGTCAGAGCAGCTCGAAATCAAGGGATGGTGCAAGAATCTGAAGGAACTCATCGATAAGGTTAGCGAATCATCTGCCTGCCTTGCTAATGCAAGGGGTGGGCTAGTTCTGGTTGGGATTGAGGATCACCCCAAGGATGCTTCTAAGTATTCCCCTTGCCCATATCCAGACGTGAACCCAGAGTGGTTACAAAATAGGATTTGGGATCTCACAATGCCTCCCGTCAACTGCACGGTCACCGATTTTTCAGAACTGATACCGGGTGCCGCACCTTCTGGAAGCAACGTCTTTGCCGTTCGTCTTCCGAAGACAGCCATTATGAGCGGACATCTTACTGCGAAAGGTATTTCAAAAACAAGAATAGGAAAAGAATGCCGCACTCAATATGCGGCTGAAGACGATAGAACTAACGTTATTGTTCCAGGAGCGACGCGATCTAGCCTGTCATCAGTATCTCTGCAATGGGCGGAAAGTAAGCATAGCAGAAAGTTTCGTGACGGCTGCTTTGACGGCGATTATTGGGAGCTACTGCGGCAAGGACGACTGTTGGCAGATACGACACTGTCTTGTGAGCCGCAGAATGAGCAGATTACATTGGCAGCGTTGCTTCTATTCGGGACCAAAAAAGCATTAAATCAGCACGTCCCATTTTTTGAAACTATGATCATATCGAAGGCAGGAACAACCACATTGAGGGAGAACATAATTGATTCAATTCGGGTCTTATGTCTTGGGCATAATGCGATTTTACCCGGCCTAGTTCCGAAGATTGACATTAAAATTCTAATGGAGCTTGTGGCCAACTGCTATGTACACAGATGCTATCGCAGCCCTGGACCAGTGATTATCCGCCTAGATGAACACGGCCTTGAAATAGAGAATCCAGGAGAGCTTCCGGCTGGACTTAGCGTGGATAGCCTTATCCACTGTGTTCCTGTATACCGAAATCTACTTCTTGCGGAAGCATCGAGATTTTTTGCTCTTTGTGATAAGGTTGGGCAGGGCATAGATATAGTTTTTCGCGGCATACTGGAACACGGTCTCTCATTTCCTGAGTTTGAAAGCGAACATGGAAAATTTTGCGCTAGAATCCCGCTAGTTGGCAGTGCGGAGTTCAGCGAATTCGTAAAGCGCAGATCTCAATCTCTTACGTCCTTAGACGAGATCATCGCTTTAAGAATGCTTTGGGGAAAGGAATCTGTTGAAGTGGGTGATCTATATAGAGCTATGCAAAGAGGCAAAGCATTCGGTGACAGAGTGCTTTCAGAGATGATCCTGAAATTAATGATTGAAAAATGCGAAGGAGACAGTGAGTTCCGTTTGGCCCCAGGGCTGAGAAGGGACATAGAAGATATTTTCAAGGAAGATCAGCCGATGATACCTGGCCTTTGGGGCCAATAGCCGGGTGCCCCAGGTCTCGTCTCTGAGAACTGCAAGCCGTTTCCGCGCTACAATCTTTCCATGAGCCGCACAGCCGCTGAAATCCTTGAAGAAGCCCGCCAATTGTCTCCCGGCAATCAGGACTGGCTGGTGGAGAGCCTGCTGATCAAAGACAAGGACGAGTCCGCGGAAGAGGTTGAAGCCGCGTGGGACAGCGAGATCAAGCGCCGTCTCGACGAGATCGACTCCGGGGCCGTCGAAATGCTCCCGCTTGAAGAGGTTCTTGCCCGCATGGACGCAAAGGTTCTCTCCCGGCAGCAGGGATGAAGCCCGCGCAAGTCCATCCCGCCGCCGCAGCGGAGATTGATGCTCCTTTGAGTGGTATTGGATGCGAAGCGAGTTCGCCGCGCTTGGTTTTGATCAGGAACTAAGAAATACATTCAAGACGCTGCGAAAATCTCCCCAAGCCTGCGCGCCGTATTTGCGCGGTACGCGCCGAACGAGGCTGAGCCGTTACCCCTATTCAGTCGTCTTTCGCGAACTTCCCCGAAAAATCCAAATCATCGCCGTAGCCCACGCCAAGCGCCGTCCCGCCTATTGGGCGAACCGCCTGAGCTAAACCGCACAGATTATTACCCGTCGCAATGCGATGCTGTCTAAGTACACGAATCCACGCGCGCTCTGCAGCGGATTTGTGATCCATTCCACGCGAGGCACTCAAGCAGTTCACCGGCGATCAGGTTGCATCCAGAAGGAGTTCTCATGTCATTCGGAATTTACGCTGCGGGCATCGCCATCATGATCGGCGGGCTGGCCTACGGAGCGCATCTGATCCATGTTCCTTTGCAATGGATTATTGTGGGTGGGGTGGTGCTGATTGGCATGGGGCTTCTCTCCGCTGTAAAAGCTACCCGGCAGAAAGATCCGTCCAACTGATCCGATTGCGCCGTCTGGCTTTCATCCACAATCAACCATGCAGCCGGCAAGCACGACTCAAGTTTTGAGGCGCTATAGCGGTTCTCCGATTGGCATGGAGCGGAGTTGATGCTCTTTTTCCTTAAGAAAAGGCCTCCTCGCACAATTTCAACCACCCCACGGAAATTGGGGAACCGCTCGGGCCGAAGCGAAGCGGAATTGCGTCTTCGTGCTGGCGGGTTCTCTCCGCTCTCCAGCAGCGCGATGGCCGACTGGCGGTTATTCCCGCGCACCATGTCTCCCCCTCCCTGAAAAACCAGTGCATCCGTCTCTAAGCAGACCCCTGTGCGCAAGCACAATGCTCCCAGTGATTTCGGGTCACAAAAACTGCCTCGACGTCGGAACCACGGCTGTTTAATTTTTGAACAAATCATCCAAAAAATTCAGAAAACGATTTCTCAAAAACATTGATTATCAAGCAGATAAAGTATTTGGTTGACAATCGTGTTTGTTTGGTTAGATACTGATGTAGGTCACTTTTGACCTTTAGGAGACATATATGCGTCGTATTCTCGTTGCAAGCCTTCTGCTCACGCCGATGCTTCTTCCCGCAGCAGCCGTTGCCAGCAAGCCAAAGGCCGACGACACTGCCCCAACCCAGGGTATTCGTGTCAGCACCGGGGTTACCGTGCCGGAGTTGATCTCTCCCAAAAACGTCGATCCTGCCGTTGCCGCAATGGCCCCTGGCAACAGAAAAGTAGAGCTGAGCCTGCAAGTGAATGAGCAAGGCAAGGCGGAGAATGTTCAGATCGTCAAGTCGGCTGGCGCCGATGTGGATTCCCGCGTCCTCGAAGCTGTTCGCGGCTTCCGCTTCCGCCCCGGTACTGTAAGCAATCAGGCTGTTCCCGAACCCATGCATTTGACCGTCGTTGTTCAGTAAAGAATCGCGGTGCCTCCCAGGCCTCGCCAACGGGGCCTGGGGCAGCTCTAAATATCTATTGTTTTCACGCCTCTATCAGCTCTCCAATTCCTCGGCGATTGACAATACCCGGGCCGCGCCTTCTGCTGCCTGATAGGATTTTTCTATGCGTTTTCAGCCAACTGTGAAATCCCTGCCCGCCGTATTCGCCGCAATCGCCCTGTCGTTTTTTCCGGCAAGTTTTAGCCCGCGCATTGCCTTGGCGCAGCAGGCGAAAGCAGGCCCGCCAAGTGAGCGCGCTCATATTGAAGAGGTGCTGCACGGGCTGGCCCGGGGGCGCGGCGTCGGCCAGGTTGCGGTTGCGCCGGATGGCAAGCATCTGGCGTGGATTGAGCGCGCCAAGGACGGCGTAGAGATTCGCGTCGCGCCGCTTGGCGATTTGTCCAAGGTGGATCTGTCGAAGAGCGAACGCGTGACTGCAGCGGCAAAGAAGGAGCAGCACTGCCACGAAGGGCAGCTTGCCTGGGCTCCCGATTCAAAGTCTCTGGCGTTTTTCTCCGACTGCGCCAAGCAGGAGGAGCAGACCGACCTCTATCTGGCGCGGTTCAATGACGCGAAGCTCGATGGCAAGCCGGCGCGGCGGCTGACGGAATTGAAGGGCTATGTGGATTCGCCGGCCTTCTCGCCGGATGGCAGCAAGGTGGGCTTTTTATATGTGGAGGGCGCGACGCGACCGGCGGGAGCGCTGGCGGCGATGAAGCCTCCCGCCGGAGTGATTGGCGAGGACGGCGTCGAGATTCAGCGGGTTGCGCTAGCGGCGGTAGACGTGCCCAAGCCTGTTGCTCCCGCGCTGGCTACACCCGCAAATCTGCATGTCTATGAATTCGACTGGTCGCCGGACTCCAAGTCTTTGGCGTATGTTGCCGCCGATCCGCCGGGAGAGAACAACTGGTGGGTGGCAAAGCTCTACACCCAACTCCTTGGCGGAGGGCCGGAATCTATTTTGGACCCTGCAACAGTGAGCGGCCCGCTGCATGGTTTGCAGATTGCCGTGCCGCGTTGGTCACCAGACTCGAAGCAGATCGCGTTTATCGGCGGGCTGATGAGCGATCAGGGATCGACCGGCGGGGATGTTTGGGTTATGGCGGCGACGGGTGGGGAATTGCGGGATGTAACTCAGCATTGGACGAGTTCATCTGCATGGATTGAATGGGTTGAAAACAACGAGATCATGGTGAGCGGTTTAGAGGGGGGAGACAGCAAATTGATCCTCGACATTGTGGAGGGCGACCCCTACGGAAATGGCTTTCTCAATGCACCCATCTTCAATATCCCTGAAGCGGTAGGAGACGGGCGCTTGGAAATGAGCTTATCTGGAACTGCTGACCGCGGGCTGTATGTCTTCAATGCAAGCAGCTTTGACCACGCGCCGGAGATTTACGCAGTTCGGACAAATCAGGCAGGTGCATTCACCAAGGTGACCCAACTCTCGCACTTCAACGACGGCGTAACGCCGGGTTGGGGGCGCTCTGAGTCGCTGAGCTGGAAGAGTGATGGGTTTGATGTCCAGGGCTGGCTGATGTTCCCCAAGGACTACGACCCGGCCAGGAAATATCCGCTGATTGTGGAGGTGCATGGCGGGCCGGCGTCGGCGGTTGAGTCGCACTGGGGCATCGGCGGCACGTTGAGTCCCGCGGCTTTTTCGGCGCTGGGATATTTTGTCCTGCAACCCAACCCGCGCGGCAGTTTTGGGCAGGGCGAGGCCTTTGTGCAGGCTAACCGGAAGGACTTCGGCTACGGCGACCTGCGCGACATTCTGGCTGGGGTGGATACTGTGCTGGCCAAGTATCCGGTCGATTCCAATCGCGTGGGCTTGACGGGCTGGAGCTATGGCGGCTTTATGAGCATGTTTGCCGTGACGCAGACCGGGCGCTTCAAGGCGGCTGTGGCGGGCGCGGGCATTGCCGATTGGCAAAGCTACTACGGCGAGAACTCGATTGACCAGTGGATGACGCCGTATTTTGGCGCTTCGGTTTATGATGATCCGGCGGTGTATGCCAAAAGCTCGGCAATCACGTACATCAAGCAGATCCATACGCCAACGCTGGTGGTGGTGGGGGACCGCGATGGGGAGTGCCCTGCGCCGCAGTCGTACGAGTTCTGGCACGCGCTGCGGGACCGGCATGTGCCGACGCAACTGGTGGTTTATCCCAACGAGGGGCATGGATTTGTTGACTCGGCGCATCGGCTGGATGTGATGGCGCGCGCGGCGGAGTGGTTCTCCCGTTATATGCCTCCGGCTCAATAACGTGCGACTGCTTTCTATTGGCCGGCTGCGAAGTCTATAAGAAAGGGTCTGTTCCGGGCGAAAATGCCTTGGCAGACCCCGTGCTGATACACTTTGGGTTGGAGTATTCATCGCGTGTTTCGCGCGTCCCTGTCTTGCGGGTCTTGAGCCAGGGCAGCAGTTCTGCCAGGGCAGGTGTCGTGGGCGGATTGGCCGGAAGGTCTGATTCCTCGGCGGTCTGGCCCTGGAGCGGCGGGCGAGACCTGCATACCCCAAATTTTTCTTACGAATTGGAAGAGACCGTTCCGCAGTGGTAAAGAAGCGGGACGGGGAGGATTCATGCGGCGGTTGCTGACGCTTGTTTGCTTGTTGTGCCTGGCCGTTCCGGCTGGAATTTCGATCTCCGGCTGCACTCGCAACCCGGGTGCGAACTATTGCAATGGCTTGGGTTACGGACCCAAGATCACGGATGTGGCGGAAATTACATTGGGACCGGCAACTACCGGCATCTCCATTGCCTTTGGCCAGACCCAGCAGTTGAGTTTCCCCGTGGCGACAACATGCAAGGGAACCACTGCCAGCGTCAACGGCTATGTCTATGGGTCGAGCAACTATCAGTTGGTGGATATTTCGCCCACAGGGCTGGCATGCGCGGGCACATGGAATAGGAATACCGGCGGCGGCATTGCCAACTACACGATTTGCAGTCAACCGAACCCGTTGCCCAGCACATGCATTCCGTCGGGGTCGAAGAACTGCTTGCCCTATGGCAAGGCCTTCGTGTCAGCCTCCGCGTCAGGGGTGACATCGAATCAAGTCACGATCTTTGTTCATCCTCAGGTGACATCGGTCAATCTTGCGTTGGAGAATTCAGCCGGTTCTCCAGTTCCCTCGCAATGCTATTCCCAGAACGCCCAGGCACAATTAGACGCGCAAGCCTACTACAACGTCGGCGGCCAACAGATTCTGTTGTGCGCGCCCGGCTCTAGCTCGGTTCCGGATTGCACGGCAGCCATTGGTCCGCTCTCTTACGCAGTCGGCACCGGCTCAATTGCTTCGATCAACACTACGACCAATGTGATTACCGCTCTGATGCCGGGAACGACGGCGATCACCGCATCAGTCGCAGGCTCCGGCTCCTCGGCAGGATATTTTTCCGTCTGCCCGCCGGCGAGTATTTCCCTGACGCTCAATGGCAACGTAAGCGGAACAATTACCCAAGGCGTGCAGCAGAATTTGGTCACCACGGTCACGGACACGAAAGGTGTAGCGATTACCGGCCTTTCGCTCGATTACCAGTCGACCAACCCGGAAGAGATCACTGTGGGCAGCGGCGGCGCGGTTACCGCCCAGTTCCCTGGCGTGGCCTCGGTCTACGCCGTTTGCCAGCCATCGAGCTGTAATCCAGCTCCGATCAATCAGATCGGGTTGTATGGCAACGGCCTACCCATCAGCAGCAACCCGGTCGCAATCACCGCTCCCGGAACATCCAGCACCTTTGCCTGGTACGGGGCTCCCGGCCAGTCGCGGTACATTGTTCCGGTTGATCTGCTTACGAATTCAGTTGGGACACCCGTACGCTTGCCCTATGTGCCCAACTCAATGGCGACAGACCAGATCGGCGCCGATCTGTATCTGGGTTCAGACCGGGAGCTCATGACCTTCGGCCTCGGCAACGGCGTTCTGACTGGCCAGGATGGCAGTGTTCCGGGCGTGGTGCTAGCCGTTGCGCCGGGCAATACCCAGCAGTTGATCAATGATCAGAAGCGGAATCTCTTCTACATCTACACAGGCGGCAGCGTCTCCACCACCTTCGGCGGGCTGGGCGCAGCGGCGGCCTGGACGCCGGACTCGAAGACGCTGTATATCGTGGATAGCGCGGCCCTGAACAGCACGCCAGCGAACATCCAGGCTGGCATCACCGGCCACACAGACACGCTCTACGTCTACAACGCGAACACCGGCTGGACCACCGAAGCCCTGCCATGCTCGGTACAGAGCAGAACATGCCCAAATCCTTCAACCGGTGCGCAGAACCTGGCGATTACTATTCCAAGCGTCGGCGCGTATATTGGCGGCTCTCCGACGACGGCCCATACCTGGTGCCCTTGGGGGACTGTCGGCGACTACACCAGCATGCTCTTCTATCCGCAGGGTCCGGCCCCGGATAATTCCGTTGCGGTGCAGACGGATGTTCTGGCCGCAACGACCGATGGAAAGCACATTTTAGGCGCGGCGTTGGCCAGTAATGGACCACAACTGGTCGATATTGGAATCTCAATTCCTGCGACGGAATCGAGCAGCGATATATTGCTTCCCGACGCTTGCCCGGCCACCAGTACCCAGCTCTCTCCGCTGGTGATAACCGACACACTGAACACGCCGTTGGCATTGAGCAACGTGAACGCAGCCTCCTTCAATCAGGTTGTCGCATCGACCGTGCCCATAACCTCTTCTTCAGCTACTACTCAGGCATCGGGCCTTGCATTCATTACCTATACTCCTTCGGATGCCAATGCCACCGGCGCCCAGTTGCCTTGGTACGTCCCAGCCTCCAGCGGTGCGGGCACCGTTGGTTATATAACGCTGACCGGCAGCAAAGTCGCCGCTCCACTGGCCGGCGCATTCAGCCCGGATAACACAAAATTCTTTGTGTCGACTCAGGGCGATAATCTCGTCCACTATATCGACGTGAATACACTCACCGATACGCAACAGATAAACCTGCAACTCCCTGCATGTGTTGCCGGCGTGGACGATGGATGCCAGTTGACAAATACCTCGACAACCGCCACCGTGCCTGCAACAAAGATTGTTGTCAAGCCGCACGCCATCACCTAATCGGAATCGCAGTTGCACACAATAAAAAACCGGCCCGCGATGGCCGGTTTTTTATTGCGACGCCGCATTGCACGGATGCGGAAACACACCGCCCTCGCACGATAGAATCGAAGAATGATCAAGGGGATTTCCTTTCTTCGTCCCGTCGCCAGCGCGCAGGTTTATGAGCGGCTGGCAGGCTTCTTTTCCGTGCTGGGCTTTGCGGCCGGTAAAGGTTGGGATGATGAAGGTTCGCGGGGCGCGTCGTTCCTTGCGCCGCTGGGCAATCTGGAGTTTGTGGATGGGCGGTTTCCATCGGCCGCCGATGTGCTGATCGAAGTGACGGCGCTCGATGCTGTCTACCAGGCGGCGGCGGCTTGGCTCGAAGCCAAGCCTGCCGGCAATCAATCGATCGAAGAAACGAAGGCGCGGCTCTCGCCGATCACTGAAACCCATTGGAAGTCACAGATATTTACCGTCGAGCCGGAGCCGGGTTACACGTTCAGCTTCTGGGCATGGACGGACCCCCTCAAAGGCAAGCCGGTGGCCGTCGAAGGCGATCTCTCCGCCGTGGGGATGAAGTTTGCCATCGTCGTAGCGCGCTGGAACGCCGTGATTACCGAGCGGCTTCTGGATGGCTCTCTGGACGCGTTGTTGCGCAGCGGCGCGGTCCGCAAGGACATTGCTGTCGTCCGCGTTCCCGGCGCATGGGAGATCCCTGCCGCCGCGCGCGTTTTGGCGAATCAAGGCGTGGAACGAGTGGATGCGATCATCACTCTCGGCTGCCTGTTGCGTGGCGAGACCGCGCATTATGAGGCAATTTATAACGAGGTGGCCCGCGGCATTGGCCAGTCGCAGCAGGAGACCGGTATTCCCCACAGCTTTGGCGTACTGACTTGCGAAACTCTGGAGCAGGCTCTGAATCGTGCCGGCATCAAGGCCGGCAACAAAGGATTTGAGGCGTCGCTGGCGGCTATTGAGATGGTCAGCTTGCGGCGCAAACTCGTCGAAGGCGGGGCCGCTTGAGCGCCGGGTCGCGGCGTAAGTCGCGCGAACTGGCCATGCAGATGCTCTATCAGGCGGATATCGGCAAGCAGACACCGGAGCAGGTCCGTGCTACCTTCTGGAAAGCCGGAGACGAAGTTGAGCCGGAGGTGCGCGGTTTTGCCGAGGACCTCTTCCGGGTTGCAATCGTCCACCAGGAAGCGATTGACGTGTTGATCGCCGAGAACTCCAAGCACTGGCGGCTCGAACGGATGCCGGCCGTGGATCGCAATCTGCTGCGCATGGCTATCGGAGAGATGCTGGGGTTCAAGTCCACACCCTTTCCCATCGTGATCAATGAAGCGCTGGAGGTTGGCCGCCGCTATTGCGCTACTGAATCGATCAACTTTCTCAACGGAATGCTGGATTCAATTGCCCGCGGGTTGATCGGGAAGTAGTAATAGGTATCATCTAACAGGTAATGCTGCAAATGTGACTCCAGGCATTAATACAATCAAAGAATTATCTGGCTGTTCAGGCTGCCCCGAAGTAGAATCAATAAAAATCCAGCACTAAAAGACGCCTTTTCTCTGATTTTGATCGGGAATTGCTGCGCATTGGGGGAGCGTAAGTGAACAACGCGCTATTGAAGCTGTGTGTGAAAATGCAAATCCTGCTCGCGCGTGAAGACGCCCAGGATTTGGTTGAGTACGCCCTGATCATTTCTCTGATTGCCGTTGTTTTGGTGGCTGCGCTGAACACTCTGCATACCAAGATCAGCACGGTATTTTCTACGATCGGAACAGATTTGTAATCTGCGTGAGCCTTTGGGCGCGTCGAGCGATTCAGGGTAGATACGTTTTTGCCCTATCGGCCCAATCTCCTTTCGCGTTCCGCATCAAGATGCGGCAATGATCTGCGTTCTTTCATTGGCCCTTGTTGGCCACCTGCGGCGTTGTGTCTGCCTTTAACGGCAGCGGGACTTCCAATGTCCCAGTCCTGTTGGTCAGTTTATCGCGCACCGCAACCCGCAGCCATGCCGCGCCGGGCGGCACTTCCAGTTCCTGCTCGGCATGGAACAACGCGCCCGATTTTCCAGCAGCGGGCGCATCTGCCGATGCCTGGCCCTCATTCAGCATGCTGTTCAGCAGGCGGCCCTCTGCGTCATAGGCTGCCACGGCAAACTCCAGCGTCGCGGGGGTTCCGTGCAGTCGCGCCTGCGCCTTCAACTGCGGATCGACGATTCCGTAGTAGATCACATACTTTTGCAGTTTCACCGGGTCCAGCGGCTTGGCCGGGCGATCTTTGCGCCGGGTTTTGAAAAAGGCCGGCGAGTCGACCAGTTCGGCCATTTGCTGGGCATTCGCCATCACCGGGCTGCCGGTTGCCTCCATGTGGGCGCTAAAGAGCAGATCGTGCAGCATCGGCGCGCCGTGCTCGATATTGGCATAAAGTGTGTCTTCGGTTTTGGCGGCGTCGAACCGGTTCTGCAGCGCGTCCTTCTTGTGCGTCTCCGGCACATTATCGTCATTCGCCGCGTAGTAGAGGGTCCGGTAACTGAGTGTATATCCGCTCTTCTCCGCATTCGCAAGCGTTATTTCAACCTGGCGCTCCGAACCATCGTATTTTGTATTTGTCGGGTCATAGCTGAGGGTGTAGTAACTCTCGCCGTTCTCTATCGCCTTGTCCAACAGCAGTTGCAGGCGGTTGCCGCCGTAGTATGCATGGCCGCCAGTCGCGGCGGCGATGGAGTCTTCGTACTGGCCTTTCGTGACCTGATCGCCGGGATCGTTCGCCGCATTTTGCCCCTCCAGATCTACCGGATAAAGGGCAACCTGGCTGCGCATCATGGCCGAGTAGGTCTCTCTGATTGTCTCGCTTAACAGGTAGGTCAAGTCGTTGTACTGCGGGGTTGAACTGGAAAAGCCTCCGCCCACGGCTGTATTCGAGTTGTGGCCTGTAATTGTGGGGCCAACGGGAATGGGAAAAACGCTGGAGAGCCAGATCAGGTTCTTCCGTCCCGGTATCCCTCCCAGATATTCGGCGAGAAACTTGAGGCACTGAAGCGAGGCGCCCGCGTCCTGCCACCCGTAATTTCTCCCATCCGTGAAAACCTTGGGAAAGTGCGGGCCAGGGCCGTCGTAGAGAATCGCCTTCTTCAGTTGTTCATGGTCGCTGGTAAATCCCTGCACCAGATGCACTCCGGCCATATTGCCAAAAAGCGCGACGCGGGTTCCCGGCTTGATCTTGTCGACAAAGTCTACTATTTGCTGGTGAGCGCTCATCTGGTCTTCCACGGGAGTGTTCACCATGTCGTAGTACAGCACGTAAAGCGGCCCTTGCTCCGGATCGCTGGGCAGGTTCACGAAGGTATTGGCGGGCAATGGAGGCAGCTTGACAGGAACATAGCTGGGCGCGGAGCCATCCAGATAATCGAATGAAAGCACTGTCTGTGGCTTCTTGTCTTCCTTGACGGTGAAGTCTTCCTGCTTCAGCCCTTTCACCGGGTTGCCTTGCTTATCTGTTACGACAACATCGATGGGAACACGGCGCACCGTCTGGTGAAGGACGACGCCAGTCGACAAATCGCGGGCATCTTTATTCACCTGCTCCGGCGTGGAAGTGCTCTGCTGCCCCCGCATCTGTGTGCTTGAGGCCAGCGGCAGTGTCAGTAACATCGATGCAAGGACGAACTTCGGCGTCGTCATGACTCCTCCATCAGGATCGGTTCCAGTCCCTTCACTAAGGCTCTACGCAATAGATAGATTCCCGGTCCACCAGAACGATACGAGAATCATACTCTTGTGGACTTGACAATTTGACCCGGTTTTCCGCCAGCGAGTTATCGCAATTATGATGAAAATATTTCAAATTACGGGCCTGCGGCAATCAGGCGGTGTGAGCGGAGCCGCAACCCCGCGGCATTGAACCGGCTGTTATTCTGAGGGGGCATGAAAAGCCTGCATTACAAAAAATTCGCCTGTATGGGTCTGCTGTTGGTTGTCGCTCTTTTTGCCTGCCATCGCGAAGAGCAGGCCGTCGAAGGCGTTGCCAAGACGGCTGTCAGCGCCGAGCAGCAGGCGCAAACCGCCTCGCAATCCGCGCAAACCGAGATTGCCGGCCAGCGCGCGGCCCTGGAGAAGATCCCGCTGCCCACCAAGAGCCTCTATGTGGACGTGCACGAGCAGGGCGCATGGGCCAATCCCTTTCTCAGCGTGGATGCCGAGACCATTGATCTGCGCGTGACGCTAGCCGATGCCAACCCCAGTTCTCTAGGGCAAGGAACTCTGCTGCGCCCCGCGGCCGCGCGCCGGCAGGAGCTGCAATTGCGCCCCAACGATCTGCCCGAAGCACTGATTGCGCTGCCTCCGGGCGCATGGCGCTATGGCCGCGTGGTGGCCGTTGCCGAGTCGCCGCTGGCAGACTCAAAGAATCGGCCCAAGGTGCGTCGCAATGTCGAAGCCCTGCTCAAGAAGCTCAGCGACCTCGGCATCGTTGCCGACGAGTGGCCCGCGCGCTAACCACCTGCGGTGGGGGCCTTCGGCATACTGAACAGTAAAAATCATCGGCAATTCAATCTGCATCGAAACCGGGTTGTTTGCTATCACTGCGCACCGACCGGCGAAAGCGTTACCATTCCAACGTGAGCACTTTTTCTATCCTTACTAATCAACCGGCGCTCGACCATGAACGGTTCGCCGCGCATCGCGAACTGGAAGCGCTTCTGAAATCGACTCTCCGCGGAGAGGTGCGTTTCGACCTCGGCTCCCGTGCGCTCTATGCGGCCGATGCGTCGAATTACCGCCAGCTTCCGGTCGGCGTGGTGGTTCCCCGCGATGCCGCCGATGTAGAGGCGGCATTAGCCGCCTGCCGCGCCACCGGCGCTGCCGTGCTGCCGCGCGGAGCGGGAACGAGCCTCGCCGGACAGTGCGCGAACGTGGCCGTGGTCTTCGATTATTCGCGGTACATGCACAAGCTGATCTCGCTTGATCCGGTGGCCAAGCTGGCTCAGGTTGAGCCGGGCATTGTGCTCGACCGGCTGCGCGAAGCGGCCGAGGTACATCATCTGACTTATGCGCCTGACCCGGCCACCCACTCCCGCTGTACGCTGGGCGGCATGATCGGCAACAACAGTTGCGGGGTGCATGGGCTGTTGGGCGGCAAGGTTGTCGATAATGTCGAGTCGCTCGAATTGGCGCTTTATGACGGTACCCGGCTGACGGTTGGCAAGACCGACCAAGCGCAACTTGAAGCGCTGATCCGCGGTGGCGGCCGCGAGGGGCAGATTTATACCGGTCTGGCCCGCATTCGCGACCGGTATGCGGATCTGATTCGCGAGAAATTCCCGCGCATTCCCCGCCGCGTCTCCGGCTACAACCTCGATGATCTGCTGCCCGAGAACAGCTTCAATGTGGCCCGCGCGCTGGTCGGTTCCGAGGGAACCTGCGCGACAGTTCTCTCGGCGACGCTCAACCTCGCCGCCAGCCCGCCCTATCGCGTGCTGACGGCGCTGGCCTTCCCCGACGCTTTCTCAGCTGCCGATGCGGTGCCGCAGGCGCTGGAGTTTGGACCCATCGGACTGGAGGGTTTTGATGGGCTGCTGCTCGAGTTCATGCGCCGCAAAAATCTTGCTGTCGCCGATGTCTCGTTGCTGCCGCCGGGCGGCGGGTTCTTGCTCGTCGAGATGGGCGCGTGGGAGGCAACCGAGGCGCAGGCCAAGGCCGAAGCCCTCGCCCAGGCCGCGCAAGGCTGGGCCATCAAGCCCACGGCCCGCATCTACGCCGCAGCCGAGGCCGAGCGCGTCTGGAAGGTGCGCGAGTCGGCCCTCGGCGCAACGGTTTTTGTGCCCGGCGAGCCGGAGGGCTGGGAGGGTTGGGAGGATGCCGGCGTTCCTCCCGCGCAACTCGGCGCGTATCTGCGCAAGCTCTTCGCGTTGATGGGCGAGTACGGCTACCGCAGCCCGTTGTATGGACACTACGGGCAGGGTTGCGTCCATCTTAGGATCAACTTCGACTTCCGTTCGCAGGAAGGCCTGCGCCGTTTCCGGGAATTCATTGACCGCGCCGCTGACCTGGTCCTGAGCTTTGGCGGATCGCTCTCCGGCGAGCACGGCGATGGCCAGGCCCGCGCCGCTCTCTTGCCAAAGATGTTTGGTCCGGAGCTGATGCAGGCCTTCCGCGAGTTCAAGGCCATCTGGGATCCGGAGAACCGCATGAATCCCGGCAAGCTGGTGGATGCGGTGCGCGTCTACGATCCAATCGAGAATCTCCGGTACCACCCACAAGAGGATCAAGAGCGCGGTGCGCCCCCAGATTCCGATTTCGGGACCTGGGATGCGAAGACGCTCGAAACGCATTTTGCCTTTACCGCCGATCTAGGCTCGCTTGAACGCGCCACGGAGCGCTGCGTGGGCGTGGGCGCGTGCCGCAAGACGACCGGCGGCGTGATGTGCCCCAGTTACAGAGCCACTGGCGAGGAGCAGCACTCCACCCGAGGCCGCGCGCGCTTGCTTTGGGAGATGCTCTCCGCCGACGGCGCACTGCACGAGGAGGGTTTTCAGAGCGAGGCCGTCCACGAGGCGCTCGATCTCTGCCTCAGTTGCAAAGCCTGCAAAACCGAGTGCCCAGTGCAGGTGGATATGGCGGCGTATAAATCGGAGTATCTGGCACAGAGATATAAATACCGCCCGCATCCGCTGCATCACTATATCTTTGGATTTGCGGATAAGCTGGCCCGCTGGGGATCAATCACTCCTGCGCTGACCAATGCAATCTTGACCGGCCCCATCACCAGCCCGCTGATCAAGCACATCGTCGGAGTAGCGCAGCAGCGGGAGCTGCCACGGCTCGCGGCAAAGAGTTATCAGCGTTCCCGCACCAACAAGGGCGCCCCCGGTCCCTCGCATTTGGGGACCGGGGAAGGGCAGCCCGCCCGGCCGCAGGTGGCGCAGGTGGTGGTACTGTGGCCGGATACCTGGAATAACTATTATCATCCGCAGACATTAACTGCCGCGGAGCTGGTTCTGAAACAAGCTGGCTTTGCAGTCAAAACTCCAGAGGGCCATATCTGCTGCGGGAGGCCGCTCTATGACTTTGGCCTGTTGGACGCGGCGTGGAGCTATCTCACTGAAGTGCTTGACCGCATGGCTCCGCATATTGATGCGGGCCTGCCATTTATCTTTCTTGAGCCAAGCTGCGCCAGCGTCTTCAAGGATGAGTTGCAGGAGTTATTCCCAAACAATGCCCGTGCCCGGCGATTGAGGGAAAATATCTGGCTGCTGGCCGACTGGCTGGCGGCAAAGGCTCCCGCCCCAGTCAATAATGACTGGCTGGCCAATCGTCTCTCCGGGTCGCATGTTCTGCTGCATGGCCACTGCCATCACAAAGCCGTTTTCGGCGGGCCTGTCAATGAGATCGCCTTGCTGCGCCGCGCCGGGGCCACGGTTGAGCAGACGCAGGCCGGTTGCTGCGGCATGGCGGGTCCGTTCGGGTTTGAGGCGGATAAGTTCGAGGTCTCGAAAACCATCGCCAACGACGGCTTGCTGCCCGCCGTGAAATCCGCCGCGGCAACAACCGAGATAGTCGCGGATGGGTTCAGCTGCCGGGAGCAAATCGCACAACTCTCGGATCGCCAGGCAGTACATTTTGCGGAACTGCTGGCAAAAGCTGTACGCAGTTCTTAATTGGTTTTGACGGGCTCAATCAATCGCACAGCAATTGGCGCTATGCTATAGCAGAGAAGATATGTTCCCCGACCGGATGATCAATCGCGGAGAAAAGCTCTCCAGCCTCAAGCTGACCGTGGTGCAGTACGGCATTTTGTTGATGATGCTGGCGCTGGCAGCGGGGCTGTGGCGCCTGCAGGTGCTGGGCGCCAGTCAGTATCGTCTTGAGGCCGACCAGAACCGTATCCGCAAAGTGCCGGTGATGGCCGCGCGGGGCAAGCTCTTCGATCGCGAAAACCGGCTGGTGGTGGACAACTACCCATCAGTCTCCTGCTTTCTGGTCCGTGAGCAGGGCCACGACGTGGATGCCGATCTGCCGCTGATCGCGCGTGGCCTCGATCTCGACCTCGATCAGTTGAAGACCACTTTGAAGCGCTACCGCGCCGCGCCGGGGTACCAGCCGATTCCCATCAAGCAGGGTCTCACAGAAGACGAGGAAGCATTTCTTGAAGCGCACCGGAATGAGTTTCCGGAACTCGAGACAATTGACGAGGAGCGGCGGCTCTATCCCCGCGACGGCTTTGCCGCGCACCTCATCGGCTACGTCGGTGAGGTCAGCGATGACGACCTGAACAATCCACGTTATGCCGCTTATGAACCGGGCGACGTGGTCGGCAAGGCGGGCGTGGAAGAGACCTACGACGCTTTGCTGCGCGGCCAGGATGGCAGCCGCGACGTGATTGTAGACAGTCACGGACGCGAGGTGGGCTATCTGCGGACACAGCACGCAACCCCCGGCCAGGATCTGAAGCTGACCATAGACCTCGATCTGCAGCGCACCGCCGAGCTGGCGCTGGGCGACGCCAACGGCGCGGTTGTGGCCATGGACCCGCGCAATGGCGAGATTCTGGCTCTGGTCTCCCACCCCAGCTACGATCCCAACGCCTTCGCCATCCGTATCAACCGCAAGGACTGGAACGACCTAATCACCAACCCCAACCACCCGCTAATGAACAAGGCGATTCAGGACCAGCTTGCTCCTGGTTCCACCTTCAAGATCATCATGTCCGCTGCCGGACTGCAGGAAGGCGTGGCGCAGGATATGCATGTGAACTGCATCGGCGGAGGCACGTTCTATGGACGTTTCTTCCACTGCGATCATCACCACGGCGTACTGAATATCAGCCAAGCCATCCCGTTGTCGTGCGATACCTTCTTTTATACTCTGGCGCAAAAGCTGGGCATCGACACGATCGCCAAGTACGCTACTTCCTTCGGCCTGGGATCGAAGACAGGCATCGACCTGCCCAACGAGATGGCCGGTGTGATGCCCTCCACACAATGGGAGATGAAGAACTTCCATCAGAAGTACTTCCCCGGCAATACGATTTCGGTCGGCATCGGCCAGGGCGAGACGCAGGTAACACCTCTGCAACTGGCGCGGGCCTTGGGCGGAATCGCTTCCAACGGGCATTTTGTCCGTCCCCATATTGTGAACCCCGACCAGCTTCCCGCGCAGTTCCATCAGGCGGTGCAGGACAGTTTCCCCGGCTCTGGAGATGTGACCGTCCCTCTCAACCCGGACACCTGGATGACGATTACCGATGGCATGGCCGCCGCCACAACCACCGGCACGGCAGCGGCCTCGCACATTGAGGGCGTCGACTTCGCAGGCAAGACCGGTACGGCCCAAGTGGTGGGCGGAGGCGATACTCACACAAAAGGCGGAGCCAAGACCCCCAACTCCTGGTTTGTGGGTATGGTGCCGCGCCGCAATCCCGAGATTGTGATTGCCGTGCTGCAGGAGCATGGCGACTGGGGTTCAAACTCCGCCCGTATCGCCCAGGCAATGGTCGTCCAATACGTGAATAAGAAGCGGATGCAGGAGCACAATGTGCTGAATCAAGCGGGGACAACCAAGCCGGTAGAAGTGGGAGCGGTCTGGTCGGAGCCCACGCTGGACGGCCACGAGCAGACTGAAGCTACGTGGCAAGGTTTTGCGCTTCACGCAGGACACTTTTTTGTCGATCCTGCCGCCGTGGCAGACAAATCGAAAGCCGTGGCCGCCGGGATATTTCCGGCATCGATCTGGTTGACTGCATCCCTGCCCCTTCGCTTCAAGGAAAAGCTGCCCTGATGCGCCGCTTCATGAGCTTTCGCGATTTCGATTGGGCTCTGCTGCTGATGGTGCTGGCGCTATGCACAATCTCAGTCCTGGAGATCTACTCGGCAACCCTGCATACCAAATATGTCGGCTTCCACACCAAGCAGCTTTTCTGGATTGCCGCCGGCCTGGTGGCGATGGCCATTTTCTCGAAGATCGACTATCACAAGCTGATCGATCTCGCTCCCTGGTTTTTCGGCCTCTTTCTGCTGGCGCTGGTCGCGGTCAAGCTGGTGGGGGTCAAGGTGTTGGGAGCCAAGCGTTGGATCAAAGTCGGCCCCATCCACTTTCAGCCCTCAGAGTGGATGAAGCTGGTGCTGATTTTGCTCGTCGCCCGTTATTTTGCCAATCTGGGCGGACGTCGGCTCACCTGGCCGGATATCTTCAAGGCTTTCGCGCTGGTTGGTTTGCCGATGGCGCTGGTGTTGATCCAGCCGGATATGGGAACAGCGCTCACTTACACGCCCATTTTGATCGCCGGGTTGCTCCTCGGCGGCATGAACCTGCGCCAGGGGTTGATCCTGCTCGTTTGCGGCTCGGCTCTCATTGTCGGCGTATGGAATAGCGGAAAGATCCTCAAACCCTATCAAAAAGCCCGGCTTACCAGTTTTCTCAACCCGGACGATGACCCCCGCGGCAAGGGCTACCATATCCGCCAGTCGCTGATCGCGGTCGGCTCGGGCGGGGTGTGGGGCAAAGGCGCGGCCAAGGGAACCCAGACTCAGGGAGATTTCCTGCCCATTCCCCATGCAGACTTCATTTTTGCCGCTTTTTGCGAGGAACATGGCTTTGTCGGCGCGATTTTTGTGCTGCTGCTATACTTTTCTGTGTTGATGCGTTTGATTCAAAACGCTCAAACAGCCGCCGACCTGTCCGGCTCTCTGATTATCATGGGGGTAGTCGCGGTGTTGACCTTCCAGATCGCGGTCAACGTGGGCATGGTCATCGGTTTTATGCCGGTCACCGGAATTCCTTTACCGTTAATGAGTTACGGAGGTTCTTCGGTGTTGTTTACCTTTCTGGCGCTGGGTGTGGCGATGAATGTCCGCATGCGCCGGTTCGTAAACTAGAAGGCTTAAATGAATCAGGGCCATTGCTGCTGTGGCTGAGGCAGTAGTGCTCCCGGAGCGATCCCGGCTCGTGAGCCGGAGGCAGTAAGAAAGAGTTTCACCTCTCGCGTCCCCCCGGAATCGTCCGGTTTGCGAGAGAAGGATTTTTAATCATTTCGCCGGCCCGGTCCAAAGGGATCGCGGAGTACGGCGGGATTGGGTTTATGAGCACGCAGAGACGGGAAATCCGGACCACCCCAACGATGGAGACCAGTCGTTGGGGACCCCGGTATCGTTGGGATTGTGCAGGTTGCACTTTTAGCACGGAAGGCATCGGGCGGAATCGCCCCTCTTCCACAGCGCGGAACGGCCTGACAAATACCAACGATGGAACGGCCCCGCCAGTTTTAATGGAGTGGTTGGCCACAAACTCTCTGCAATCGGATCACCGCTTCGCACGGGTTGTTCTGTTTGTTTGGCTTGTCCTGCTTGTTTGGTTTGTTCAATTGGTTTCTACCATTGGCCTAGCCTTCAGGTTCGACGCGTCCCTCGGTTCGCCGCCCCTCCGGGCTGGCGGCCGACCAGCAACTGGCACACCAGCGTCTTCCAGGTTGTCCCTTCCGCCATTTCCCATTCCCTCCGGTTTTCCGCGCCTCCTTCTGACCTGACCGCAGGCTCTGGCCGGCATTTGCCGCCAGACGGAAAGGCATGATGGCAAAGGAAATTTGTATTTCCAGTACGCCGCACGAAACGCGGCTTGCAATTCTTGAAGACGATCAACTCGCGGAAATTTATTACGAACGCGAAAACGAATACACCCTGGCGGGGTCCATTTATAACGGGCGCGTCACCCGCGTACTGCCTGGCATGCAGTCGGCTTTTGTCGATGTGGGCCTGGAGCGCGACGCGTTCCTCTACGTTACCGACTTCATGGAGTTGGAAGACCCGGAAGAGACCGATGAGATAGAGAAAGCCGCAACCAGCCCTGGCGGCCAGCAGGTGCGCGAGGTCCGCGCCCAGGATCGAAGCGCAGATCGCAGCCAAGATAAAAACGGTGGTCGCTCCGGGCAGCAGCAGCGCCAGGAATCTAAGCCCGAGCAGAAGCAGGAACCGAGGCCGGACCAGCGGCAGGGCAGGGAGCGCCGTCCGGCGCCTCTCGAAGCCGGAGGAGCAATTCAGGCTCCCTCGGAACCGAACTTCGTTGTAGAATCCGCCGAAGATGCGCAAGATGAATCCAACGAGGCAGGGGCAAAGCGCTGGCGCGGTCGCCGCCGTCGCCGCGGTGGCCGCAGTCAGGCCGGTTCGGGGGACGAACAGACCCCAGCCGGTGAGAAGCAGACCACCTACGTTGTCGAATCAGAAGAAATTGCGCTCGATTCTGTCTTTGATGCCGAGCCGGAATCAAAGACAGAGGTTGCGCCGGAGATTTATGCCGGAGCTTCTCCGTCCGCTCTTGCGCAACCAGCTCCAGTCCCCTTCGTGCTCCCCGGTGAGTCGCTGAGCAAGTATGGTGGCGCCTCTGCGGTTTCGGGAGCCGCTCCCGCTTCCGCGGCTCCGCCCCGTCCGCAGTCCACCTATAAGCCGGCAACCTTGATCGAATCCCCCATTGAGTGGGACGGCAGTGGGCTGCTGCCCGGCGAATCCCTCTCCCGACATCGCAATCGCGCCACTGAGCCAGCCGAACACCAGGAGCCGGTCGCTGAAACTCACGCGCAGCCCTCGGCAGAGGTTCACGCCGAGCCGCGCGGTGTCTTTGTCGATTCTCCGAACGCATTCTTCGAAGAGGTGCAGGAGAGCGAGGAACTCAAGCTTGATGCCGCTGCTGAAACCGCCGTCGAAGAGATAGTTGCTCACGGAACAATCGTCCATCAGTTTGAAGAAGAGGTTCTGGACGACCTGCTGATCGAAGAGACGACAAAGTCGGCAGACCGGCCCGAAGACGATGCAGATGCTTATGCCGAGGCACACTCCGTGCCGGAGGAAGCACCCGCCGGGCAGCCGGTCCTTGCCGTTTCCGAAGCAGTTGAAACCGGCGACGAAATTGTCCAGCCGCACGAACCGGAACCGAACGCCGAAGCCTCGCACAATGTCGATCCAATTCCTCCCACCGGCTTCCGTCTTTTCGGCCTCGGCGGCAAGAAGAAAAAAGAAGAGGAGCCGGCGGCCCAGCCCAAGGCGGCTGCAGTTGCTTCTGTTTCTTCCTATGCGCCCGGCAAAGGCCTCATTGAAGAAGAGGTCATCGACGAAGAAGAAAGCTATGCCCCTGCGCGCGCGCATCAGGGCAAGAGCGACCTGCGCGACAACGAGGACTTCGAGGAAGAGACTCTGCCTCGTCAGATGCGCACCGGCGACCTGGGCGAGCTCTTCCAGGAAGCTCATCTCGACCACCGCATCCAGTTGAACTTTGACGGCGATGGCGACGAAGGCGAAGAAGAGGAGGCCGCGCCCGCCGTTGGCCAGCCCGCAACCGGAGAAGGTCAGCAACGTCGCGACCGCAATGGCCGCAACCGCCGTGGAGGCCGCGGAGGCAACGGCAGCCAGGCAGGCCAGCCCGCGCAGGCCCCAGGCCTCAGCAAAGGCCGTGGCGCAGCGCGCCGTTCCGCGCAGATGTCCGATCTGCCCATCATCAGCGACCTGCTCAAGCCCGGCCAGGAGATTCTCGTCCAGATCGCCAAGGAGCCGATCGCGCAGAAGGGCGCGCGCATCACATCGCACATCGCGCTTCCGGGGCGCTTCCTGGTCTTCATGCCCACTGTCACGCACATCGGTGTCAGCCGCAAAATCGCTTCGGACGAAGAGCGTCACCGCCTCAAACGCATCCTGGTTCACGAACGCGGTGAATCCGCGGGTGGATTCATCGTCCGCACTGCCGCCGAGGGTGCGTCGGAAGAAGAACTCCGCGCCGATCTGCGCTTCCTCATTCACCTGTGGAATGAGATCAAGACCCGCTCCGATGAGTCCAAGTCGCCGGCGCTGATCTATCACGATCTCTCGCTGATCGAGCGCATCCTGAGAGATCAGGTCAGCTCGAACTTCTCTTCCATCTGGGTGGATTCGGAAGCCAACTACGAGCGCATCGTCCGCTTCCTCAACCGCGTCTCGCCCGAGTTAGTGCGCCGCGTTAAGCTCTACACCAAGGAGACGCCGCTCTTTGAGCACTTCGGCATTCAGGACGAGATTGCCAAGGCCCTGCGCTCCAAGGTCTGGCTCAAATCCGGCGGATCTATCGTCATCAACCAGACCGAGGCCCTTGTCGCCATCGACATCAACACCGGCAAATACGTCGGCAAGTCGGCGCGATTGGAAGACACCATCGTCAAGACCAATCTTGACGCGGTGCCGGAGATTGTTCGCCAGATACGGCTGCGCGACCTCGGCGGCATCATCGTCATCGACTTCATCGACATGGACGACCGCAAGAACCGCTTCAAGGTTCTTGCAGCTCTGGAAGAAGCTCTCAAATCCGACCGCGCCCCAACCAAGGTTCTGCAGTTCAACGACTTTGGATTGGTAGCCATCACCCGCAAGCGCGTCAAGCAATCGCTGGAGCGGACACTCTCGGTTCCTTGCCCCACCTGCCAGGCCACCGGCATGGTCAAGAGCCCGACCACGGTCTGCAATGAGATCTACACCGAGCTGCGCAAGATGAAGAAGCACTTCGAGGGTGGCGATGTGGTGCTGCGCGTCAATCCCGAGACGGTAAAGACGCTCAAGTCCAACAACGCAAGCTGGCTTACTGAATTCGAGGAGCTGATTAGCAAAAACATCCTCATCAAGAGCGATCCGGCGTTGCATCCTGAGCAGTTTGATATTCAGGGATGAAGCAGGGGTTAGGGAATAGGGAATAGTAACAACAAAAGCCGGAGCAATTGCTTCGGCTTTTGTTGTTGTTTTCACAATCTCAAGTGAAAGGTGGAGCTCGACAAGGTTACAATCTCGGCTCTACTTATCCCTCTTGAATAAAGGAGCGACACATAGAATAGGAAGAAGGATTTACCTCTGTTGGAATTGTTTTTTCAACTCTCATCATCGTTGGACGGTTCTTTTCTCGACATCATCTATTGCCTTTTTCGCAGCGTGGTCCTCATCCCACTTCCGCGTACGCGATTGAGCGTTCAGTAGTTCAGCTTTTGTCAAGTGAGCGGCAATGCGGTCACGATCTTTCGCATGTTCTTCCGAGAGAAAACGATATACCCCCGCTAGCTCTGGATTTGAAGCAGCAAGGCTCATCCAGAAATATGCTT
The DNA here is from genome assembly GCA_964532725.1 of uncultured Occallatibacter sp. Lineage (GTDB taxonomy): Bacteria > Acidobacteriota > Terriglobia > Terriglobales > Acidobacteriaceae > Telmatobacter. The sequence continues at coordinate 25,728 of CAZHKN010000019.1, forward strand.
CGCTATAGTTTTGCGGGACTCCACGCCCATCTTCGTAAAGCGAAGCAAGAGCGGATTGCCCGTCGGGATTCCCAAGTTCAGCAGCCTTGCGATACCAAAACACTGCTTGGGCAAGGCTTTGCGGAACGAATTCGCCGCGCAGATAGAGGCGTGCAAGGTCTGTTTGCGCAGCAGGATGCCCCTGTTCCGCTGCTTTGCTGAACCAGGCTATGCCCTGTGCATAGTCCACAAGCACACCATGCCCGAAAAGGTATAACTCGCCGAGATCATATTGTGCGGGTGCGTATCCTTGCTCAGCAGCCTTGCGATACCAGAATGCAGCCTGAGTATAGTCATGCGGACTAGTTCCGGATTCCGTATAGCCCGCGCCCCAAATGGCATCCGGGTGCTCATAATGCCACCCAACTTGGTACTGGGCAGACGGGTCGCCGGAGGTTGCCTTAGCAAGCAAAGCGGGATCGATGCTCTTGATTTGAGCCTGGGCAGCTATAGCTATGAACACAGGCAGCAGAGTGATTGATAGCCAAATAACGGAGCAACGGTACATGCGCACAATGCCCCTCCTGCAATTTTGGATAAGTTCATGGTTAACCAAGCTTATTCGTTGAGTCAAGCGCCATGCTAAGCATGATAATGGCTCAAGATCCAAGCGCCACCTAACCCGGTTTAGCGCTTCCGCGCGGGCGGGCGTTTCCGCCCATCCTTCACAAGGCGATCCTGTCCCATTTCGTTGTGCGAATCCGGTTCCGATCTCCCAACACCGTTCCCAAGATGTGCATCAATCAGTTTTCCCTTGCGATGGATACCAAGACGGGCATCCTTCGCCTTCAATTTCTTCTTTTTCTTCGGACCTTTGATTGCCATCGAGATGTCTCCAATTAAATATAAGGGCTGCGTAGGCGCGTGAATAGCCCGGCCAATGCTAAACCGTCGCGGAAAGAAGTAAAAACTCCATTCATTGTTCCGCGCTCGCCTCCAATTAGAGGCTTGAAAGGCAATAAAATCAATCTACTTTTATTGGATCAGACGAACCAGCATGCCGGATTCGAGGTCTCGCCCAAGATTCCCTCCCAAGTTTTCACTTCAGGAGTAAACTGTTCTGGACGGGTAGCGCGAATGGCGGCAACGGCTCAAATCTCGCTGGAAGAGTATCTGCGGACTCCGTGGGAGCCGGATGCGGAGTACGTCCGCGGCGAGGTGCAGGAGCGGCACATGGGCGAGTATGAGCACAATATCGTGCAGCGAGAGATTCTGCTTTGGTTTCATTCACATGACAAGGTCTGGCAGACGCGAACCATTCAGGAGCAGAGAACGCGGCTGAACGCGCAGAATGTGCGCGTTCCCGACGTGAGCGTTTGGCACCGGGTAGTGCCGGTCCAGCCGGTTTTCGACCAGCCGCAACTGATCGCCGTCGAAGTGCTGTCTCCCGAAGACCGCCAATCCAGGATGCAGGAGAAGATCGAGGACTATCGCAGCTTTCAGGTGCCAAACATCTGGGTTATTGATCCGGTCAAGCGCATCGGGTGGGATTGCTCCGACGGCAACTGGACGCGCAAAGAGCGATTCGAGGTTGCCGGTTCCCCGATTTACCTCGACCTGCAGGAGCTTTTCAAAGAACTCGACGCGGCAGAAGCATAACAACACAAATCGCTCCGGCCTGTATTGCTCGCTTCAAAGATGCGCTTCAGTTCGCCTCCGCCACCTGTTGATTCACCTTGATCGGCGGTCCGTCGTCCGGCCCTTTGCGATTCTGCGGAACGGTGAAGCGCTTGATCGCGTCCTTCTGGAAGACCAGCGCCAGTGTCGATCCGCCATAGCTGAACCAGCCCAACTCACCGCCCTTTTCCACTTCATCGCCGGGCTTGACGTTGATGGTGACCGACGAGATTTCCGTAATTCCGATGGGAATGACGCAGACCATGCCGATGGATTTGATCGGACTTTCAATGAAGACCAGCCCGCGGGTATTTACAGAAGCTTCATACCCCTGCGAGTAAGTGCCGGCCGTGGTGTCTTCGCCCGCCGACTCGGCATCGCTGAACATCAAGCCATTGACCACGCGTGCCTCGCGAACCGTGCCGCCGATCGGCGAACGCCAACGGTGATAATCAGCGCCGCTTAGAAACGATTGCAATACATCGCCCCCGACAAACCGCTCGGTAAAGGGACTCTGCGCCAGCATGTTCTCCAACGAATACGGCTGCCCTTTGAGCCAGAACCTGTCGCTGAGCTTTACGTCGCGTCGCTTGGCGTAGACCGTTCCATCATTGGCCGATGTAATCACCTTTGGATCGCCCGGGCCGGCTAGCGGACGATATTCCAGATTGATCTCGCGATGGAAGTAGGCATTGAACGACGCGAATCCGCCATGCGGAGCATCGGGGTCGGGAATAATGAACTGGTCGAGTTCGTTCAGCTTCCACGCGGCTTTCGAGAGCCATCCATGCGGCCCGCGATTAATGACAGACAAACTCTCCGGGCTGTCGAGGTGCTGGCACCAGGCCTTGAGAATCGCGCGGAGTGCGTCATTCAGCGGCGGATAGCGGAAGGCAGCCTCGCCGGCTACCGTCATCATCATGTAAACGAAGAGCGAGGACATGGGAAAGAAGTTGCGCTTCTTGGGGTCTTTCTCAAACTCCGGCGCTGTAGTGATAATCATGTCCAGTGCCTGCAATAGCTCAGCGGTATTGTGAGCGGTCTTGTTGCGGGCCGGAACCTGCTCGATCATCTCATCCACGTACATGCGAGCAATGCCGTCGGTAGCAATCAGCTCTGCGAGCGCGGCCACGGTTGGTTGCAGAGGGCCGGTGATGGTTGCTTTTGCCAGTTGCTTTGAGAACTTCTTGAGCCAAGTATCCAGTGCCGCCCGATCCCGGGGCACATAGCCGGAGCGGGTTACAAAGAGCCGTTTATAGCGTGTATTCAAGGCAGCAACAGTCATCCATATCCTCCTGAAGTCTTTGTTGATTTGGAAAATTAACAGTTCGATAATTCCCCATGCTAGGAAACTCAGAACGCAACGCAATGAGTTATCAAATATTCACCGAGTATGTGCGCGGATAACTGCAACAAGTTTTTCGACGGCAGGTTCGCCATTCAATTTGGGTGGGTTTCCTCTGCGGATTTTGAATCCCGCCAAGTATACCTCAATTTCACTTTCAATCAGCGCAGCGAATTCGCATCCACAGCGGATAATTTTGTAACCCCTTTATTTTGCATGGATTTACAGATGAATAGCGTCATTGATTGCGCGCGCGACGATTTTTGCACCATACGTGGTGATATCCACAAATTAATCCATTTTTTACACTTGTGTCCACAGATTAAACGGGCCTAATCTCCTATCTAACTGATGACCCAGCAGGGCATTGGAAATGCAGTTGTTGTCTGACAGGACGATGCGAGTTTGATTGAGTTCGACCAACCGCAGACGGCTATAGCTGTTATCTAATTGACGGGGTGTTGAGTTGATGCTTAAGTGGCTTTTTCGTGAGAGAAAGTCACTTGGCGTAGCTCAGCCACCTCACGGAAATTGGATAGCCGTTCTAGTCCGGAGGCGGGAGGCCAGAGTGAGATTGAGAAGGCATCCAGAGTTTGACGGCGATGTGCAAGCCCTGATCCGAAACGAAGATTCATCCGCGGCTTGTCCGAGGATGCAAAGTTCGAGCCGGAGCGGGGTTCATGATCGGCCCAGCCGTTGATGCAGGAGCCGGGGTACCCCGGAGACTCATCAGCGGCACAACCGGAGGATGGGATATTCGGGGCGCCCCGAAGAGCCGTCCACTGGCGGAGTTGAGGAGTGAGGATCCGGGGCGCCCTGGAGACTTACCTCAAGCAACGCTGGAAGATCGAAGCGCCGGGGAAACCCGGAACCAGATCGCCGGGAACATCGGAGGGGCAAACTTCGGGGAAACTCGGAGAACGGCCAGCCGGTGGAGCTGAAGGAGAAGACTCAGGATAACCTGGAAACGGGGAAACCTGGAGATTCGCCTCTGGCGCAGTCGAGAGATGGAGGATCCGGGGCAACCTGGAGACGCATCCTGAGGCTGACGGGACGATGCATGGGACAATACCCTGCGGCTTTATCATGATGAAACGCCAGAGAGGCAACTCTCTGGCGTTTTCGTTTTTTCGGCAGTTTTTCTGCGAACTCAATCAGCAGAAAATTAATTCCTGCTGCGCACCTTTGAGAGCAGGCGCAGGATCTCCAGGTAGAGCCAGACCAGCGTAACCAGGATGCCGAAGGCTCCGTACCATTCCATGTATTTGGGCGCGCCGGCCTGAACGCCGCGCGCGATGAAGTCGAAGTCCAGCACCAGATTCAGCGCCGCGATGCCCACGACAAAAAGACTGAAACCAATTCCAATCGCTCCGCCGCCATTGATAGACGCAAAGCGGATTCCGAAGAAACTCAGCAGCATCTCGACACAATAGAAGACCGCAATGCCGCCCGTGGCCGCGATAATGCCGATGCGCAGCTTCTGCGTAACCGGGATCAGCCCTGAGCGATAGGCCGCCAGCATGGTGAAGAGTACGCCAAAGGTCAGGCCCACCGCCTGGATCGCAATGCCCGGATAGCGCAGCTCTACGGCGCAGGACAATCCGCCCAGTACCAGCCCTTCAAGCAGCGCATAGATTGGCGCTGTTACCGGAGACCATTCCGGTTTGAAGATGGTCACCATCGCGAAGATCAGCCCGCCAATCATGCCGCCAATCATCAGCGGCGCAACATCGGCAAAATCTCTGGAGTCAAGAAAAAGCCGCCACGTCCAGGCGGCGGTTGCGATGGCGCACACCAGCAGGATGCCGGTCTTGTTTACCGTTCCATTCAGGGTCATGCGGCTGGTTGCGTCAATCAGGCCGCCGTAGCCACCGCCATATCCGCTTCCGTTCAATTTGCCGAAGGTCTTGTCGCTCAACGCCGGATTCGATGTCTTGAACAATGCCATGAAAGCCACTCCTCGATGCCGCACGCTGCGGCCACGAATAATTCAGCGGCGCGCGGCAGCATTCTTCTATCTATTTTAGACTCTCGCTGTCCGCCTTTCGTCGCAAACAACAAGCCCGCCCCTCGCATTTGGGGGCCGGGGTTCTTCGCAAGCTACGCCTTCGGAATCACAATCGCCACAATCCCCGATGGCGGCACATCCACGGTAAACGTCGGTCCCAGATTGTCAATCGGTGCAGACGTCACATCTTTGCCGGCATCCAGCGAGCCCTGATTCCAGTCGTAGCGGGTTCCCTTGGCAGCGTAGTTATAGCCGTTGATCGAGACTGTCACCTTGACCGACTGCCCAATCTCCTTGCTGACAAAGAGCAGCCCCAGGCCTCCATCGGCGCGCTTCACCGCATGAACTCCCAATGCATCCAACGAAGTGCTCGCGGCAACAAACACATCGCCCGGCTGTCCCATCTCGTGGATCATCTTGATGCCGTAATAAGCTGGCTTGGGCTTGTTCGAGTCATCGATCATGAAAACGCTGTGCTCGGGGGACCACTGTACGCTGTACACGCCATTTTCCATCATGGACGCAACACCTTCCGCCGCAAACAGACCGATGGCGACGGGCCGCTTGGTCGGCATCCAGGAATTCACGCCGAAGTTGGTAACGGCCAACTGCGGCATGTGGCCGGCGGGGCAGAATTTCTGCTCGTTCGGAATGATGTCCTGCATCATTGCCCCGAAGTCGCGCCCCAGCGCGTTCTTCAACAAATCGGCGTCATCCAGCGTCTTCCAATCCGTTTCAATCGCTTTGCCGGTCATCAGCGAGACGACGCCAAAATCCATGCTGGCGCAGGCGGCCTTCAGCACTTCAGGATCCCAGTTCTTCCCCATGTGGTCTTCATCGTTCGGGTCGAAGGGCTTCAAAGCGACTCCAACCAGGATCGATGGGTCCACGGCCTTCATCGCTTTGATGAATTCCACTGCCGCGGCGCCGTAAGCCGTAGGGCCAAACCGCTTATCGCCGGAGTGGCGTGCCCATTCTTTCTTCGATGGAATCTGGCCGCCATGCAAGTCGGGCTCACCCCCATGATTGCCTCCATAGAAGCCATCGTTATACGGTTCATTGCCTACCGCCCACAACTGAATGCCAAAAGGCGCCGCGTGGCTGATGCGCAGCGCGTTATAACCATCGTCGGCAGGCAGAGGATCGGCGCTACGCAGGCCGGCCCAATAACCGACGGTCTTCCAGTCATTGCCTTTCGAGTCCTTGCCGATCACCTGTGTGCTGCTCACGCTGCCATTGGCGTAGGCCACCTCGGCTGCGGCCTCGGCCGGCTCGCCGCCGCCGCTGCCGTCCAGGTTGCTGCCGTAGTTCACGGTAATCAGCGCCGTCCCAATCTGTACCATCGCGGGCAGCGCTTTGGGTAACGATTTGTCCGCGCCAAAATCAAGTCCTTTATCGTTGCTGTAGGGATTGGTCACCTTGCCCGTTGACCAGTGATAAACCGCGTCAATGCCGCCGTTGCCGGGGTAGCGAAGATTGGTGATTCCCGCATCGTTCAGCAGTTGAATCGTCTCCGGGGTAAACGGCTTGCCGTCCCAAACGTCGGCAGCTGTGCCAATCGAGGTCGGGTAGAACATCGCCTTGGGCTTGGAGGGATCAATCTGCACTTTGGCCTTGTACTGCGCGTTGAGCGAACCCGCCGTGAGCAGCGCAACGCCCAGCAGAACGGCAATCGCCGAGCTAAGGCGCATATTTCGCGAGATTTGGGCTGACGGCATCTGGTCTGAAAGTGTGAAAAACTCTTCTGTACTGGCCTCTAAGCGCTTGCCATGGGCAGCGCAAATCCTTGCAATTTGTTTCAACATAGACGAACTCTCCATTCGCGGCGATTTTCTCGCAACCAGAAACTATACCGTTCGCAGTAGAGAGTTGGAAAGGGTATTGCGCACAGGGCGCTAACGGAGCGTAGGTGGCGGCGTGGCTGATTGGCCTGCATTTCAACGACATCTAGCCAAACCGGCGGATAAACTCCATAACAATTTCCGCGCAACGGCTTGGCTGGCTCTGCAAAATCAGATGCGATCCTGGGACGACTTCAACTGCCGTCCGAGGCTGTATGCGCCGAATCTCAGCAAGAGACCGGTCGCTGACCATACGGTCGTCATCCGCCTGAATGTAAAGTATCGGCACTGCGATTCGGCCCAGCTCCGCTCGTGCGTCACAGGCCAAAATGGCGAGCAGCCGCGAGGCAAGCACACCTGGCTTTGTCGATGAAACCGCGTCCTGAACTGCCGCTGCGAGCGACGGCGGCGCATCTTTTCCTAGCAGAAAATAGCGGGCCGCAATCTTCGGTAGAGGAAACCGGAAGAGAATCGGCGCAAGCAGCGAAGCAGCACAACGTCGCCAGCCGTGAATGGGGCTAGAAGCAAACCCTGCGCAGATGACCAGGCCTTTTAGATTGGGATGATTCTTTGTAGCGCAATGAATCGCGAGTGGCGTAGAGAATGACTCGGCCAAAAGAACAAATGGCCCTTGCCCAGCAAGAGCGGCCTCAACGAACGCCTCAAGTTTCGCATAGGAAAGTTGAGCATTGCCAGGGTATCGAACGATGTCTGCCTCGACCTCATCCGGAAGCTCATCCATGAAGGCCTTGAACAGTTCCCCGGTTCCATCCATACCCGGCAGAAGTACGAGTTTGATGGATGGCGTTGGCATCGGAAGTCGAGAAGACCATCTTACGGCTTTGTCTCGAATCTTCGATCCGAAATTACGCAGGCGGCGCGCCCGGTTTCGCTGGCGGCGTCAGGACAAAGCCTTTGCGGACCATCGCAAAGCCAGGCTGCGGCAGCTCGGCTTGCAGCAACTGGTTTGCCGGGCCGGAGAAGAGGTCGGTGCTTGCGCCGTGAATCGTCGCGATCAGGTGATGGACAACGATGGGTTTGCCGTCCAATGTGCCCTGCTCGTCGGCGTAGGTGGCAATCTGCACCGGCTCAACCGAACCGGCCTGTTTGGGAAGGATCGCCCAGAGATCGCGGCTGTTTTGCGCAACAGCCAGCGCAAGCAGGGTTTCCAGAGCGCCGGGGTCGAAGTCGGGGAAGAAGACTGCTGCGGGGTGCGCGGCCAGGCGGGTCGTCGTACTGTGCCCGTTGGCGGAGATATTTACGAGAATCTGTGCTGCGTCGGGCGCGCTCGTTACCGTCACTGCCGACCCATTTACCGTTGCACTCAATTGCAGGTGCTGAAGCCGGTTGTCGGCAGTCAACTGCTCGGTCTTCGACAATGCGTAATTCAGCTTCGGCATCGCAATGCGGACCACAGAGGTGGAGTCATACCCGGCCTTGGCGGCCGAGAAGGTGAAACTCGCCGTACCCACAGGCTTGCCGTGCTGGCTGATCACAAAGCTGCCGGTTTGCGCGGCAGCGGCGCTTGTGCCGACAACGAAAATCAGCGCCAAGATCCAGGGGAGCGAGGGAAAGACCATTTTGCGCGCACAGTTCTGCATCATAGTTATTCGCTTAGACACCGAATCGGGGAAAGAGTTGTGAAGAAGGCAGGGAACAGGGATTAGGGACCGGGATTTTGCAGCCGAGTCAGATTGTGACTGACCAATCGTCCGTGTGAATGATAGAGAGAACCCAGGTTCCCAACAGGGAGGAACCTGGGGCACTCATTTTTTGAGCCGAGGGCGCTTGAGGGCCAGAGTGCGGTTCTCTATTCCGTAATCCCTATTCCCTGTATTTACCCTTTTGCCACCGCAAAGCGCTTGTTCACTTCGTGCCAGTTGATGACATTCCACCAGGCGGCCAGATAGTCTGGGCGGCGGTTCTGGTACTTCAGGTAGTAGGCGTGCTCCCAGACATCGTTGCCGAAGACAGGATAAAGGCCCTGGGTCAGCGGCGAATCCTGGTTGGGGGTGCTGATTACCTTGAGTTTGCCGCCGGTAAAGACCAGCCAGGCCCATCCAGAGCCGAACTGCTTGACTCCTGCTTCGTTGAAGGTCTTCTTGAAGGCCTCAAAGTCGCCAAAGTCGGCGGTGATCTGCGCGGCAATCGCGCCCGTCGGAGCGCCGCCCACGCCATCGGTGCCAACCGGACCCATCAGATGCCAGAAGGCCGTGTGGTTGGAGTGGCCGCCGGCGTTGTTGCGCACCGCGCCGCGAATCTCCTCGGGAACCTGGGCCAGGTCGCGCACCAGGTCGTCGATGGATTTGGCGGCCAGATCAGGATGATTGGCTAGCGCGGCGTTTACGTTGTTTACATAAGCCTGATGATGCTTGTCGTGATGAATCTTCATCGTCTCGGTGTCGATGAACGGTTCGAGCGCGGCGTAGTCGTAGGGAAGCGGTGCAAGTTCGTATGCCATTGGGGAATCTCCTTCGATTCAAATTGTACTGTCTGGGGTCTGGGTTTGCGGGTGTAGATCAATGGCGCATCGAAGCTTGCTCCTTAAGCCTCTTCTCTTCGTCGGCCTTGCTTTTGGCCTCGCTCTTGGCTAACCACGCTGCTGCCTGGACAAGATCGTCTTTGCGATCTATTTCGTCGTCCCAATCCAGATCGGCCTTGCGCAGATAAACCATATACATGCAGGCCATTGCTTGGGGGGAATCGGGCTGGAGGGCAATCGCCTGGTTCAGATACCGCAGAGCTTCATCAACCAACGCAGCATTCTGCGCCTTGATCGTTTCCATCACCTCAGCAGGCGCCCTGGCATTTCCCATGTGATCATCCGTGACTCCAGCCACCTTCATAGCCGCAAGGGCGTGCTGTGTCG
>CAZHKN010000020.1:0-34403 GCA_964532725.1 uncultured Occallatibacter sp.
TCAAATTCCTGCGCCAGCTCCCAGCAGGCATCCAGATCGACGAGGTTGTTGAAGCTCAACTCTTTGCCCTGTAACTGCTTCGCGCCGGCAACGCCCAGGCCTGTGCCGTCTGAGTAGAGCGCAGCCCTTTGGTGCGGGTTCTCGCCGTACCGCAGCGGCTGCGCCAGCGGAAAATGGATGCGCAGCGTTGTGGGCAGCGCCGTCAGATCCGGCGCGGCGGGCACCTCCGGTGCGGGTGCCTCTTCTATTTTCTCCAGATGATCAGCAATTGCCGAGTCATACGCCGCCGTGGTGGCAAAGGCTTGCTTCGCCAACCGCCATCTCATTTCTCGACTCAGCACCCCATTGCCGTCCTTCAATTCTTCGATGAGTGCCGAGTAATCGGAAACCCGCGTCACAATCGCCACATCTTCAAAGTTCTTCGCGGCAGACCGCACCATCGATGGACCGCCAATATCTATATTTTCAATCAGATGGCCGAAGGCGACGCCGGGCCGCGCAGCAGTTTTCTCAAAGGCATACAGGTTCACCACCACCATGTCGATTGGCTCGATGCCATGCGCCGCCGCCGCTGCCTCGTGCTCGGCATTGCCGCGAATATAGAGCAGCCCGCCATGCACCCGGGGATGCAGCGTCTTCACCCGCCCATCCAGCATTTCCGGAAAGCCGGTCAGATCGCTGATGTCTTTGACGTTGAAGCCGGCCTCGCGCAGCGACCGCGCGGTCCCGCCGGTAGAAACAAGCTCTACTCCAAAACCAGCGAGTGCCTGGGCAAACTCCACCAGCCCCGTCTTGTCTGTCACGCTCAACAGCGCCCGTCGAATCCTCTTTTCCCCGCTCACGTTTCGCTCCTTACTTTCCAGTCCCGGCTTGCCCGCATCCGTACGGTGAGCAATGCCCGCCCAGGGACCAAACTCCAGACTACATCCTATTTTTCCCCGTCAATAGCCGTAGAGCGCGATTGCAGTGCCATCGAATGGAATTTCCGGTGGATTTCCTCCGCGAAAAGCTCCGCATAAACAGCGACATTTCCAGAAATGTTCCTAAAAATGCTTTAAAGTTAACTAATGGGAAGCAGTCCCTCCACTCCACAGCCAGAGATTCTGTCACCCGACACCGAATACCAGTCCAGTGCTGATCGGGCAGATCGAGGCCCGTCGCCAGCGGAGCGCAAGCCCCGCCCCTCCTGGGTGGTTGCGCCCGCTACCTATGTGCTTATCGCGATCAACTGCCTGGTTTTTCTGGTGATGGTGGCCAATCATGTGAGTGCTTTCAGTCCGGCGCCTGAGCAATTGATGCGTTGGGGAGCGAATAATGCGCAATCTGTGCTGCTTGACGGCGAGTGGGTTCGCATTGTTTCGGCCATGTTCGTCCATGTGGGAATTATCCATCTGGCGACAAACATGTGGTGTCTGTGGAATCTAGGCCTGCTGGCAGAGCCGCTGCTTGGCTCAGCCGGACTGGTGGCTGCATACGTCCTGACCGGCGCGGCTGGCAACCTGCTTTCCGTGGGTGTCAATTGGACATGGCCAGATCACGACTCGCTGGGCAACGTCCTCTCTTCTGTCGGAGCTGGAGCCTCAGGCGCGGTCTTTGGGATTGCCGGCGTTCTGATTCTCTTGCTTAAATCGAGTCGTCTGCCCGTACCGCTGGAAGAACTGCGTAGTCTGCGCAGGTCGGTCATCTACTTTGCCGGACTCAATCTGGTGATTGGATTTTCAGTGAATTTTGGCTCCAATCATATGGGTTCCGCTCTGCACATCGACAATATGGCGCATCTCGGCGGTTTTGGAGGCGGCCTCTTGCTGGCCACTCCGCTGGTGCCCCGCATTGGTTCGCCTCGCCAGACATTCCTCACCCGCCGCTATCTCGCCGTGGGAATGATGGTTGGCGTCTTGGTGCTCTTCGGCTTCTATCTGGCGCAGTTGCCGGGCTAGCGCGTCGCCGTCGAAGCAAATTTCTTCACCATCGTCAGCAGCAGCCGGCGGTCGCTCTCGTTCAGGTTCGAACTGTAGCGGCGAATCTGCGTCAAAAAGCGCAGCTCTTCATCCGAGAGCTTCTGCAAATTGAACTTGCGGTTCACCGTATCTTCGGCAAAGAACTGGACGATGGGCAGATCGAGAGCCTGGGCAATCTTCGACAGCGTGTCCAGCGAAGGCATGGTGTGGCCGTTCTCCACGCGCGAAAGGTAGCAGCGCAGCAGGCCGGTCTTCTTCTCGATATCCCCTTGGGAAAGCCCTTTTTGCAGCCGTTGAGCGCGGATGGTGGTGCCGATATTCATTGTGGAATGACTCCTGTCCCGTCCGGCCGGCTTGGAGACGCTCGGCTATTTACTCCCAAGCCAGCTACCAGAAGGTTATTGACTCAAGAGTTAACATGCTTTGCGGCGGCGCGCAAGAGGATTCTTGCTTATTTATGCACGGCGAGAGGAACTCCTCTTCAGTCGTTCAGTAAAGTTCTGGCCGGGCTGCCGCGGGGAGGACTCTCAGCGTCTATAGCTGCTTCACAAAATAGGCAATTCCCTCCACCGGATTCTCGTTATACGGCTCGCAAGGCTGGAAGCCCAACTCCAGATAGATGCGAACGGGCGCGGCCATTGCCGGCGGAACCGTATCCAGAAAGACGGCCTTGCACCCGGCGGCAGAGAGCTGGTCCAGTGCGGCCTGCATCAGCGAGCGGCCCAAGCCGAGGCCTCTTCCGCGGGGGCGAACCCAAAGCCGTTTCAGTTCCCACGCGTCAGGGGAAACAGAAGCCGGTAGCGCGCCAGGCGATAAATCCGGCTGGCTCATCCTGCACCCTTGCCAGCAGACAGCCTCCTTGCTGCTCGATGTAGCTGGCCGGTAACCGCTCGACTTCTTTTTCCAGCGACCCAAAACAAAACCGCGCCGCGCCCGGTTGGGCAATAACAAAGCGGCCATATTCCAGCAACAGATACCGAGCCGCAGCCAGCGTGGCGAGACTCGCGTCTGGAGTAATTTGTTCCAGTTGAATTTGCCCGGCCTTGGCCGCAGATTGGCTGATGCCCAAGTTTACGACGAGCTTGCGGCGAGTTGCGCCGGTAAACTTTAGCTGTGTTAAACCCGTCTGAGAATGTACAGATGGGAAGCGGAGAGGATTGAGGCATGGGGCGTACAGCAGGACTGGGAGCAGTGATGATCGCCGCGCTTCTGGGATGTGCGGGCGCTGCCTGGCCACAGTCGCAAACCGCATCTAAGGCTCCGCAGTCGACTACACCCTCGCCTGAGTCCACGCCCGCAGCCCCCATTAGCGGCGGCAAGTTGCACGGAGTGGTGAAAAGCGGTTTAATTCCACTGCCCGGCGTTACCGTAACCGCAGCCAATACTCTTACTGCCAAGCACTACTCTACTGTGTCGGATATTAGCGGCGCGTGGTCCATGACGATCCCGCAAAACGGCCGTTATGTCCTCCGTACCCAGTTTGCAGCCTTCGCCCCCGTGTCGCAGGAGGCTCTGCTCAATGCCACAAACCACGAACAGACAGTGAACTTCGATCTCCTCCTGGCTTCACGCGCGGCCGCTCAGGAGCAGCGCGAGAGCGCCTCGGAAAATCCGGCGCAGGCCATTCGGCAGTTGGCCGCAAACGGCGCGCAGAGTCTCAGTTTGATGAGCGCGCTCGCCGCTGGGACTGACACACAGGCCGGAACGGCAGGAGCCTCTGGCGCTGCCTTGCCCTCGATTGCCGGCAACAACGACTTCAGTAGCGATTCGGTGGCCATCAGCGGCCAATCTGGCACCGTCAGTCCGCTGGCTGGAGTCGACATGGATCGCATACGGGACGCCATTGAGACAGCGCGCCAGAGCGGCAACTTCGGCGGAGGTGGCGGGTTGTTCGGCGGAGGACCGGGTGCATTTGGAGCTGGCGGCTTTGGTGGAGGCGGATTCGGCGGGGGTGGTTTTGGCGGGGGCGGGCGCGGCAACTTTCGCGGATTCAAACCAGGCCAGCCTCACGGCGCGATCTTCTGGACAGGCAGCAACTCGGCGCTCAACGCCGAGCAGTTCGCCATTCGCAGCCAGGATGAACAACAACCCGCCTCCGGAACCAACCAATTCGGAATTACCTTCATCGGTGCGCCCTACCTGCCCGGACTGACCAAGCCCAGCGGCAAAGATACGGTTTTCTTCACGCTCTCCGGCCAGCGTGGTTCCAACCCAATCAACGAATTTGCCACCGTACCGACAGATGGTAGTTTCGGCACATATGACGAGCGGACAGGCGATTTTACCGGTCAGAATACAATTTACGATCCCGCTGGCTCGAATTGCATTGCAAATGGAGCACAGCCTGGCCAGCCATTTCCAAAGAACATGATTCCCCAAAGCTGCATAGCGCCTCCTGCGACTTCACTGCTCCTCGGAAACAAGAATGCAACACCAGTCCTGACCCAGTTCTTCCCTGCGCCCAACCTGCCCGGCGACACCCAGAACTACCACTTGCTCACCACACAGCAATCTAACTCGACCCAGGCAGGACTGCGCTATCTGCGTAGCTTCGGCGCCAACGCCACGCAGCCCGGCGGCGGTCGTGGCGGTGGATCTAGCGGAGGCGGTGGACGCAGATCTCAACAGTCGCAGGGCCTGCGTCAAAGCATGAATGCCAACTATAACCAGGGCCACACCGCCAAGGATAATGTGAATCTATTTCCTGAGTTAGGCGGAAAAAGCTCGACTGACTCCTACTCGCTGCAAGCCGGTTACACCGTCGGCTATCATAAAATTACAAATATATTCAACGCCAACTGGAATCGTAACAACAGTAAGGCCACTAATTTCTTTACCAATGTTTCAGACATAGCGACTACGACGGGAATTCTTGGGCCAAACAGTCAGCCGCTGAACGCAAGCCCGCTCAATTTCGGCCTTCCGAATATTGTGCTTGGCAACATATCTGGCCTGAGCGAACAGCAACCCAGTTTCTCATTATCTCAAACCATCTCATTCTCCGAAACATTGAGCTGGATTCACGGCAAGCATAATCTGCGCTTCGGCGGGGATTATCGTCGCGTTCATCGCGACTTTCTCGGCGGCTCAAACGCCACTGGAACATTCACTTTTTCCGGTCTCTTCACTGAAGATCCGGCCAAAAATTCCACTACCGGATCGGCTCTGGCGGATTTTCTTCTTGGACTACCGCAGGAAACGACGATTGATTCGTCAGCATCAAAGAGCTATTTACGCGATAACGTATGGGATGGGTATGTTACCGACGATTGGCGCGCATCGCCATCTCTCACGCTGAATTATGGCCTGCGCTATGAGTTTTTCGCGCCTTATACGGAGAAGTACAACCACCTGGGAATGGTGGATACTGATCCAAGCACAGCGTTTACTGGCGCCCCCGTCGAAGTTGCGCCCGGCGGCCTCTCTTCAAGCGGTAATCTGCCAATATCCCTCATCTTTCCCTTCCGCAAAGCATTTGCGCCGCGCATAGGAGTTGCATGGCGTCTGCCGAAACAAATGGTCATCCGTGCCGGTTTCGGCATTAACTACACCAACGGCCAATATGCAACCTTTGCAACCACAATGGCGCGACAGCCGGTTGCTTCCCAACCTTCCTTCGTCAATGAACAGACCAATGAGGCAGGCTCTGCCTGCGCCGCGCTCACGCTCGCAGATGGATTCTGCCCTGCGGCTACGAGCGCCACGCCTGGAAACTATGAGTTAGATCCGCACTATCATCTGCCCTATGTGCAGGCATGGAACATCGATGTGCAAAAGAGACTTCCCTGGGGTGTGGTTCTGAATGCCGGCTATAACGGATCGAAGGGGAATCATTTGGATATCACCAGCGCGCCGCGCGCCTCAAAATCCAGCCCCTTGACGGATGCTACAGACCTGATCTTCAACTATGAACAATCCGTGGCATTCTCAAAACTCAGTGCCGGGACGTTGAGGGTGAACAAGCAGCTTGGCAGTGGAATCCAACTGGGAGCAAATTATCAGTACTCCCATTCAATCGACGATGCCGGCTCTGTAGGTGGGACTTCGACTGTTGTCGCGCAAAACTGGCAAAATCTAGGAGCCGAAGAAAGCAATTCAAGCTTCGACATGCGCCACCAAGTCAGCGGGAATTATCTTTACGAGTTGCCGTTCGGGAAAGATAAATATTGGCTGACTTCAGGTACGCCTTCACATATTTTCGAGGGCTTCTCCATTTCGGGCAGCTTTACCTTCTCGACCGGTACGCCGCTCACGCCAAGCTACCAGGCGCTCGCCGTCGATGTAGCGCGCGGTACGGCAGGAACACTGCGGCCAGATCGCGTCCCAGGCTCTTCTCTTACAGCCGGAGGGGGTTCGCTGAAGCAGTGGTTCAATACAGCGGCATTTGCCACGCCGACAGGCTCCTTTGGAACTGCTTCGCGCAATTCGATCCCAGCGCCCGGAATCATCCAAAACAACATGTCGCTCTCAAAGACGATGCAACTCGGCGATACCCGCAGCATGGAGTTCCGCGCTACAGCCAAAAATGCTTTCAATACCGTGCAGTACTCTGGCGTGGATACGAATGTGACGTCGCCGACCTTCGGGCAGGTAACTTCCGCCGCATCTATGCGCTCGTTTACCTTTCTGGCGCGCTTCCGGTTCTAGCGAGTAAACATTAAACAAGCGAGAGGGATGAAATGACGCGTTGGAGCCAACAGGCCGGAGCAATAATAGCTGCGTTCGCACTTGTATTGCAGTGCGTACATGTTGCTTCTGCCCAGGATACTGGGCAGGCTACTTCGCCACCTGACACGGGCTTCGTCCTTAAGGTGAATGCCGATCTGGTTCTTACTAACGTCGTCGCTCGCGATGCAAAGACCGGCGAACTGGTGCGCGGACTCAAAGAAAGCGACTTCAGCGTCTTTGAAAATGGCAAGCAACAGAAGATCGACAGCTTCGATTTTGAGAGCGTCGATATGGCGACGCCGCTGAACGAAGCAACAATCAGCGGTCTCTCGGCAGGTCCGAGTGGTAGCAAAGCGGTTGTGGTAGCGCGTCCCGAGGAGTTGCGTAATCACCGGCTGATTGTTTTCTTCTTTGATCTTACGTCGATGCAGCCCGAGGATCTGGACCGCAGCGTGGATGCGGCCAAGGATTTCCTTAAGGCCAAGATGCAGCCCGCTGATCTAGTTGCGCTGGTATCCCTCGGCGATACGCTCAAAGTCGATCAGGATTTTACCGCCGACAAGCAGGCTCTTATTCGAGAAGTCGGCATCTACAACGGAACCGAGGGCCAGGGCTTTGCCCAGGGAGCAACATCTAACTCAAATCAGGTGGAAGATGCAACCGGATATACGCCGGACGAAAGTGAATATAACGACATCAACACCGATCGTGAACTCTATGCGCTGCGGGCGATTTCAAAGTCGTTGGAAAAGATTACGGAAAAGAAATCCCTGCTGTATTTCTCCGGCGGAATCTCGCGCGATGGCATTGAGAATCAGGCTTCGCTGCGATCCGCAATTAACGCCGCGGTGCGCGCAAATTTAGCGATTTACAGCGTAGATACGCGCGGGCTGCAAGCCATTTCAGCGATGGGAGATGCTTCTACAGGGAGCCTGCGCGGAACCGGCGCCTACAGCGGCGCGGCATTGACGAATAACATGAACGCCAACTTTGCCTCGCAGGAAGTGATGGGGACACTCAGCTCCGATACTGGCGGAAAGGCCTTCTTCGATTCCAACGATTTCGCTCCTGCCTTTGCTCAGGTGCAGCGCGATACATCAGCCTACTATGCGATCGGCTTCCATAGCGCGAATCCAATGCGCGATGGCCGCTTTCGCAAGCTGACTATCAAGGTGAATCGGCCCGGTATTAAGCTGGAATATCGGCCTGGCTACTACGCCCCTGCGGATTTCCAACACTCCGGACATGAAGATCGCGAGCGGGAGTTACAGGACGAGTTGGCGAGTGAGTTACCTTCTACGGATATGTCTCTCTACCTGGATGCAATGTATTTCCGAATCGATGAGAACCGTTTTTATGTTCCGGTTTCTCTGGTTATTCCAGGATCGCAAATTCCCTTTGTCAAAGGCGGAGATAAAGACAAAGCTACCCTGGACGTGATTGGCGAAGTTATCGACGAAGCCAAGCGGCCCATCGGACAGGCGCGAGAAACCGTCAAGCTGAACCTCGATCCATCTCTGCAGGCAAGGCAAAAAAACATCCAGTACACGACCAGCTTTAACCTGCCGCCGGGCAAATACCGGCTCAAGTTTGTGGTTCGTGAAAATCAGACCGGACGGATGGGGTCTTTCGAAGCAGAGATTGTGCTTCCGGATTTAAAGAAAGCTCCGCTCAAGATGAGTTCTGTCGTTTTGGCTTCCCAACGGCAACCCAGCAGGACACAGAATCCGTTGGTTCGCGGTGGCCTTGAATATGTGCCCAACATCAGTCACGTTTTTCGCCAGGATCAGCATCTGTATCTTTTCTACGAAGTCTATGGTCCTGCGCGCGAGAAGCTTCCGGACAACTCCCCGAAAGGCAGCAAACCAGGAATCAGCCTTTACAGCAGTCTTGAATTGATTCAAGGACAAGCCAAAGTATTTGAGACGCCTGTCGTGCAAGCCCGGGCAGTGAATGTCGAGGGAAGAGATGCGGTTGCCGTCGAGTTGGACGTGCCGCTGGACAAACTCAAGCCGGGTTCGTATCTGTGCCAATTAAACGTGATTGACGACGCCGGAGGCAGTTTCGGATTTCCCCGGTTCGCGATTCTCGTGCGTGAGCCTGTAGCTGCGGCCAGCGCAGCAGCCGGTGGTCTGCACTGACCCGCTCTGTGCCGGTAAAATCAATAGAGTATGGAATCCGCGAACGTGAACCCGACCGCAACTGAATCCTTTGTTGAAGGCAGCCGCTTTGTGCGGGCCTGCCTGCGCCAGCCTGTTGACCGTACGCCTGTCTGGTTTTTGCGCCAGGCTGGCCGCTACATGCAGGAGTATCGTGATGTGCGCAAGCACCACACATTGGTTGAAATCTGCAAGCAGCCGGAGCTGGCCGCGGAAGTGACCATCACTGCCTCTGAAAAGCTGGGGGTGGATGCAGCCATCATCTTTGCCGATCTGCTGCTGCCGCTGGAGCCGATGGGTCTGGACTTCGAGTTTCAGGCAGGCGAAGGTCCAGTTGTGCATCATCCGGTGCGAACTGCCGACGATGTCAAGGCGCTGCGCACTGACCGGGCCGGCGAGTTAAGTTATGTTGCGCGAGCGATTGAAAAGGTGGCCGCGCATTTTCAAGACCGCCTGGGAATCATTGGGTTCTGCGGAGCGCCGTATACTTTGGCAAGTTACATGATCGAGGGCGGCGGCTCGAAGAATTATATCTTTACCAAGCAGATGATGTATGGCAATCCGTCGTCGTGGAAACTTCTTCTGGAGAAGATCGTAACGGTGCTGACGGAGTATTGCCGCCAGCAGGTGGATGCTGGAGCAGATGTTATTCAGATATTCGATAGTTGGGCAGGTTCACTGGGACTTGCCGATTATCGCGAGTATGCTTTCGAAGCTTCGCGGCAGCTGGTGCAGAACGTGCAGCAAATGGGCGTGCCGGTAATTTATTTTGGTGTCGAGACGGCGGGCTTGCTCGGAGAGATGGCGAAGACCGGCGCGGACGCGATCGGCCTAGACTGGCGTCAGCCGCTCGATGAAGGCTGGCGCGCTGTGGGTCACGGTCATGCAGTACAGGGCAACCTCGACCCCATCACGCTGTTTGCGCCTCAGGATGTTCTGGAGCGCCGCGTGAAGGAGATTCTGCAAGCCGCTAACGGGAGACCGGGACATATCTTCAACCTCGGCCACGGAATTGTTCCCGGCACCCCTGTTGAGAATGTGCAGGCAGTCGTGCGCATGGTGCGTGAATTCCAGTTGGAGAAGTCGCATGGCTAAGCAAGCTGTTCTGTTGCTCGCGCATGGAACTCCTGAGACAATTGAGGAGATCCCCGCCTATCTCAGCAATGTTACGGGTGGAAGGCCTTTGCCCGCTCATGTTATTGAGGAGATAGCACGGCGCTATTCATTGATTGGAAAGAGTCCGCTGACGGAGTTAACTATGGAGCAAGGTAAGTTAGTGGAAGCTGAGCTATCTGGAATCCCGGTTTATGTCGGGATGCGGAATTGGAAACCCTATATTTCTGATGTTGTAGGGCAGATGCGTTCCGACGGGGTCGAGGAAGCTGCCGCTATCTGCCTTGCGCCGCAAAACTCTCGC
This sequence comes from uncultured Occallatibacter sp., assembly GCA_964532725.1. GTDB lineage: Bacteria > Acidobacteriota > Terriglobia > Terriglobales > Acidobacteriaceae > Telmatobacter. The sequence continues at coordinate 10,203 of CAZHKN010000020.1, forward strand.
ACCAGTGTAGGGCTTTACCGGCGCGTAGTTGAATCAGCGGCAAGCGGGTTGCGCATCGATTTTATCCAAGGATGGGCGCGGCATCCGCTGCTTGTACAGGCCTTCGCTGAACGGCTGGAGCCTGCATGGAAGAAATTTAGCGATGAAGTTGGCCAGCCGGTTCCAGTGCTCTTTACCGCACATAGCGTGCCGTGTCGCACAGTGCAAAGTTCCGCAGCAGGCGAAGAGCCTGATCCATACGCAGAAGATGCGCGAAGCACCGCTGCTTTAGTAGCCGGGCTTGTTCCGCGGATAGGGCAGTGGTACTTTGCTTTTCAGAGCCAGGGAGCCAGCGGCGGACCGTGGATCGGTCCTACTGTAGAAAGCACACTAGATGCATTGGCGCAACAGGGAGTTACAACACTTATCCTGCAACCTATCGGATTTCTCTGCGATCACGTAGAAATACTCTATGACGTAGATATTCTTTTTCGCGAATATGCAGCGAATCTGGGCATACGTCTGGAGCGTCCCGAATCATTGAATGGATCTGCAATCTTGGCGCGTGCGGTCGCAGATTTATCGCGGCAGGGACTGGCGCGGCTTGCGGAACCTCGCTGAATTTTTAGATCGCTTCACCGGATAACTTCTTTGCCCGCCACAGCGCCCCTTCCAGTGAGACTACACCTTCTTGTGTTACAGGCATTTCCGGTGCAGCGGAGCGTAGTCCGGTAAAGAACGCACCCCGCACGATCTCGATTTTTTCAAGTACGCTGCCCGTCCAGGCCACCGGAACTTCGCCAGTAATTCCATGCTTGCGAAGGAGTTTAGAACGCACCAGAAGGACAGACTCTACCAGATCCGCTGCTGCTTGTCGCAACACTCTAACGGCCACCGAATCTCCGGCTAGCGCCAATTCATTCATTGCTGGAGCCAGCGCGGCAAAATCCGGTTCCGGGGTGCTATTCCCCAGATTGACAAGCGCATCCAGCGTAGGCGTTTCCCAAATCTCACCCACTTTTTCCAGAACTTTTGTCGGTTCCTCGCGATCATAAGCGTGAAGCGCCCGCCGCAGGCTATGCAGCCCAATCCAATATCCCGAACCCTCGTCGCCCAGCCGCGAACTCCAGCCTCCCGCGCTCTCACGGCTGCCGTCCGGTGCTCGGCCAATGCAATTCGACCCGGTCCCAGCGATCTGCAAAATCCCCGGTCCACCATGGAAGGCCGCATCCAGCGCAATGACTTCATCGCCCACAACCTCTGAGCGATCCACGTTGAAGTCATGCAGGACAGCGGTGATCCACTCGGAGACTCCAGGCATCGCCGCGCTCGCCACTCCAACTGAAGCCGCCCGCAGTTGCTTGATCCCCGCCTGTTTGTAAGCTTCAGTCAGAAGTGCCCGTAAATTAGTCTCTGCAATCTCGGCGCCCACGCGTAGCCGCTTGATAGAGCCGCTTTCTATGTGCGCCAGAACCTGATCTCCCGCGACGATTGAGGCACGCGTTCGGGTTCCGCCGCCGTCAATGCCTAAAACAATATTGGCTGTTTTCACTGTCTTACTTTCCCTCGTCGTTCCCACCGTCGCGCAGCGTGCCGGCAAGCACATTCAGGCTGCCGTCATTCTTCGCCGGAGTCAGCCCCAAAATATGCGCGATCCACGGATATAAATTCACATTTTCAAAAGGGGCAACTGTCTTTCCCGGCAGAATATCCGGCCCCGCTGCAAAAAAGCTGGCCTTCATCTGCGGCATCTTCCGTGGATCGTAACCATGCATGCCCGCGATAGGCGGCTGATCAGCAGTCCCTGTCGGTGGCGCATGAGCGCGAATGGCATACGGGCCGGTCGCAACCACTACAGGATCTCCCGCGCGGGCATTCTCGTTATAGTGCAACCCGGCTGGCAGATCTTTTCTGCGGTAAACAATAAACTGTGACGAGGCCTTTTTGAGCTGGTTATAAACCCGCGCCCGGTCTTCTTCCGTCTTTCCATAAAGTAGCGAACCAACCGTCTCAAATCCCGTAAGATCGGCAAACTGATCGAGCGTAATCCAACCGCCCTCTACCTTGGCCATGCCGTGGTCGCTCACCACGACCAGATCAATCGGCAGCGCCGTCGCGTCCAGCGCGGACTTGAGCTTACCCACAAGGCCATCCATCTTCAAAACGGCGGCCCTGGTCTCCGTTGCTTCCGGGCCGAATTCGTGGCCTTCATGATCCGGATGGGAGTAATACAGAGTTATAAAATGCGGGCGCTCCGCTTCCGGAAGCTTCAGCCACGCAATTACTTGGCCGATGCGGGCAACATCATCGATTTTGTCGTCATAATGCAGATAATATGTCGGCTGAAATCCGGCAATCTTTGCTTCTGAGCCGGGCCAGAACAAACAGGCCGTACGCATTCCCTGGCTCTCGGCCAGGCTCCACAGTGGGACGCCTCCATACCAGCTTCCATCGGTGGAAGCTTTCGAATTGCTGATTGCATAACGGGCCTGTTTGGTCTCGTCATAAAAGCTATTGGCCACCAGACCGTGATGTTCCGGATACAGTCCGGTGACGATCGTGTAATGGTTGGGAAAGGTCAAGGATGGATAGCTAGGCAGCATTCCGTCGGGTGCCCATACGCCCTGCTTGCCCAGAGCAAGCAAGTGGCTCGCGCCGAATTTCGCCGTATAATCCCAGCGAAAACCATCGAGAGAGACTAGCACCACATAATGCTGCTTCTGTGCCGTCGCGGAGTTTGGCCCGTTGTCGGTATGAAGAACAGGCAAGCCCGCGGTCTGGGGCGAAGGCTGTGCTGTGTCCCTGGTTTGTTGCGCGGCCAGCGTTAATCCGGCGGCCAGCGCCAGCGCCGCATATCCTGCCCGCAACCAAGCTCTCAATCGCATTGCAATTGCCTCAGCACCAGCTTATCGCAGTGGCGGCAATGACTGCACGGCTAACTCGGAAGTTCGCCATGCAGTCTGCGTGAGCGGCTAGTTTTTCTTCGTATGTTGAATGCTGATCTGCGTCTTGCCCTCGCCCGGCGATGAGCTCGGCCTGATCGTCACAGTCACCGTTTCCTGATCGCTCTTTTTCTGGCTGAGCGTTGCGCTGTTCGCAAAATTGAACGTCGTTGCGTCCGCGCCCAATTTGTCTCTGTAGAACGCAAAGACCGCATCCTTGGAGTCCGAGGTAGCAAACTTCCCAACTACGGACGAGGTGCCGGCGATGGTCATTTTCACGCCGCCCTTCTCCTGCTCTGCGCCTGGATAAATATCCACTCCCAGGTCAGCGGCGGTTAGATTGTCGGCGCTGTTCATGTTCATGCCAAAGCCGTTCATCGACACGGTGCCGTTCTTTTCATCCACGTGGGCGGATTTTGCCACACGATACGCAAAGTATCCTAAGGCTCCCAGGCCTAAAACGCCCATCCCGAAAATGACCGCCACAATAATCAGGATGATTTTCAGCGCGCTAGGTCCCGATTTCACCGGCGCGGCCGCAATGGGAGCCGCATAGGCCACAGGAGCCTGCTGTGCCACAGGCTGCACCGGTTGAAAAGCCGCCTGCGCTGCCGCGACAGGTGTGCCGCACGCCGCGCAAATTTGCTGTTCCGAAGAAATTTCCGCTCCGCATTTTGAACAATTGGCCACAATCTTCTCCTTGTCGTTGCGTATTTATCCGCTGCCTGCTGAATTATCCCCAGGCATTGCAACTATAACGCAGCAGAGGCAGGGCTGGCGTGAAGAAATTACCGGCTTCGAGTTATCCGCGCGCAGTTTCAGCCTTGGCCACGCAGACAATCGTCAACAAACCCAGCAGAAGAATCGCGCCTTCTACAGCTTCGCTGCGATGATGTAGCTGCTCAAAATTCACGCGGCAGGGGGAGGACTGGTCGGTCTGGCCGATGGCTCCGCCGCAGGAGATGCGATCCCGCTCCATCGCAGGAATAATCGCGAACTGGGAATAGGCGGTCAGCGCCGCCATCACAGCCAGCAGCGCAATTGCCGCCAGCGCCGCGCCCCGGTTGTAGATGCGCAGACCAAGCAGTGCAGCTAACGCTAAGAGCGCGACCAACCCGGAAACCAGCCCCATTTCGTGGAGGACTCGCAGCAGGTGGCCCACGATTATGCCCGCAGAATGGGTATCGGGCGAGAGCGTATTGAAGGTAATGGCGGCGACGAATGGAAAGAAAATCTCTCCGCCTACCCAGACCGCGAGCGAGAGAAAGAGCAGTGTGCGAAACAACGTCTTCATTGGCCCAGGATACAAGCTGGAGGCTCTGGGCGGGCAAAAAACATCCCGCGTCAGGCTGCCTTACGTCGGGTCATTTAATTGATCGGACCCTGCGGGAAGCTATGCGTCTGCGGGTCAAGATTCAACGCGCCGAAGGCCTGTTCATACTGGGCGAGGTTATGGCCGAGGATGTTCCACAAAGCCTTTGCCTGCTGTGGACTGATGAAGATGGCCTGATGGTTACGAATGGTTACCTCTTCGGGCGCTTCGCTGGCGGCCAAGCCGAAGATCAGTTGAAAATCCCAAACGCTGGCTTTGACCTGCACACTGTTGGCGTAGGATTCGCGATAGTCGGGGGTCTGTACGATGTTCATTTGCTGTTTCTGCGGAGCTGGACTCATGATGCTTTTAGATTACTCCGTTCGATTGACATGTGGCGCCGGCGCTTTCCTTCGAAAAACTCTGTCCCCTATCCCAACGGGTCCTGAGTCAATCTCTCTGTACTTTTTCGTCTGCTACACGCGCCAGAGCGGAACCAGCCGCATCCAGCGCAAGGCGCAATGCGCCCATGAGTTGCGCATCCGTACCAAGTGTGCTGCACCTCAGGCGTGTTTGTGTCTGCATATTCTGCAGATTCAACATGCTCTGCGTTGCGTCCAAGAATCCCTTGTGCATCCCTACGCCTCCGCCCATGACAAACAGCGGGCAATTCAGCACCAGGTTCATGTTGTAGATGGCATGAGACAACATGCGCGCGGATTGATCGAAGATGGTCTGCGCCATTGGTTCGCCGGTGAGTGCCTGATCGAATATCTCCGTTGCGGTCAGATTCTTCGGCAGCGCCGTTCCGTCCGTCCGCCAAAGACTCTGCCACTGCGACTGGATTCCTTCGCCGCCAATCATGCTCTCTAGTGCCCCTGGCCCATCGTGAGCGCAGCAAGTGTCCATCACGCCGGGCACCAGCATGTAGCCGATTTCGCCTGCAGCCCATCCCATCCCACGAAATGGGCTGCCGTTCAGCACAATTCCCGCGCCAATGCCGGTTCCGATAGCGAGAAACACAAAATCGCGCACTCCTTTCGCGGCTCCAACCCAGCTTTCGCCGATGGCCGCAAGGTTCACGTCGTTATCGACGATTGCCGGCGCATTGAACGCATCCTCGAGCATCGCGCGCAGAGGAACATCGCGCCATCCCATGAGATAGGAAGTTGCAATTACGATCCCGGCGTCAACGTCGGTGATGCCGGGAGCGCCGGCGGCAATGGCCTTCAGCGCGCCGGGTGGCGCGGCGACCTCCCGGAGGAGGCCTCGCACACCGTCGCCGATGAGCGCCATCACCGCGTCCGCGCCGCGGACGCCCGCAGTGGAGGAGGCGCGCCTCGTCAACACTGTCCCAGTCCTGTCGGCAAGCGCCAAGCGAAGGTTGGTTCCACCAATATCGATACCTGCGACGTAGCCGGTATCTTCAACTGCCAAAGTGCCCTGCTGCGCAGCGATGTTGCTGCTGGTCTGCGGTCGCGTCATTCCTGAAATTGCCTCGTAGTAAAAGCGGTTTTGCTGGCGTGCGATTTCTTTTGCCAGGTTCGTTCAAGGCGCCGTTGCATCGGCTCCGGAGCTTATGCTCTCTAATTCGCGTCCCTTGGTTTCCGGAACAATGAAGCGCACAAAGAGCAACGTGACAACACAGAAGGCTCCATAGATGAGGAACGTGCCTGAATTGCCGGCAGCCTGGATGAGGGATAGAAAAGTGAGCGAAATAACAAAATTGGCGGCTCCGGAGGCGAGCGATGCGGCGGCAACTCCCCGGCCCCGCACCCGCAACGGGAAAACCTCGGAGACGAGAATCCATGCAATGGGACCCATGCTGGAAGCAAAGCAGGTGATATAAACCATCAGGCAGATGGTGGCGATAACGCCTGGCGCAGCCGCAAATGCAGCCGGATTGTGAAACGAATACGCCAGCATCAGCAGCGATACGATCATGCCGCCGAGTCCCGCATACAGCAGCGGCTTGCGCCCCACCCGGTCAACCAGCACGAGGGCGATTACAGTGGCCAGCAAATTAGTGATCGCCAGCAGCAGAGTGGCGAAGATAGCGGATTCGTTGGACGTGATGCCAGCCAAGGTAAAAATCTTCGGCCCGTAATAGATGATGGTGTTGATGCCCGTGAACTGCTGCAGAACGGTGAAGCTGACAGCGATAAAGAGCGATTTGCGCACCGCCGGACTCCACAGCGCGCTCCAGCGCCGCTCCATCTTTGTCTGCAAGGCAGAGCGAATCTCCTGGAGCAGCAGGCTGACGCCGGCTTCATCGGTGTAGGTGCTCAACACTGACTTGGCTTCGTCGATGCGGTTCTGTGCAAACAGCCAGCGGGGACTCTCCGGAAGCATAAGGGTGAGCAGGAAGAACAGGACGGCGGGCAGCGCGCCAAGGCCGAACATCAGCCTCCAGGCATGTTGCCCGGCGAGCCAGTATCCAGCCAGATCGGCGAGCGCGATGCCCAGCGTGAGCGCGAATTGGTAGAGGCCGATCAATGTTCCGCGGGAACGCGGCGGCGCAAGCTCCGATACATAAACTGGCGCGGTCACCGAGGTAAAGCCAATTGCGACTCCCAGCAACGCGCGGGCCACAATCAGAGTGGCCACATTGGGTGATAGGGGAGCAAGCAGCGAACCGGCAATGAAGATGGCTCCGCCCCAGAGAAGAGTGGCGCGCCTTCCGATGATGTCGGCAATCGCGCCGCCGGCGAATGCGCCGGACATTGCGCCAACAAGCACGACGGCGACGATGACTGAGACCATGTTCGGGGAAAGCCCGAAGGTCTCGCTCACGAAAATCTGCGCGGCAGCAATAATTCCCATGTCGTAGCCGTAGAGGATGCCGCCCAATCCCGCAATCAAGGAGACTTTCCAGATAAAACTGCTGCGAACTCGTGTTTGCGGGCTGGTTCCTGAGTCGGACAAATTCTCCTCCGGGCTTGTGACAACGCTCATGCTACTGTTCCATCTTGCCGTATTGAAAGCGGGGCGGCAGCCGGCAGCCGGTTCGCTCCACCATGGCCAGGGTCAGCGCCTGCGGCACGAGCAGCGAGGTAATGCCTTCCCATGGCTCTGGAACCGCATCGATGCGGACAGGGAAGAGCGTGGGGGTCGCCTCGCGCTCCTCGGCGGAAACCAGCACCACCTTACCGCCGCGCCTGTTGCACTCCTCGGCGAGCTTGAAGCCGAGTCCGGCGGCGCGTCCAAGCGCGAAAATGATCGCTAGATGCGAGGCGTCCACATCGAGATTGGGTCCGTGCTTGAAGCCCGCGCCCGTATGCGGCGCGGCGCGGAAGCCGCTCATTTCGCGAATGCACAGCGCGCTCATGATGGCTCCGCCGTAGGCTGCTCCACGCCCAACGATCTCTATATTGACCGCGCCGCGGCAAAAGGCCTCCATCTCGGCGCGGCGGGCAAAGATCGGATCGAGATTCGCTGCGAAAACTTCGGCGGCGTTGTAGGCATTTTCTTCCCAGGGCAGGCCAAGAATCTCGCAGGCAAGAATGATAGAGGCGGCAGTAGCGTTAGTGTAGGTTTTCGTCGCGTTGCCGTACTCTGGTCCGGCAAGAATCGGCAGCTTATTCTCCGCCAACCTCCAGCAGATGCTGGCGGGATTGTTGCAGATCAAACCGAGCTTCCTGTCGCCGGCGGATTTCAACAGCTCAACCAGTTCCGCGCTCTCTCCGGATGTGGTCAGAAGCACGGAGAGCGCCGCCTCGTCCCATACCGGGCGGGCATAGTGCAGCCATTCGCCCGCGTCTACTGCAAACGCGAGCCTGCCATGCGTTTGCAGCAGGACCGAGCCACTGAAGGAGGAGCAGTAAGACGCGCCCATGCCGATGAAGAGAATGGGTCCAGTTTTCGCCGCAGCCTCACGGAAATTCCTGAGCTGTGCGCGGATCGCGGGATCGGCGCGGTATGCCTGAATCAGTTCGAGCAGCCGCTGCGGTTGCTCACGGCACTCGATCTCAAGAATCTGTGTGCCGTTGGCCGCGAGCAGCTCTTTTGAAGGCTCGATTCCGGCTATCCAGCGAGGCGCTTGCGGATTTGCTTCTTTCATCCCATTCCTCGATCCGGCGAAATCTCGCTAGCCGTTTATAGCCTGATAACTGCTAGAATGGCTGGTTATGATTCGGATTGACACTTGCGAACGCACCGGTACTGCAACTCCAAACATGGAAAGCGCGGGCGACCGCTACGGACGAGCTGAAACGAGTCAGCAGATCGGCGCATCCGCAAACACCAACCCATATACTTCCTAATGATTATTTAGTATGCTGCTTGTGGCGGGTCGAACGCAAGGAATTCTTTGTTTTGAGTGAGAAAGGTGAGCGAAAGGCCCTGCGCTGTCCTCTGGGGATAGTGTGGGGGGATCGGGCATACAACAATCCCGAAGCCTGTGTCTTTCCAAGGAGTGCGTGAAGAAGAAAGCGATTCCAATTGGCAGACCTTCCGTTCTGCGTTACACGAATGCGCAAGGCATTTTGAAGCTGCTGCGCGAATGTGGTTCTTGTTCCAGGGCCGATCTCGTCCGCGCTTCGGGGCTGAGTGCGCCGACCGTTACCAACGTAGTAAGGGATTTGCAGTCAAAGAGCCTTGTCGAGCCACTGGGCGAGGGAGAATCCAGTGGAGGGCGGCCACCGGACATGATCCGGTTCAAGGCCGAGCGGGGCTGTCTGCTGGCAGTGGAGATCTCTGCGGAAAACCTCTCCTTTCTTCTTACCGATTTGAATGGCAGCGAGATCGACGCGCGAAAAGTCTCGCTCTTTCGGCGGAAGACAACGCCTGAGGCGATCTGCGGCTACATCGGCGACGAGCTGAAAAACATGCTGCAGAAGCAAAAAAAGACGCGCAGCCAACTGCTTGCCCTGGTCGTCGGCGTACCGGCGATCACCAATGTGAAAGAAGGCAGTGTACTGTCGATCAGTACGCTGGAAGGCTGGCGGTCGGTGCCCTTGGGCGACCTGCTGGGCAAGATCGCCAAATGCCTGGTGATTGTCGAAAACGATACCAATCTGGCCGCGCAGGGGGAGCAGCATTGCGGGGCGGCGCGCGTCGAAACAGACTTCGCCTTCATCAATATCGGGACCAATGTGGGCGCGGGTATCTTTCTGCGGGGCAGGATTCATCATGGGTCGCAGTGGTCTGCCGGAGAAATCGCCTATCTTCGCTTGCCGTCCATCTCGCGCAAGCAGCCGACCATCCACGAGTTCGGTGAACTGGAATCGGTTCTGACTACTTCGGGAATCCTGAAGAGATGGCATGAGGAAGCGGAAAAGCCGACCCAGGGCGCGAGCCGGGCTGAAAGCGCAATCGACGCGCAGGGAATTCTCAGTCTGGCGCAGGCCGGAGATGCCCGCGCGGAGCAGATCGTCCGCCATCTGGCGGAGATCGTGGCGGACATTATTGTGAATCTATCGTTGATTCTCAACCCCGGCCTGATTCTTTTGGGCGGGGAGATTGGCAGTCATCCTATCCTGATCGATTTTGTCCGCAAGCAGTTGGAAGGAAGCGAATTCGCGGTGACCAAGGTCGCCTCCAGCGAGCTTGGCGACCGAGCTGTTCTTTTGGGAGCAATCTCCCTGGCTCTGGAAGCGTTGCCCTCGGTTCTGCTGCCCGAGCCAACCCTGTGAATCCGCGGCGAACCGCCGGCAACTGACCGGTGGTTCGCCGCTCGGCTTGAATTGAGTCCATTTACAAGAGTCCAGACTTTGTTATAAAACATTAGGAACTCGACAATTGCCGGTAAGGCCGAGCGATATAGTCAGGCCCGGAGCCAGATCTGCCGCAGTTTCGAGCGGAACACACGCAACCCCGTTCTTTGAGAGCCATTGCAGGGAGGAAGATCATGCGCAAACTATTTGCAGGTGTTTTGCTGTCGCTGCTGTCCTTGACCCTTTATGGGCAGACAACGCATCCCATCCTACCTCTCGGCTCGCCCGCGCCCGACTTCGCGCTGCCGGGCGTGGATGGACATATCCATAAATTGGGCGACTACGCGGGTAGCCCGGTGCTGGTCGTAGTCTTCACCTGCAACCATTGCCCCATCGCCCAGATGTACGAGCGCCGCATCGAGCAGCTTTATGAAGACTACGGGAAACGCGGCGTGGCCGTGGTCGCCATCCAGGGCAACGATCCCAAGGCGCTGACCATCGATGAGCTGGATTCCTCGGATATCAGCGACACTCTGGATGAGATGAAGATTCGCGTGCAGTATAAGCATCTTCGCTACCCTTATCTGTACGACGGCGCAACCCAGGCGGTGACGCGCAAATATGGACCGCAAGCCACGCCGCATGTCTTTATCTTCGACAAGGAGCGTCATCTTCGCTATGAAGGCCGCATGGATGACAGCTACCGGACCGAGCTGGTCAAGACCCACGACGCGCGCGATGCAATTGACGCGCTGCTGGCCAACCGGGAGGTTGCGGTGACGCACACCGCTGTTTTTGGCTGCTCGACCAAATGGCAGGAGAAGGAAGCTCTGCGCGAGGCCGCCGAGCGCAAGCTCGAAGCGCAGCCGGTCAGCGTGGAACTGGTGGACGCGGCCGGGTTGAAAAAACTGCGCGCCAATCCGAGCGGCCATCTTACGCTGGTCAGCTTCTGGGCCACCTGGTGCGGCTCCTGCGTGGCGGAGTTCGCGGATTTGCAGGATACCTTTCGCATGTATAGCGGGCGCGACTTTGACCTGGTGACGGTCTCGGCGAACATGCCCGATGAGCAGCCGAGCGTACTGCGCTTGCTGACCAAGAAACATGCCACTAGCCGGAACCTGCTCTTTGCGTCCAGCGATACAGCCTCGCTGCAGGCGGCATTCGATCCGCAATGGCAGACAGCCGTGCCCTATACGGTGTTGCTCGGCACGGATGGCAAGGTGCTGTACAGCGCGCTTGGTTCGGTGGACATGCTGGAACTCCGCCACAAAATTCTGGCGATAATGCCCTCCGACTATATAGGCTTCAACAAGTACTGGACTGAAAACTGACTCGGCCGCATTCACAGGTCGATTGTCCTGCAGATTGCGCAAAAGGAGTTTTAATCGTGCGCCGTGGATTGAATCTATTCAAGCTGGCCATGCTTTTGTTCTGTGCCGCGCTGCCCTGCGGCGCATCGGAGCTGAGCCTGATGCCCTGGCCTGCGCAACTAACGCGGCAGGAGGGCTTTCTGGCCCTTGACCATCGGCCGCGCGTGCAACTTGATTGTCCGGATATGCGGGTCCGACCTGCGCTGGATCGTTTCATGCACCATCTCTCCGCGCGCACTGGGGTTGCTTTTGAGCGAAGCTATTCAACAGAGACGGATGGGCCGCTGTTTTCCATTCACTGCGACGGTCCCGGCCTGCGCGTGCAGGCGCTCAATGAAGATGAAAGCTATCATCTGACGGTCAGCGGCAAAGGCGTTGAACTTACTGCCGCAAACCCACTCGGCATTCTGCATGGGCTTGAAACCCTGTTGCAGCTTGTGGAATCGGGACCGCAAGGATGGAGGCTTCCCGCCGTCCGCATCGATGACAATCCCCGCTTTCGATGGCGCGGACTCATGATCGACGTATCGCGGCATTTCATCCCGCTCAACCAGATCGAGCGCAATATCGATGGAATGGCCGCGGTAAAGTTGAATGTGTTGCATCTGCACCTCTCGGATGATGAGGGGTTTCGCGTGGAAAGCAAACGCTGCCCAAGGCTGACCGGCCTTGCCTCGGACGGGCTTTTCTATACCCAGAGCCAGATACGCGAGTTGATTGCCTACGCGCGCGACCGGGGTGTGCGCGTGGTGCCTGAGTTCGATGTGCCGGGCCACGCGGTGAGCTGGCTGGTCGCGTATCCCCGCCTGGCCTCCGGTCCCGCGCCGCGCGGGCTGGTCCGGTCATACCGCGATGATCTGCGTCCCCCATTTGATCCGACGAAGGAGGCTACCTACAAGCTGATCGACACCGTCTTTGGCGAGATGGAGAGTCTTTTTCCCGACCGCTATTTTCACATCGGCGGCGATGAGGTAAATGGCAAGTACTGGCAGGCGGACCAACGCATCCAGGCGTGGATGCGCGCGCGCAACATCAAGGACAACCACGCGCTGCAAACGTACTTCACAAAGCGCGTAGAGCAGATCGTTCGCCGGCACGGCAAGGAGATGGAAGGCTGGGATGAAATCCTCGATGGGGATTTGCCCAAGGACTCTCTCATCCAATCCTGGCGGGGCGCGGACTCGTTGGCGCAAGCAGCGAAGTTAGGATATAAGGCGGTGCTTTCAGCAGGCTACTATCTCGATCTGGAGTTTCCGGCCTCGACGCACTACGCTGTCGATCCAATCAGCGGTGAAAGCGCCTCTCTCTCCACGGAAGAGCAGTCGCGCATCCTCGGCGGAGAAGCAGCGGAGTGGACCGAGTACGTCACGCCGGAGATTTTCGACGGTCGGATCTGGCCTCGGCTGGGAGCAATCGCAGAGCGGCTCTGGTCTCCGCAATCGGTGACCGATACCGATTCCATGTACCGCCGGCTGGACGTTCTCAGCCGCAATCTTGAATATTTGGGTCTCGAACATCGCACTGCCAGCCGCAGAATGCTGGAACGCATTGAGGGCGACGATATGCCGCCGGAACTGCTCGACACGTTAGCTGGAGCCGTCGAACCAGTCAAGGAATACGACCGCGAAAAGACGCAGAAATACGATGTCGAAGAGCCGCTGAACCATCTGGTGGATGCCATTCCGCCGGAGAGCGACATGGCGCGCGAGATTAATGCTTTGGCCCAGCGCGCGGTTCACGATCCGGTTGCCCGCCGGCAATTGCGCCTGTGGTTTGTTCGATGGCAAGAGAACGATGCCCGGCTTCAGCCGTATCTTGCAACCTCCGCATTGCGCAAGCCGCTGGTCCCGTTGTCGCAGGCGCTCTCGGAGTTGGGAACTCTGGGACTATCCGCTCTCGATTCCGTCGAGGCGGTGCGTCCGGTCACCCCAGAGGTGCGCAAACAGCAGTTTACGCACCTGGAAGAGATGGCCGCGCCCCATGCAGAGATGATCCTGGTCGTCACGCCTGCCGTGCGCGCGCTGATCGAAGCCGAACCAGGCGCGCAATGACTACTGATGTGCCGCCCAGAAGATGGAGTTCTTGAAGATACTCGTAAATGCCGGATTCTGGAACAACTCCGGATGATGCCCCATGAAGATGTAGATGTTTCTGGCCTTGACGTTTTCGTTTGTCCAGATGACCGGGTGATCGCCGCCCATCTTGATCTTGGTATCCGGCGTATAAGTGCTTTCATTCACGCTGGCCAGCACATGCACATTGGGGCGCGGGGACTTGTCCCATGTGTACCATTCCTCGTCGGCTATAACAAACGGAGTTGCGACGCCCCTCATCGCCGGGTGCGAGGCATCTTCGATTGTTACCGTTCCATTGGCGAAGGTGGGAATGTAGTTGGTAAAGCGGATGCCGCCCATGAAGGTGGAAAACCAGGGCCAGATCGGAAAGCCATCAAACTCGCCGAGTAGAGTAGCGTGGTGGAATCCTATCCACCCGCCCTTGCCTTCTTCAATGTACTTTACAAATGCTGCTTCCGCCGTGGGCGTCCAGTTATAAGGCGGATAGTTGAGCTGGATAAACAGTTGATAGCGAGCTAGAAAGGCATCGTCGATCTTGTTGGTGTCTTGAATGTAATCGACGGTAAAGTTGTTCTCGGCCGCCAGCTTATCCAGCCATATTTTGGCCGCGTCCACAAAGGGCTTGTGTATCCCGCCGGCTTCGGCGATGGCGACAACTCGGAACTTGGGTTTCACGGCATCGCCAGAAGGAGCCGCATGGGCAAGAACAGAACTGAAGATAAACAGAGCTAGCGCCTGCGCCAGTCTGATTCGCAGTAAATTAAAGCGTAATCTCCATTGCATCCGCGATACCATCCTTTCATTTCAGTTTAGGCAGCAAGTTATTTTTGCCGCGGCGGCGTCATCTCAAGAGCCCACACAGCCGTGGGGCGCATGTACATTCCGGCGCGGAAATTTCCAGTGATATCCCACGCCTCGGGTGTGCGGAACCAGTAGCCTTTGCTCTCGTAGATCACATGATAGAGTCCCCAGGTGGCCTTGTACGCCTCGTCCTTCCTGCCCTCGCTCATCAGCAGTCCGGCATAGCCGAGCGTTGTTCCCACCCAGACCTCTTTGGCCTCCGCGTTGGTCAGAATCGTGCCATCCGCCGCCATGCCGTTGGCCGCGCCCATCTCTCCGTGGCCAAACTTCATCACGTTGAAGTCGAAGATCTTCTTCATCGCCGACACCTGCATCTCGTGGGGCACAATATCGCCGAGACCGGTAAGGTTGGCATACCACTGGCCGGCAAGCTGGTCGGTTTGAATGTCATTGCTGGAGTCGCTGTGCGTGTCGTAGCGGAAGTATTCGCCATTCCACAACTGAGAGATATACGTTTGCTGGCCTTTCAGAAAAAGGGCGTGATACTCCGCCGCCGTTTGCGTGTCGCCGAGTACGCGCGCCGATTCCTCCGCGGCGCGCAGGGCGGCCAGCCACAAGCCGCCGGAATAAGCGCTAACTCCAGTGGTTACCCAATCGTCATAGGTCTGGTCGGGATACCCGCTGTTTTCCGGAACCCCGCCGCCATGATCGAACTGGCGTAGATATTCGACAGAGGCCTTGACCGCCGGCCATGTGTCGCGAAGAAACTTGGTGTCCGTCCGTCCGGTCAGAACATAGTCGCGATAGATCATCAGAACAAATTTAGAGTTGAGGTCTTTCCAATCGTTCGTGTCCTGCCAGCCCGGTTCGTTGACGGCGACAAAAGGATCTCCCTCCGGCACGCCTAGATCATGAGGAACCGCGCCGATCTTTTTGCGTTTGTGGGTCACCGGTACGCCGGTCTGCTCGGTCTTCCATACCCAGAGTCCCTGATCCGCCCACTCCTTGGGCACTGTATCGGCAAACTCGCGCAGCACCTGTTTATCGATCTCCGGCCAGAACTTCAACAGCGGCAACGACGCATAGAAGCGGACATCGAGTGTGCCGTAGTAGGCGTAGTCAAAGCATTCAAGCAATGCGAACGACGGAGCAGCCTTGCGGTCCGCGCCGGCCTGCCGCCCCCAGAAAGTTCCTCCATCGGTTAGCGCGTAGAGTTCATTGAAGAGCATTCCTCGGTACCACAGCGGCTTACTCTCGTCGTTGACGTAGGGCGCTTGCCACTTGTCCACTTCTCCGCTCCACTCGGCGGCATGAAGCAGCCCATCGCGGGCGATCTTCCAAGCGTTCTGCCCGGAGGTTCCATAAAAATCTGTGTAGCGGCGATTCCACTTTCTGCCCTCGCCAAACTGGATCAGCGGGAAGTCCCAAGCGATCACCATGGGGATGACTTTTTTCTCTCCCGGCCGCAGGGTGAAACGCAGGGCAATCGCGCCGCCCAGCTTCTCCTTCTCGCTTACCCAGGATTTCCCGTCGTTAGCCAGGCGGCCGTCTTTAGAAAACGGCGCCCAGACGGCCTTGCCATCTCCGCTTGCCTGAAATGTCGTCTGGTAGCTGACCTCCACGCCTTCCGATTCGAGCGCCGCAATCGCAAACTGGCCATCCCATTCATTCGGAGCATTGCCGCCGCGGCTTCTGTCGAAGACGATTCCCTTCATCGTTCCGGCGCCTGCGATGTTTTCACTCGCATAGTTGTTATAGTTGCCCTGATTCGGCGTTCCGGCAAAGTCCCGGGTGAAGGTGCGAAACCAGCCTGACATGTTGGTCCAGGAAAGCAGCACCGAAACAGTAACTGTCCTGTTGGTCGGGTTCTCCGCATGCCAGCGGTAGACGGCCACCGGGTAGCTGGATTCACGATAGTTGCCGGGAAGAACCGGAGAAAACTGCTCCAGCACCACATGCGCGGGGAACTTGTCCCACTTGTAGTCGAACCAGGATTTTGGAAAGAGCGCGTAGTAGTCGCCCGCCCCGACTGGATAGTCCCATTGCCAGCTCGACAGCTCATTCCCCTGGGGATGGCCATTCATCAGCACCTTGGCCGTGCCCTGGGCATCGCCCTCCGACTGCTGGAACATGGCGAACTGATTGGCGTACACCGGCTCATATTTGTGGACCGCGGCCTTGATGTGCCAGCGCGCGAAGTCGCCGCGATAGCTGCGGGAGAAGGTTCCGGCGCCAAAACCGCCAACCGGCGCGCCCTGCCAGTAGCCGTCATCGATGTCGCCTGGGGTGCGGGTGACGCCAGGATTTTCGAGGGGTAGCCCTAGCGGTCGCGCCCAGGCGGCTTTAGGAATGCTGTCCTGGCCGAATGCGGCGGAGGTTGCGGCAAAACAGAATGCAAATGCCAGGATACGGATCGCTGCTCGCTTCAATCTTCCCTCAATTCTCGTTCGGAATCTGTTCAAGTCCATGCTCGCGCAGAGTACCAGGAATGGACAACACGCGTATTCCATGACAGTGAAATTGCGCGATTGGAGCGCATTTTCTCTGCCGCAAGCGCCTATTTTTCGCGTTCGGAGAAAAAAGCACTTGCCAAGCCATACGCTTTTGTGAATACATACTAACTAATCATTACGAAGGATGTCACGCTTTTCTTTGCGGGGCAGAATTTCCTGGCTGCGGGCTGGTTGGCCCGAGCGATACGCGCCACGGCGCAGAGCGGTGGCCACGGGTTCCGGGCAGCGTAGGAACGGGCAATGAATAGACCGCGGACGACGGTCGGGAAGAGAGAAACATGGATTCAATTCGGGAGAGGCGACTGATCATGAGAGGTAAATTTTGTAGTCGGCTGGCTGTTTTTTTTCTATTGCTGGGCGCAGGCGCAATGGCCCACGCCCAAAGTTCGTCCACAGGTGAAATACGTGGCACGGTGATCGATCCATCCGGAGCCGTTGTGCTCGACGCGACTGTTTCTGTGTTGAACGTCAACACGGGCGTGGAAAAAGTCTTCACCACCAACAAGAATGGTATCTACGACACTGTGTCGACCCCGAACGGCCAATATAAGATCACTATCACCGCCAAGGGTTTTGAGCAGTTGGTGATTGGCCCCATCACGCTGGACGTTGGCGTAATCACCGAGAACGGCCAACTGAAGGTGGGCAGCGATCAGCAGCAGGTGCTGGTAACCGCCGATACAGCAGCCCTGATCAACACCGAGAGCGGTGAGCAGTCCACGGTTTTCGATGAAAAGACCATGCTGCAACTGCCTCAGGTCGGCAACGACTGGGCGAACTTCACAATCCTGCTGCCGGGCAGCGCCGGCGCATCTTCGGCAAACGGAGTAACCACTCCAGGGGCTGGAGTATCGCTGAACGGCGGCATGCCCTACAGCGGGAATTTCCTGTCGGATGGCGGGTCGGTCACCAACCCGCATAGCGCGGATGTAGAGACCGACACCTTTGAAACAGTTGCCGAAGTGGAGATCGAGGACTCGAATTTCTCAGCTCAGTACGGCATCGGCGGCGCGGTCTTCAGCCAGATCACCAAAGGCGGCGAAAATAAATTTCATGGGGCCGCCTATGAGCACTTCCAGAACGACGATCTCGAGGCGCGCAGCTACTTCGCAGCGCCCGGTGTGCCTGTCGGGCCGCTGAAGTTCAACCAGTTTGGCGGCGCAATTGGCGGCCCCATTCGCCACAACCGGATGTTCTTCTATTTCAACTACGACAAGAGCATCGACAATCAGTCGTATACCGGATTCACCACCATGCCGACAGATCAGATGAAAGGCGTGAATACCGCGAACGGGAACTTCGATGAGACCCAACTGGAGCCTCTGGACGGGAACGGCAACAGGATACCTGTCCAGGATTCCAACGGAAACAACATCATCAATGCATGCAACGGCGCGACTGTTTACACGGGCGAACTCTTCGATCCGGCGACCCAGACCACGGTAAACGGTCAGATGTGCCGCTTTCCTTTCGCAACGGACAATGTGATCCCCGCGAACAGAGTTGATTCCGTCGCAAAGAACATTCTCCAGTATTTTCAAGAGCCGAACCAGAATGTCAGCCAGGGGATCAACGGCGACTACTACTACCTGGTTCCAACCCCGTATCCCTCCACACGCATCTTTGGGCGCATCGACTACGACTTCAATGCCAAGAACCGCTTGACATCCTCAATCGCCGTCCGGGACGCGAACTCTCCTGTCTACACGGAGTGGAAATGTCCGGTAGCGTGCTATCACGACGACACCTCGGATTACTCCAGCCAGACTTCCGATGTATGGTCCATCAGCTCGACCTTTGTGAATGAAGCCCGCTTCAGCTTCAATCGCCAGGGCAGCTTTCTCACCCCGTACTCGCTGGGCTTGAACATTCCATCCACCATCGGGTTGCAATACGCCAAAGCCAATCTAATGCCCAACTGGAGCATCACCGGCAATGTCTGCTGCGATTCGTTGTATGGCGGCATAAACACAAACACCATCTATGCGCAGAATGTATATCAGCCTTCGGATGTGGTGACGCTGATCCGCGGCAAGCATATTCTGCACTTCGGCGGCGAATTGATCATGCTGGAAGACAATTCTACGGCCTGGGGCAATGTCGATGCCGGCGATTTCAACTTCTCCGGAGCATACACGCAAGCTAGTTTGGCGGCCACCGGGAGCGGCGCTGGTTGGGCCGATTTCCTGTTGGGGGATGTGAGCAGTTGGGGCGCAAATAATTCGCCACTCTTTGGCGGACGGCAGAAAAGCCCGCAGCTTTTCATCCAGGACGACTTCAAACTTCGCTCGAATCTCACTTTGAACCTCGGCATCCGCTACCAGATTCAACGGGGCTGGAATGAGGTCCATGGCCGCATGGGAGATTTTGATCCAACCATCTTCAATACCGCCTCCGGAACGTATGGCGCCATGTGGTTTGCTCCCGCGAACCATCGCACCCAGGCGCAGGCAAACGTCTATAGCGGGGTATTGCCGCGCATCGGCTTTGCATACACGCCGCACCCCAATACGGTGATCCGTGGCGGGTTTGGAATCTACACCACCCCCTGGAGCGTCGATCAGTACGGAAACGCCAAAGGCACCGGGTATGGTTTTTCGGGCAACGCCCAGGACCAGACCAATGGGGTAACTCCTCTTACAACGTTCTCCGGTCCCGGAGTCTTCTACGGCACGACCACTCCATTGCCTTACATTCAGGCCTCAACGTCGCCGACCGCATACAATGGTCAGGGCGTGAACTACTACACTTAACACACGCCGCTCACCAAAAAGAATTCAAGGTCGCTCAGCGTACAGCATGAGTTCAAGTATGGTGTAACGTCAGAAGTTGCTTATGTCGGCAAGCATGGCGCCAACATGCAGTTCAAAGGCGACATCAACCAGGTGCCGGCGCAAAACCTGTCCGTGAACGACGACCCAAGCGGCCGGCCCTACCCGCAGTTCGAAGGGATCGGGGGAAGCACCTTCAACGCCGTCTCCAATTACAACTCGCTCCAGGTGCAGGCGAAGAAACGATTGGCAAACGGCCTCGCCTTCACTGCGGCTTACACTTGGTCACACTACCTGGACGATATGGATTCCTCGCCCTTTTACGGCGCAGGGGGCACAGTCAACTATCAGAACTTCCACGATCCCGCGAGCAATTACGCCCCATCCAACTTTGACATTCGAGACTCTCTGAAGACCAGCGTGGTGTATCAGTTGCCGATTGGCAAAGGCAGAACCTTCCTGAACAAGAATAGCCTTCTGGATACGGCCATCGGCGGCTGGCAGGTTTCGGTGATCTCGATCAACCAGAGCGGAAACCCTTTCACCGTGACCTGGAACGGCTCGAACAACTCCTACTCGCAGGCTGGCTCCTGGTATCCGAACGTGCTGCGTTCAGCACAGTTGATCCACAAGACCCTGCAAGAGTGGTACGATCCAACCGCGTATCAAGTTGCCGCCAATGGAACCTTTGGGGACTCGCGGCGCAATTCCTTGCGCACGCAAGGAATTGACACACAAAACGCCTCGCTTGGCAAAACCTTTCATCTCGTCGAGGGAGTCAACCTGCAGTTTCGCGCGGATGCCACGAATGTATTCAATCACCCGAACTTCGCTGCTCCAGACGGTAACTTCAACGATCCTGTGAATCTTTCAACTCCCGGCAGGCCGCAGGGCGCCGGGACAATCAGCAGCACTACGGTCGGCGGGCGCAACATGCAGATCAGCGCGCGCGTCGAGTTCTGAGAAGTTTTGGGAATTCTCCTTCGCCTGAAGAACGGTTGCTTCCTTCATCGTTCTTCAGGTGCTTCTGACTGTAGTGTGTCTTCATGCGTTCGCGGTACGATTTCAACATGATCCGACAAGCCGCTCACTATCCGCTGTGGTGTATGCTTCTTTGCTTTTCGGCTTCGTGCCTTTGCCAGTCCGCATCCGGCACACACAGCCAGGCGGAGGAGCACCTGCGCGAAGCTCACCGTTTGTTAAGCGAAAATAAGCCGGATGCCGCGATCCCCGAACTCCGCGCCGTAGTTGCGCTCGATCCTACAAACATTGATGCCCGCGGCAATCTGGGCGTCCTGCTGTTTTTTCGGGCCAATTACGCCGATGCGATTCCTCAGCTTCGCGAAGCGCTGCGCCTCAAACCGGATCTGTGGAAGATTCAGGCCTTGCTAGGCATGGGAGAGCGGCGTACCGGTGATACCGCCGCCGCGCGCGCCGACCTTGAAAAATCGTTTCCGGAGTTATCGGAAACAAAGGTGCGCATCGAGGCCGGCCTGGAACTGATCGAACTATATACGTCAACCGAAGATTTAGACAAAGCATCCGATGTGGTCGCCATATTGCGCGGTCTTGCTCCTGAAAATCAGGAGATCATCTACGCTGCATACCGGATACATTCCGATCTGGCCAAGGAAGCAATTCTCAGCTTGTCCATGCTGGCTCCCAAGTCCGCGCTGATGTACCAGGTCATGGCCCACGAAGCAGCGCGACGTGGCGATACTCAGACCGCAATTCGAGAGTATCGGGAAGCTCTCAACATTGACCCGAAGCTGCCAGGCCTGCACTTCGAACTCGCCGAGATGCTGCACAGCCTTCCCATGACGGCTGAGACCGGAATGGAAACCAAGGCTGAATACGAGGCCGCGTTGGCGCAGGATCCCTTCGATGAGAAAGCGGCCTTGCGGCTGGCGAAAATTGCCGAAGATGCCAACAATCAAAAAAAGGCCTACGAATTATACGAGCAGGCAGTGAAACTGCAGCCCGACGACCCTGAAGCCAACTATGAGTTCGGCAAGGTGTTGGCGGCGATGGATCGCGTCGAGGATGCGGAAAAGCTTCTGGAGCACGCGATTCAAATCGACCCGACGAACGCCGTCATTCACTTTCGGCTAAGCACGGTCTATCAGCGATTGGGGCGCGCGGAAGACGCAAAGCACGAGGCAGAGCAATACAAGAAATACAAAGATCTGAAAGACAAATTGCGAGACACATACCGGGAGCTGAATCTTGATCCGCGCAAGCTGGATACGGATCAGGGCGCCACAGATCAATAAGAAAGGGATTCAGGAATATCCATGGTTCAACGCTTTCTGCTTCTTTCGTTCGCGCTGCTTTCTTCGGCTATTGCATTCGCCTCTTCCTATTATCCGGAACGGCTCGAAGACGCCAAGGCGGTCTATCTCATCCCGGCCAACTTCCCTGTGCGGGCCGACGGCAAGGCAGATGATACCGCGGCGATCCAGCAGGCTATCGACAAGGAAGAGGAGACGAACGACGAAGGCATCGTCTTTATTCCATCGGGAAGATACCGGCTGACGAAGACCATTCATATCTGGCCGGGCATACGGCTTATCGGCTATGGAGCAACCCGCCCCGTGCTGCTGGTCGCTCCAAACACGCCCTATTTTCAAAATGCTCCCGCATATATGGTGTTCTTTACCGGAAACTATCCGCGGCATGGCGGCGGATCGAACGGAGAGTCCGAAATTCATGACGCCAATCCCGGAACATTTTATTCGGCGATGAGTAATGTGGATATCGAGATACAGGGCGGAAACCCCGGGGCGGTCGGTGTGCGGGCCCGCTATGCTCAGCACTGTTATTTGGCTCACATGGACTTTCATATCGGCTCCGGGCTGGCTGGAATCCACGATGGCGGCAACGTCGCGCAGGACGTGCATTTCTTCGGTGGCCAGTACGGGATATGGACCAGGAAGCCATCTCCCGGCTGGCAGTTTACGGTTATCGATGCTACCTTCGAGGGCCAGCGGGAAGCGGCCATTCGCGAGCATGAGGCAGGCCTGACGCTGATTCGCCCGCAATTCAGGAACCTGCCGGCTGCAATCACGATTGATCCCGGCTACGCGGAAGAGTTATGGATAAAGGATGGCCGCCTGGATGGAGTCACTGGTCCCGCCTTCATCATTAGCAACGAGAATAATGCGCATACCGAAATCAACATGGAAAACCTGGTTTGCCGCGACGTTCCGGTCTTTGCGGCTTATCGTGAAAGCGGAAGGCAGATCGCGGGCAAAGGTCCGATCTATGAGGTAAAGACCTTCTCGCATGGTCTCCACTTTGACGATATTGGAGACACACCGGCCATCCGCGATATCTATCAGGTTTCCGCTTCAGCAGATGTGCCGCCGCCGGTTAAGTCCGATATTCTCGATTTGCCACCGATGAGCACATGGGTAAACATTCGCAGCCTGGGCGCGCGCGGCGATGGCCTTACCGACGACACCGAGGTGTTGAAAAAAGCCATTGCCCAGCACCGCGCGATCTACTTTCCAACTGGCCAGTATCTGGTTACCGGCACCATTACGATGAAGCCCGATACCGTACTGATCGGCCTTCATCCCAGCATCACGCGCATCTTTCTGGCAGATTCCACTCCGGCGTTCCAGGGAGTTGGTGAGGCCAAACCTCTGCTCGAAGCCCCGCAGGGTGGCGCGAATATCGTGACAGGCATTGGCCTTTATACCAACGGCATCAATCCGCGCGCCGTCGCCGCCAAATGGATGGCCGGAACGGACTCGATGATGAACGATGTGCGTTTCTTGGGCGGCCACGGCACTGCCGATCTGAATCCCGATCCCAAACAGGACAACAAATCGTGGAGCATATACAACAACACTCATACCGCGGATTCGAACATCAAGCGGCGGTGGAATGCACAGTACCCCAGCCTGTGGGTTACGAATGGCGGCGGCGGTACATTTATCGATATTTGGACGCCAAGCACATTTGCCCAGGCCGGACTATATGTCTCCAATACCTCAACTCCTGGCCGGGTCTACGAGTTATCCAGCGAGCACCACGTTCACAATGAGATCATGCTGCGCAATGCTTCTAACTGGAGCATCTATGCGCTGCAAACTGAAGAAGAGAGCGGCGAAGGCCCGCTCGCGCTGCCGATTGATGTGCAAGACTCGAGTAATATCACTTTTGCGAACTATCATTCCTATCGCGTTGTCAGCACCTACCAGCCTTTCCCTTACGCGGCGGTAGTTACCGGATCGAAAGCTATCCATTTTCGAAATTTTCACTGCTACAGCGATAGCAAGGCATCCTTCGACAGTGCCGTCTATGACCAGACACATCACATCGAGATCAGAGATCGCGAATTCGCATGGCTCGATATCTCCGGAGATGTTCCCTCTCCGGCATTCGTGCATCCCTCCGTCGTGCTTGAGCCGGCAGCAGCGGTGACAAAACTCGCGGGCGGCTTCTTTAGCATTTCCGGCGGCGCGATAGGACCGTCCGGGGATCCCTACTTTGTAGATGCGCGATGGAACACTATTTATAGATGGGTGGCAGCGGCGGGGCATCTGACGAAGGTTCGCGATAATCCGCTGGAGCCCGTGAACCTTGTATTTGATAAACTCGGCGACCTGCTCGTTGTTTCCTATGCCGGCAAAGCCACGGTCTATTCTTTCAGACCCGAGTCCACCGATGAAAGCATTACACAGTTGCAAGCTCAACCTTCGGTGCCGCGGCCGGGCCTGACGCCGGTGCTTCCCGTGGATTACTGGCGCAACGAAAACGACTTTCGACAAGCCATT
>CAZHKN010000021.1:0-34206 GCA_964532725.1 uncultured Occallatibacter sp.
CGTCGAAATCGGCATCGTGGTGGGCGGGGGCAACTTCTTCCGCGGCGTGGAGGAGCAGGCCAGGGAGATGGACCGCGTGAGCGCCGACAGCATGGGCATGCTTTCGACGGTCATCAACGCCATCGCCCTGCAGGACGCCCTGGAACAGCGCGGGGTGCAGTGCCGGGTGATGAGCGCGGTGTTCATGAACCAGTTGGCCGAGCCGTATATTCGCCGCCGGGCCGTGCGCCACCTGGAAAAGGGCCGGGTGGTGATTTTTGCGGCGGGTATCGGCAATCCCTTTTTCTCCAGCGACACGGCGGCCAGCCTGCGGGCCATGGAGATCAAGGCCGATGTGCTGCTGAAAGGCACCAAGGTTGAGGGCGTCTACAACGCCGATCCGGTGCTGGTGAAGGATGCCGTGAAGTACGACGAGATCACCTACATGGAGATTCTGCGCCAGGGACTGAAAGTCATGGACCTGACCGCCGTGAGCCTGTGCAAGGACAACAATCTGCCGATGATTATCTTCAACATGAATCAGCCGGGAAATATCAAGCGCGTAGTGCTGGGTGAAAAGGTCGGATCGCTGGTGACGGCGTAGGATCAGAGATCAGGGGTCAGGGATCAGGGATCAGGGCCGTACGACGCGGCTGTACTCCCGGGCTGGCCGGGAGCGTCAAACTGGCAGTGGAGATCCAGAAGCCGGCACGGCTGAACGCATTGACGGGGCTGCGCAGCTTCGCGGCTGTCAATATCGTCTTCTTTCACTTCTCAGACCCTAGAAATTTCGGCTGGTTTGCGCCGGTGGTGAATGCCGGTTATGCCTCGGTAAGCTTTTTTATTCTGCTCTCCGGCTTTGTGCTGGCGTACAACTATTCCGGCAAGGCCCGGGAAGGGAAGCTGGACAAGAGGCGCTTTTGGGAGGCGCGCTTTACGCGGCTTTATCCCATTTATCTGCTCAGCTTGCTGATGAGCTGGAGGATGGTTCCCGAGGAGTATCACGCACATAGCCATGCGATGTTCTGGACCGGCATGGTTCTCAGTCCGCTGCTGCTGCAAGGCTGGATTCCCTCGATAGCGACCTTCCTGAATACGCCGGCCTGGACGATGTCCGCCGAGAGCTTCTACTATTTCCTCTTTCCCTGGCTGGCGCGGATCAAGCGTCCTGACCGGGTGCAGCAGCATCTGACGCGTTTGACTGTCGTCTGGCTGCTGGGTATGATTCCCGGCACGCTCTACTTCATCTTCAATCCAGACGGCATTCCGCATCCTGACCGCTGGAGCTATGGGCCGTGGATGCAGGCACTGAAATATACGCCGTTACCGCACCTGGCCAGCTTTGTCTTTGGTGTGCTACTGGCAGGACTGGACGAGATGGTGGGGCGCGCCAGCCGTCTTCGCCTGTTTCTCGGCATCGGCGGTTTTGCAGGATTATTTTTCCTGTTGGAGCTGGGTTCGGCGGTGCCGTATGCGGTGATTCACGACGGCTTGCTGATGCCGCTCTTTGGCTGCATCATTCTTGGCCTCGCCGGGGAGAATGTGCTTTCGCGTTCGCTGAGCTGGCGACCGCTGGTCTTTGTCGGCGAGTCCAGCTACTGCCTCTATCTGCTGCACTTCAACCTGTGGAATCTGGTACACGACCTGAAGATTCCACAGATTCTGGGAGTGAGCCGGTTCGATCCGTGGATCAGCTATGTTTTCCTGATCGTGCTGGCGCTGGCTGCTCTGCATCTGGTGGAAAAGCCGGCGCAGCGCCTGCTGCGCAATTGGATGGGAGTCTGGCGTTAAGATTTTGCGAGGGTGAGCCGAATCTTTATCGCGCAATGGCGTGTGGATTGCCGTTGCTGCCACAAATTCCTGTTAGCGAATGGAAGACGGAAGCCCAGCAGCGCGCTTGCGATAGATTTCCAGAATGAACTGCCCGAGCTTCCATCCAAGTGTCACCACGAAGAGCGCGCAAATCAGCACGAGGCACAAATAGATCGTATGGTTGATGGGCTCAACTGACGTACGCACCGCTGCCTCCGCCGTTGCAGGATGCCTGAGTACCAGCAATAGATGCCCCGGCGCGGTCAGCAGAATCAGCACTGGAATGAAATTCAGCGCCTCCTCAGCCAGCCGTAGCCAGCGCAAAGGCCTCTGCCAATTTCCGCGCGCCAGCTCAAAGCCCCTCCATGCCAACTGCAACCCATTCAGCGCGACAGCCCACCAGTAGAACGGCACCCATACCGGCGCTAACTGGTACGGGAGTTTGTCCAGGTAATAGGCGCCCGGCCCCAGCAGTAAATATGGGTAGTTGGGAAGCAGCAGCAGCCAGATCAGTCCAAGAAAACGGAAGATGACCTCTGTAATGGCCCGGGCGCGGCTCTGGACCTCTTTGCGGAACTCGTCCTTCTCCAGCGCGGGCAAGGTGCTGGGCGACCACGCAGCTGAAGGAGGGGTGAAGGGGCCCAACTTCAGCGACCAACGGCTTGCAACCCGCTCAATGACTCCAAAAATCAGTGTTACCCATGCGGACGCCACCAGCAGTGTGAAGGGCAGTTGTACCAGCCGCTCCGCTGCCGCTTGGGCGCTGGGATGATCGGCAATTTGCACTGCGCCCGTAACCAGGGACACCGCCGTAGCCCAGAACCACGTTATGCGTAGCACATAGATAAAGGTGGGGTAGAGCGTCGGCCCAATCACATACCTCTGCGGCTGGTAGCGCGCGGCCATCTGTGCGGGCGAACCGATCGGTTTGAGCCAAGCCTCGGCTTCGGAGGTTGTGAGTGGGCGGCCCAGTTCGGCCTCTTTGTCTTCGAGCTGCGCCTCAAGATTGGCGCGCAGCTCGGCGATGATGTCTTCCTGCCGGTTCCACGGCAGGTGTTTTCCGACGGATTGCAGGTAACGATCCAGAAGCTCCATGACTTCTCCTTATCGAATTTCAGTTACAGGAATTCCAATTTGCGGCTACTGTTGTGGCTTCGCTAAACAACCTTCCCAACAAAGGGAATGCGCCGAATCGCCGCGGTGATTGTCCAACTCAACAGAAGCGTGCCGATAAACACAATCGATCCTTTTGCCGCAGGGTGCAGATGCGATTGCAAGAATGCATATTGCAACCAGCTGATGAATATGTAGTGGATCAAATACATTCCGTATGCGTTGGCAGACAGGCTGTCGAATATGCTCTTCTGTTTTGCAACAAAGCGTAAGAACAGAGCGAGGAAAGCAAACGAGGTTGCGGCAGCACAGGTAACGAATGCGAAATCTGAAAGTCCTTCCCAGAATCGCGGTGCGTTATGAACCGCGAAAGTTGCGATGAACAGAACCACTGTTGCGGCAAAAGTTAGAAGCGATGCGGGAATCCAGCGGAACCAGCATCGCGCCAGTTTTCCGCCCGACGCCAGCAAGCCGCGCTCAATCCCATAAGCGCCCACACCGATGCCCGCGAGAAAATAAACCGCATAGAGCAGCAGGCGGCTTGTCTGGAAGAAGAATGGCCCGAAGCTGGCCCATGAGAAGCCGTTGAAGATGAGTTCCATGGGGATGTATGCGGACGCTGAGACAACGACTAACGATCCAAAGAAAATGAACGGACGGCGCGATGCGGTCGATGATATGCGGCCAAGCGCCTCACCCCATTTAGGCGTCAGCGCGAATAAGAGAGCGGCAACGCAGTCGAATGCCAGCAGGAGCCAGATAAACCAGGCCGGACCAACGGGCCAACTGCCAAGCAAACGCCACTGATGCAAGAAACCCGCGATGCCCGTCGCGCCTGTTTGCAGATAGGTTGGGTAGTAGGCTAGCGGAGCCAAGAATACTGCTGTTACTACAAACGGAATGCCAAGCCTTTTGGCACGATCCCCCAGGAAGCCTCCGCTCCCTTTGCGTTGCAAGCTCTGCCATACGAACAGCCCGGAGAGAAAGAACATCAGCGCCATGAAGAAGATGTCGTTGAACGAAACGAAGAAGCTGAATGGAGTCCAGCGTTGAATATCCACCACGGGGAAGGCTCCCCACGATCGAGGCTGGGCAAGCAACGACTTCACTGGTGCTGGAGCATAAGGGTGATAGGCAAGGACAGCGTGATGGGCCAACACCAACACGGTGATGAAGGCCCGTAAATAACCAATCGCGAAGTTGTGTTGAGCAGTCTGTTTTACGCTTGGCTCCGACGCCTGAGTGCGCGCCGATGGAGCCGCTGACAACGTCATTGTGCTGAGTCCCATGGAATTACCCCTCCCTTAAGATTTGTTCAAGAGCCGTATTGAAGTTTTGCCACTCGGCGAGCAACTTGGCGAGAATCTCTTCGCCGTCGCTCGATAGGCGGTAAAACCGTTTGTTGCGCTTTTCTTCCTCGCGCCATTCGCTGGTCAGCAGGCCCTGGGTTTCCAGCCGGCGCAGCAGCGGGTAGAGGGTGTTTTCGTCAATTTCGAGGCCGCGCGCAGAGAGAGCCTTGCGCAGCGTGTAGCCGTAATGTTCCTGGCGAAGCTGGGCAAGGACAGCCAGCGTCAGCGAGCCGCGGCGGAGCTCCATGCGAAGGTTCTCGAAGAGGTTTTCAGTGAGTGTCATGCTGTTCCTCGTACACTGTACATAAGACACTGTATGACACACAGTGTACGGTGTCAAGTATATTTCCGAACTTTTTTTGCCAGGGATAGAGGGATCGTGAGTGTCAGATTTATTGCTTGAATAAATTTACGGAGGAGGGGCTATCTGGGCCTCGTGATATCTACAAGGGCATCACGAGAGTCTCAATGCAGACGCTCTGCAACTGTTTATAAGCGAGAGCGGACCCAAATCTCGGATAATGCGGCCTGCGCACCGCTTGACGACGACGCGCAGGCTGGGTGGTTCCTTGAGTTGTCTTTACGATGCCTTCTTAATTGAAATCACACCATTCGAGGTTAAACAGCCCGCCTGTGCCGCCGGTAAACACCAAATACACATTGTGAGTTCCACTGGCGCCGGTCAGGCTGCAAGTTTCCGTAGACCAAGTTTGCCAGCCGCCGGTTACCGGCACCGCGCAGGTTCCGATCAACTCCCCAGTTGGACTATCGAGATGCACCTGAATGCTGGCGCCCGGGCGCACACTGGCGGTTCTAACCGCGAAGTGAGTCGCGCCTGCCAGGTTGATATTATTGTAGACCGCGTAACCGCCATTGCTGATGTAGCCAAGGTCCTGGCCACCTTCGCTGTTGGTCTCCAATTTCTCCCCTGCGGACAGACTGCTGTAGTTGGATGCCTCAATGCTGGGGAGAAGGGCAAACCATTCCACGTTAAACAGCCCGCCACCGCTACCGGTGAACACTAAATATAGAGTGTGAGTTCCACTGGCGCCGCTCAGGCCGCAGGCTTCTGTCGTCCAAGTTTGCCAGCCGCCAGTTACAGGCACCGTGCAGGTTCCAATCAATGTTCCTGTCGGGCTATCGAGACGCACTTGAATGTTGCCACCGGTGCCGGCGCTGGCAACCCGGACTCTGAAGGTGTTCATACCGGTAAGATTGATGGACGAGAAGTAGAGGTAGCTGCCATTGGAGATATACCCAACATCGAGGTCGCCCTCGCTGTTATTTTCAGTGGCTACCCCGCCAGATGATCCGCTGAAACTGGAGGCCTGAATTGGCGTAACAGGCGGCATGGCCCCGAAATAGGGAGCGCTCAGGGCGTCGCCAACGACGATGCCCACCCAGCCGAGATAAGGAGTGCCGGAATAAAAGCTCTCCGCCAGGGTATATCCCGCTTCGTAGTTATTGACGGCAAATGAGATACCGACGATTCCGTTGAGGGTCGGCTAGTTGGTATAGCCCTCGGCCCCAGTCAAGCCGTTGCCAATCAAATCGGCCATCAGGGACTGCCCGTCGTAGAGACCACCCAGATCCTGAGCACCTTCGCTGGAGGTTTCAAGAAATTGATCTCCAGAGAGGGTATTGTAACTTGCTACTTCGATGACGTTCGTTCCTCCCTGGAATTGGAACCATTCCAGGTTGTAAAGGTAGCCTGCTCCGCCGTTGAATACCAAATATACATTGTGGATTCCGCTTGCGCCCTTCAGGCTGCACGTCGTTGTAGTCCAGGTCTGCCAGCCTCCTGTCACGGGAACGGTGCAACTGCCGATCAGCGTTCCCGTGGCGCTATCAAGGCGGACTTGAATGGCGCCGCCGGAGCCGGCGCTGGCGACTCTGGCTTCGAAAGACTTCATGTCGGCCAGATTGATGCTGTTATACACCACATAGTCCCCGCTCATGATGTAGCCGAGGTCCTGAGCGTTCTCGCTACTGGACTCCAATTTCTCCCCACCCGACAGGCTGTTGTAACTGGCAGCTTCAATGCTGCTGGCCGCCCCTTGAAAGGAAATCCATTCAATGTTGTATAGGCCGCCGCCCGACCCATTGACAATAAACATCAGGTAGACATTGTGGACTCCGCTCAAGCCGGGGGAGAGCGCGCAGGTCGTCGTCGTCCAAGTTTGCCAGCCGCCGGTCTCAGGAACCGAGCAAGTGCCGATCACCTGGCCGCTGGGACTGTCCTCGCGAACTTGAAAGATATAACTATTGCCATCCGTATTCGGGTTGGCTACTCTTGCCTGCATCGAAGTCATTCCCGTCAGGTTGATGCTGTTGAAGCCTACATACGCGCCGGTGAAAGTGCGCATGCTCGTTGAGACGTATGTGTTCGCAATGGCTCCCGGAGCAAAGGAGAGCGATTCGTATGCAACATTATTGTAGTCAGAATCGTTACTTCCCCAGGAGAAGTAGCCCTGCAGGCCGCTCTGGTTGCCGGCAAACGTGGTCGTGATCAGCGGCTCAACGGATATGCCGCTTGCTTCCAGGATGTCAGCGGCATGGAGCAAGTCCGCGTTCCCGTTGTCATAGGACTCTTCAAAAAGAACATTCGTGCTTGGGACAGCAGGCGGGTCCAGCGTCTTGTCGCCAAGACCAAAATTAGCGTCCACGTCAAGCAAGATGGGACCAGTGCCGGGAGTTTGCTCAGCTGCCAGGGAGCGATCAACCAGCGCCATAGCGTCTGCCTGGGTATAGGCGTCAAGCCGGGTCACCAGATAGCCGCCAAATGCCGCGTGAGTAAACGGTACATTTGCGTTGTAGTACGCATTGACCCAAGCCGCTCCCTGAGCACCCGATCCCACGATGGAGACCTGCGCGTTGCCGTTGGCCGTAGAGTAGCCCAGCGCGGCCAAATAATTATCGAGAGACGCTTGGTAGTCTTGAGGCGTCTGACCTTGGTTTTCAGAACCGGTGGGGGCGTTGTCGATTCGGATTGGGATGCCCTTGGTCAGCACAATGAAATTAATGCCGCTGTTTGCCGATACGTACGCGCTGATGGGATTCTGAATCTGCGAAACATAGTCGGACATGGAGATGGTTTCGTTTGTGTCGTTCAAAGCCGAGTCCTGGCAATTGACGGCCAGTATATTGGTTATGCCCCGCTTTGCGGCATAATAATTGGCGATCGCGGTTGAGACTGGGCTTGTTGAGTTATAGACCAACAATACTTCGCTGGGAGACCGTTGTATTGCTTTGGTCCCCGCAACCGAGACAGAGGCGTCTGCTACTGCGCCGAGCTGAGCGTTCTGCGCGATGGCCGTTCGCGCGCGGCCCATCACCGTTACTGCGATTAATAGCATCAGAATGGCTGCAAATTTCCCATTTGCGCGTCTTGTTTTATAAATCGCCTGCATCGTTTACTCCCTCTCTTTGGTAGGTAACTTCGCGATGTTTGAACTCACTGTTGACAGAACTCGGGTTGCCCCCTTGGCGGAGACAGATAGTCAGGATCTTGTTTGCCGTTCGCCGCAAAATTCTTGATCGGCAAGATCATTCTTCTCATGCGATTTCTGTTCGTTGATAACTATGCGAGATAGTATGCGTTTTTTGGGCTTGAGCGCAGGGTCTCGATAGCAGAAAAATAATCCACTTTGAAAACGTACGTTTGATGCAAGGCGGAAATCTACCAGAAGCAGCGGCAGTTCAGTAGAAAAAACGGACTTTCCGGGGTTTGGGTCAGAAACACGCATAATGCCCCCGGCAAAGCTATGTAAAAACGGCCAGCGTTAGCAAACCGCAGCGAGGCTCCATGCTGAGGCTCACTAAGAGGTTTTCAGCATCGTTTATGCTGCTCCTCATATTTTATATACTTTCTAATGTTTAGTAAACACTGCTCGATGTTAAGTGTACTTGAAATATTTTCTCTGCCGCTTGAATCCCGGTTGGTTTGAGGCTACTGCAAAATCGAGCTTGATAGATCTGAGATCAAGGGTATTGGGAGTCGATTTCTCAAAAAAATCAATGCTTTGCACACGGCTATCCGGCGCTTGTTTTTGCCAAAATCAGATGAGAAACAGGAGGGCTTTGGGGTTGGGGTGGGGCACAATGCAGTCTCGGTCAAATACTCCGCGGAGCAACCGTGCGCCGGGTATACGCTCAGCGCTTTGTGGCTCTCACGACAGCCTCAACGGCTTGCTCCGGGGTCAGCGCGTCCACCGGAATCGAGATGCGGGCAGACCGGTAGAGCAGGAGACGGCGTTCATAACGGCTTGCCAGATTAGCCCGGTCGGCAAGCACCGGGCGCGCGTTTTCCGTTCCTTGACAGCGGGCGAGCGCGGTGACCAACTCCACGTGCAGATGGATGAGCAGTGTGCCGGGGGTGGTTGTGAGCAGTGCGCGCGTGGCCTCGGATTCGATTGCTCCGCCGCCCAGAGCCAGGACAAGAGCCTCCTGACCTGCCAGCTGGGCAATCGTAGACTCTTCCAGAGCGCGAAAAAACGGCTCTCCGTGGCGGGCGAAGATCTCGGCGACGGAGCGGCCAGATTTGGCTTCGATCCATTCATCGGCATCGATGAATTGCCAGCCCAACCGCTCGGCCAGCAGCGGACCCACGGTGCTTTTCCCCGAACCCATGAAGCCGGTAAGCACAATACGGCGCAATGGGGCCTTGTCGTGCCCGGGGCCGATTTGGGTTTCAGAATTCATAGGAGTAGTTATATGGAAGAGTATCAGTCCAGGGTGAGAAAAGGCATCCTACAAGTTGTGAATTCGGCAAAATAGTCCCGCGGCGGAACTGTGAGTCAAAGTCCGTTCCCTTACCCGTTAGAGTTTTCCTTCTTGATGGCCTGCTCAATTTGTGTCCAAAGCTCATCGGGAGGCTCTTCGATGGGGAAAAGCTGGCGGGCGGCTTCTGCAATCGTTTCCAGATCGGCAAGCAGAGCGCGGCAGTTCTCGCAGCTCTGGATATGAGGATGGAGGCTCATTGTCTGGCCGGTACCGATCAGATCAGGCAACTCTGCCTGGAACTCCGCGCAGCTTTGCAGGCGTTGCTCTTCTGTCATTGGCCTGCCTCCGCGGGGGTAGAGGCACGCAGAGCCTCGCGCAGCTTGAGGCGTGCTTTGTGCAGTTGTGACTTGCTGTTGCCGATGGAGCAATCGAGCATCGACGCGATCTCGTTGTGCTCAAACCCCTCGACATCGTGGAGGACAAAAATAAGCCGGTAGCCGCTGGGCAGGGTGGCGACCGCCCGCTCCAACTGCAGCCGGTCAATCGCGCCGGCGAGACTGGGGTCGGCAGCGCCAAAACTGCGCGCGGGAGTGTGTTCCTTTGTTGGTTCCATCGCTTCATCCAGCGAAACGAGAGCCAGGCCTTTTTTCCGCAAGTGCATCAGGACTACATTTACGGCTAATCTGTGCAGCCAGGTGGAAAATGCGGAATCGCCGCGGAAGCTTGAAATCTTGCGATGCAGTTGCAGAAAAGCCTCTTGTGTCAGGTCTTCCGCCTCCGCGGCATTGCCCAACATGCGCATGCATAGAGAGTAGATGCGCTTTTTATGCAAAGAGTACAGTTGGGCGAAAGCAATATGGTCTCCTGCCTGGGCGCGGGCCAGCGCATCGGCCTCGATTGGGTCGGCGGAAACAGCTCGCAGGGAAGGGGTTGGGGGGATTGACGCCTCTGTAGCTGCGCCAATTTCAGGCTGCGGGTTCTCATCCACAAATTCACCTTCCCGCGGCAGTTGGGCAGCAGGTTGGCCGGAGGGCGCGGGGGATTTCCGTGATCGGGGCATGAGTTTATTCGCCGGTTGCTCTGCAAGGTGCGTTTCCGTGCGCTGGCCATCAGTCCTCGTTAGTATAAGGGGAGCGGTTTAAGCACAGGAGCAGGTCTTTCGAACGCGGTTCTCCGATTTTATCGGAGCGCGCGGCTCAGGCACACAACCGGAGTCTATTTTCTGTGTTTTTACCGAGAGGGATGGAATTGAAGACAAGGCCGGAGAAGCAATGCGGGTTTTTGTTGTTGCTCACCTGCCTTTTTGTCTGCGGACTCGGTTCCTGCCCTGAGGGAGGAAGCCAACAGCCGGACGCGCCTCCGGTGGCGCCAGCGCTTCTTGCCGTGGAAGCGAGTCCGCCTAATGGCGCATTGGACGAATTCTCCCCATGGATGGGCAAGCCGGTTCGAAAGATCATTTTTGATGGAGTCCCAGAGGAACGGATCGCTCCGCTGGCCGGGCATCTGGCCCAGGCCGAGGGAAAGCCGCTGAGCCGCGAAGAACTGCGCCGGAGTCTGCGCCAGCTTTTCGCTACCGGCCTCTACGAGACCGTGCAAGCCGAGGCCGTTCCGGAGCAGGACGGGCTGACGCTGCTATTTCGCGGCCAGCCCCGCCAGTTTATCGGGGTGGTCTCAGTAGATGGCGCCAAAGGGGCGACCCTCAATGCGCAATTGGAGCAGGCCTCGCGTCTGATTCCCGGTGAGCGGTTCACACAGGAAAAGCTGGCCAAGGCGCAGGATCTGCTGCGTCAGGCGTTGGCGGACAATGGATTCCACCAACCGGCAATTACATACGTTCTGACCCCGCATCCTGAAGATCAGCTGGTGGATATTGCTTTTCATGTAGAGAGCGGCGCGCAGGCGCGCATCGGGACCGTGGAGGTGAGCGGCGATGCAGGCATCAGCCCGGAAGATTTGCGCAAATACGCGCACCTGAGCAACGGTGCACGTGTTCAGCGCGAGAGCGGCAGCCGCGCGTTGGAAGGGGTTTTGAAGCACTACCAGAAAGAGCAGCGGCTGGAGGCCGACGTGAAACTGGCGGCGCAACCATATTCACAGAGCGAGAACAAGACAGGCTTTGTTTTCGCGGCGAATCGCGGCCCGGTGGTGCGAGTGACGGTGGAGGGCGCGAACCTGGGGCCAGCGAAGATCAAGCACCTGGTACCTGTTTTCGAAGAGGGTTCGGTCGATGACGATCTGCTCAACGAAGGGAACCGCAGGCTGCGCGATTACTACCAGAGGCTGGGTTACTTCGATGTCAAAGTAGAGCACCAGCAGAAGATTCCCGACGCTGCGCACGACGATATTATCTATACAGTGCATCTGGGCCAGCGGCGGCACGTAGCGCAGGTCACGGTTGCAGGCAACCATTTTTTCAATGCCGCAACGCTCAAAGAGATGCTGAGCGTGCATGCTGCCAATACACTGGATCATCATGGCGCTTACAGCCAGACGCTGGTTACCGCGGACGTGAGTGCATTGCAGGCCCTCTACCGCAATAATGGATTTCCCGCGGTGAAAGTGACATCGGAGGTTGGTACACCAGAGGCAAGGCCGGAGCAGACGCCCTCCAGCACCACCGCGCCGTTGCGCATTACCTATCGGATTGAAGAAGGCGAACGGCAACGGGTGGGCACGGTACGGATCGAAATCGTGAGTCCGGAGGCCGACAAAGAGGGCCTGCCGCCGTTTGCCCGTGCTGTTGCCAGCCCAGTAGCGGCGAATGTGGATCAAGACCGGATACAGAAGTTGACTGCGTTGCTGAGCACTGTTCCTGGTCAGGGGCTATCCCCTCAAAGCCTGGCCGGCGACCGGGATTCTCTGCTCACGGATTACCTGAGCCGCGGCTTCGACCAGGCGCAGGTGGAGGTAGCGCAATCTGCGGACGCAACTGATCCTGCAAAAGTTGATGTCGTCTTCCGCATTCATGAAGGGAAGCAGATTTTCGTGCGCAAGGTGCTCTTGTCCGGGTTGCACTTTACGCGTCAAGATGCCGTGGAACGGGCCATCACAATTCATGCCGGAGACCCGCTCAATCTGACGGCCCTGCAACAGACACAGCGCAATCTCTACGAATTTGCGTTATTCAACGAGATCGAAACAGCTGTTGAAAACCCCTCCGGAGGTGAAACCTACAAAACGGTATTGATCCAGGCGGCAGAGGCGCGGCGCTGGGCGCTCACTTATGGTTTCGGCTTCGAGGCGCAGAGCGGCGCGCCCCAGTCCAACTGCTCCACTAACTGCCCTCCGAACGGCACAACCAATATCAGTCCGCGTGTCTTGCTCAACATCACGCGCAATGGCCTCTTCGGGCGCGAGCAATCGGCCTCGCTGCGCGGCACCTATGGATTGCTCGAACAGAAGATTGACCTGCTCTTCCAGAACCCGCACTTTGAAGGCAATCGCAACTTCGGGCTGACGCTCACTGGCGGCTATGCAAACAGCCACGATGTTTCAACGTACGTCGCTTCCAAACTGGAGGCCGGCATGCATTGGACCGAGCATTTTGACTCCTCCAATTCATTTTTCACCCGCGCGAATACCTTCATTTACGAATACGATTTTCGCCGCGTCAAAGTGGCCAAGAACAGTCTCCAGGTTGGCGCGGATGAGCTGACGGATCTTTCGGCGGCGGTGCGCGTGGCAGGCCTGGGTTTTAACTGGACGCACGATACTCGCGACTCGCAACTGGACGCGCATCGCGGCACCTCCACCAGCGTGCAGGAATTTTTTAGCACCAGGTTCTTTGGCGCAGAGGCCGAATTCAACCGCCTAGATCTCTCCAATGCAAGCTACAGCAGCTTTGACAAGGGACGCTTTGTGCTGGCGCGCAGCACCCGCTATGCGCAGGAGCGCGCCTACGGAGCGGGCGGCAATGAACTGATTCCGCTGCCGGAACGGCTCTATGCCGGCGGGGCTAACTCGCTGAGGGGCTTTGCTATCAATCAGGCCGGGCCGCGCGATCCGCAGACCGGCTTCCCGGTTGGCGGCGCGGGCGTGTTGGTCAACTCGACCGAGATGCGGCTACCGCCGCCAACGCTGCCGTGGTTTGGCGACACGCTCAGCGTTGTTCTCTTCCATGACATGGGCAATGTTTTCGCCGGCTCTTCGGATGTCTGGCCCAGCACTCTGCGTATTCATCAGCCCAACCGTGATAGTTGCGCGGAGTTGAATCAACCGGAAGGCGCGTGGACCTCGACCGGACCGCTGGGCGTATGCAGCTTCAATTATTTTGTACATGCGCCTGGGGCTGGTTTGCGCTACCATACGCCCGTCGGCCCCATCCGGCTGGACTTCAGCTACAACCTGAATCCGCCTGTCTATCCGGTGATTACCGATACAACTGCGCCGCATGTTGGCGAAGCCAGCCACTTCAACTTCTTCTTCAGCCTGGGGCAGACATTCTGATGAGAAACTTCCGCGCAATCCGGCTTAATGCAGTGCTGCGATCCGCCGTGCTGGGGATTTTTGCGGCTTGCTTTGCGATTCCGATGCGAGGACAGGTTTCATCAAACAATTCAATGCCCGTCAGTGCGACGGTTCTTGACCGTGTCGTTGCTGTAGTCAACAATC
Source organism: uncultured Occallatibacter sp. (assembly GCA_964532725.1). GTDB lineage: Bacteria > Acidobacteriota > Terriglobia > Terriglobales > Acidobacteriaceae > Telmatobacter. The sequence goes on from CAZHKN010000021.1 coordinate 13,587, forward strand.
ACGCCATTCTGGACAGTGATCTGGACGATGAGATCCGGCTTTCGGTGCTGGATCCGGTCACCGTGGAAGGGGTCGCACTGACGCGCCCGCGAGCATTGGAGCAGTTGATCAGCCGTGCTTTGATCCAGCAGCAGATTCGCGAAGAGGATGCGCACACGTTGGAGCCGCCGCGGAACGAGGTGGATGCGCGTTTGCTGGAAATTCGCCGCGAGGTGCCCATCTGCGTGCGCCAGAACTGCGCCAGCGATGCGGGCTGGAAGGCTTTTCTTGCCGCCAACGAACTGACGCCCGAGCGCGTTGACTCTTATCTCCGCTACCGGCTGGAAATTTTGCGCTTCATCGAGTTGCGCTTCCGCCAAGGGATTCTCATCTCTCACGAGGAAATTCGAGACTACTATCAAAAGACGCTGGTTCCGCAATACACCGCAGGCCAGACGATTCCTGCGCTTGATGCCGTTGCCCCGCGGATTGAAGAGATCCTGTTGCAGCAGCAGGTGAACGTTTTGTTTGACGAATGGCTGAAGAATCTGCGCGCGCAGGGAGATGTGGAAGTATTGGATCCGGCGCTCAACAGCGTGGAAACCCAAGGTGTGGGCACAAATGGGGAGGGACGGCTTTGATCAGGTTTCGGTCCCCACAACCCGCCGCAAAGATTTCGTCACGGGGGGCGCGTAGCATCTCTGGCTGGCTGCGGCGGCTCTTCAGGCGCTTCCTTCCGCTGCTGATGATTTTGCCGACGATCTCGTCGGCTTCCGCATCCGTTGGGCTGTTCGACTGGGCCGATTCGAATGGCGTCGAGAATTTTCTGCGCCAACGCATCATTTCTCTCATCGAAGACGCGACTGGCGCGCGCGTTGAAATCGGCTCATTTCAGTGGCATCTCAGCACGCTGGAAGCAGAGGCCGACGGAATTGTGCTGCATGGCCTGGAGGCTCCAAGTGAAGAACCCTACGCAAAGATCGAGAGCCTGCGCATCCGTCTCAGTTGGACCGGTCTGTGGACTCCGAGTTCTTTTGTGCTCCGTGAGCTTGATCTACGCAAGCCCGTCGTCCACCTGATTGTCTATCCTGACGGCACAACCAATTCGCCCACCCCGCATAAGACCGCGAATAAAAACGCCTCTCTACTGAATGATTTCTTTGACCTGAAGGCAGGCCGAGTGGGAGTTGAGCAGGGTGTGCTGCATTACGACAACCGTGCCGCCAAATTCGATTTCCAGAATCGTTACATCCCGCTCGACCTTACGGCCAACGATCTTTCGCTGCGCATCAGCTACCAGCCCGCACAGGCCAAAGACCCTGAGAGCTTTCATATCGAGGCGGGCGTAAGCGACTTGAATCTGCTGCGCGGCGGTCCGGCGCTAGGCGCGGGAAATAATTCCCGGCGAAAGCCGCAGCTTGTGCAGGGCCGCCTGCAAGCCATTCTCGACCTGACCCGCAATGCAGCCTACCTGCGCAGCCTGCGCCTGACAACCCATAGCGACATCGTCAAAGATCAAACCCTGGAGATGACCGGCTCGCTCACCGATTTTTCTCATCCCCGCTGGCAGGGCAAGTGCGTTGGGCTGCTCGATATGCGCTTGCTGGACGGCATCACAGGCTATTCCTTTGCGCCGCAGGGCATGGCTCATCTGAACCTCGACGGAGCTGGTCAGGCTGGTCAGTTCCGGCTCGATGGCAGCGTTCATGTAGATGGCGGAGCTTACATTGGTACAGGGATCTACTCTACAGATATTGACCTCGATGCGCATGTGCATGCCGATCCCGAGCAGTTGCAGATTACCAACATTGAGGCGCGGCTGCGCCAGGGCGGAGAGATTGAAGGCACGGTTGCCCTTGCTCCCTGGCTGCCGCCCTCAGTTGCTGCCGTACAGTTGAGCGCGCCGGCAGGCGGTCATCCACATACGGCGAAATCGCAGCAGAAAACCGCTGCGAAACGGCCTCCGCTCAATCCGGACGTGATCGAGATTCCCGTCAATGGCAAGGTTACCGCGCAGTTTAAGAACGTCGCACTCGATACGATTCTGGAGATGACCACGCAGCGTCCTTTTCAGCACCTGGGCTTTGATGCCCGGCTGACCGGACCAGCTGTTGCTGCATGGACTGCAGGCGATGTCCGCACCCTCTCTGTGGCTTCCACGCTGACCCTGGCCGCGCCGGAGAAGATTGCCGCAGGCAAGGTGGCGTCGAGCGGTATCATCGACGGAACCTACACCCAGCGCGACGGCGCTGTGGATCTGCGCAAGCTTGAACTGCATTTGCCCAACAGTGCAGTGCAGGCTCACGGCCATCTCGGCGCATATCCGATGACTAGCCCCTCGTCGCTCGCCGTCGATTTTCAATCAGGCAATCTGAATGAGTTCGACACGCTGCTGCGCGATCTGGGACTGGCCCGCAACGGCAAAACCGGAACCGCGGCGCTGCCCATCGCGCTCACCGGGCAGGCGGAGTTTCACGGCTCGTGGGCCGGCTCGGTAATCAACCCGCGGCTGGCAGGCTCCGCACAGGCGACAAATCTCTCCATCGAAGTGCCTGTGAGCACGGAGAAAACCAGCGCCACGCAATGGCTTGCATGGGATTCAATCCAAGCCACGGGCAGTTACGCGGCAGCACGCATCGCCATCGATCACGGCGAACTGAAGCGTGGCGAGTCGGCAATCATTGTGAGTGGAACGCTGGATGCCGCGCCTTCCCGCACACCTGAATTCGATCCGAACTCAATTACTCATCTGCATGTGAGCAGCAGTAAAGTTGCAATCGACCAACTGCTGCCGCTTACTGGACTCCAGTTGCCTGTGACCGGAAATATCGATGCAGAATTGCAGATCGATGGACCGCTTCATGCGCTCAATGGCTCCGGTTGGGCCGATCTCACCGATGCCACAGTAGATGGGGAACCCTTTGAGCGGATTCATGCCCAAGGCGGCCTGGAGGATCAGTTACTCGATCTTACTTCGTTCACCGCTGTGCATCCAGCAGGTACGATAACCGCCACAGGGAATCTCGATCTGCAGTCTCATCACTTCCGTCTGGAGGCGAGCGGCGCTGGCGTCGATCTTGCCCGCGTCAATCATATCCACTCGCTGAGCCTTCCCATTTCCGGCCAACTTGGCTTCACGGTGAGTGGCTTGGGAACTCTCGACGATCCACGCCTTACGGCCCACGCCTCGGCAACTGATCTTATCGTCGATGGACAGACGATGGGCAACGTGGAATTGAACGCGCACACCGCCAATCGCACGGTGTTTTACGATCTTGCCACGCAACTGGAGGCGGCTGGGTTGAGCGCTCACGGCCAAACTGCGTTGACGAGCGAAATGCAGACGCAGGCGCAGATCGATTTTTCCCGTTTCAACGTCGGCGCACTCTTCAAGCTGGCGCATGTTAGAGGTCTCAGCGGGGAATCTTCGCTGGCCGGCACAGTCACTCTCGACGGGCCGCTCACGCATTTCGAGCAGATGCGTGGCGACGTGCGCCTCAAGGAACTGGCTGTTACCGTCTCCGGCGTCCCGCTGCACAGTGAGGACGGCGCGCATGCCACGCTGGCTGATAGCCGCGTTCAGCTCGACCCTCTGCATATCACCGGCGAGGAGACCGACTTGCGCTTGCAGGGTGGCGTGACGGTTGCCGCGCAGCCACAACTGGACCTTGCCGCCAATGGCGCGATCAACCTGAAACTTGCCCAGACGCTGGACCCCGACCTTACGGCCACAGGGTCCACGACCTTCGAAGTCGAAGCCCACGGATCGCTCTCTAACCCCAATCTGCGCGGGCATATCGATATTGAAGATGCGGCGCTCTCTCTGGAAGACCTGCCCAACGGCCTCAGCCATCTGCACGGCTCACTCGAATTCAACCAGAATCGTTTGGAGATCAAGTCGCTTACGGCGCTGAGCGGCGGCGGGCAGTTGAGCGTGACGGGCTACCTGGCCTATCAGCATGGCCTCTACGCCGATCTCTCCGTTGACGGCAAGGGGGTTCGCATCCGCTATCCGCAAGGGGTAAGTTCGCTTGCCGATGCCAAGCTGCATCTGCAAGGGCCGCAAAATAATCTGCTGCTCAGCGGAGATGTGTTGATCACGCGCTTCAGTATCAGTCCCGATCTGGATGTGGCCGCGCTTGCCGATTCAGCCCGCGCCGTACAGACATTTGCGCCGCCCGACGCGCCGTCGAACCACATCCGTCTTGACGTACATTTTACTTCTTCTCCGCAGCTTAATTTTCAGAATGCATTCGCCAAGCTGGCCGGCGATGTCGATCTCCATCTGAGGGGTACGCTGGCCTCGCCTTCGTTGCTGGGCCGCGTGGCGATTACCGAAGGCTCGGCCACGATTGCAGGCACCAAATACGAGCTCCAGCGCGGCGAGATTTCCTTCACCAATCCTGTCCGCATCCAGCCTAATATCGACCTCAACGCCACCGCGCGCGTCGAAGACTACGACATCACCCTCGGCCTGCATGGAACCCTCGACAAGCCGTCCATTACATACCGCAGCGACCCGCCACTGCCGGAAGCTGACGTTGTCGCGCTGCTTGCCTTGGGACGCACCGAAGACCAGCAGCGCATCTACACGCAACAACAGGAGCAGTCCAGCGTAAACCCCACCGACGCGCTGCTCGGTGGCGCGCTCAACGCAACTGTCAGCAGCCGTGTGCAGAAGCTCTTCGGCGCGGGCTCGGTCAAGGTTGATCCCAACTATCTTGGCGCGCTTGGTAACTCAACCTCGCGAGTGATCGTTGAGGAACAATTAGGCGGCAGCGTAACTCTGACTTATGCGACCAATGTCAATGCGACTGCGCAGCAGTTGATCCAGGCAGAGGTTGCCATCAATCGCCACGTCTCGGTGCTGGTGGCCCGCGACGAATCCGGGGTCTTCTCTATCGTTATCAAAGCCACGCGCCGCTACCGCTGAACGCAACTGCTGTCATCCTGAGTAAGCGCAGCGAATCGAAGTACCTGCGGTTGCATTTGGCATAGGATGCACGATCCACTCCAGCGCAACCTTTTTGACCGGGCTGTGTCTAATCTAACGCAGGTCATTCCGGCCGGATGACGAAAGCGATGATTGCATCCCCAAGGAGGAAGTTTCCCATGACCAGAACGACTTTTTCTTATCGCACCGCGCTGGCGCTGATGCTCGGCGTGACGCTTTGCGGGCTTCCGCAAATCTCTTTTGCAGCGCCGCGCCTGAATGCAGTTGCGCAGGCTGCGGACAACACCCCCGCATCCAACGACGCCGCGGCCAAGCTCAACAAGAAGCAGTATCGCGATGTAAAGGTTGCCGTTGACAACGGCATCGCCACGCTCACCGGCACGGTCGATCTCTACGAGTACAAGGCCGATGCGGAAAAGCGCGTCAGCAAGGCGCGCGGCGTCACCGCCGTCCGCAATCTGATTGAGGTTGGCGGACCCACCATTCCAGACAAGGAACTCGAAGCCAAGCTTGCCGAGAAGTTGGCCTATGACCGCGTGGGCTACGGCAACGCCTTCAACGCCATCAGTGTCAGTGTTTCGAACGGCGCAGTCACTCTCGGCGGACATGCCCGGACGGATGTGGACAAGGACTCCGCTCTGGCGCTGGTCTCTACCTATCCAGGCGTCAAGGATGTGACCGGCGAGATCGAGGTCGATCCGGTCTCGATGATGGACGACCAGACCCGCTTGGCGGTGGCCCGCGCCGTTTACGGCGATTCGTTCCTGAGCAAGTACGCCATTGACCCGGCCAAGCCGATTCGCATCTCGGTGCAGAATGGCCACGTCGAGTTATACGGAACGGTCGATACCCAGGCGGATAAAGACGTAGCCTTCCAGAGAGCCAACAGCGTCCCCGGCGTCTTCAGCGTGAAGAATTATCTCCAAGTCGCCAACCAGCCCGCCGAAGCGAAGAACTAAGTCCTACGGTCCTACGCGGACGGCGAATCGCGCTTTGCGCAAATACACCTAAGCGGATACAACTCAGCCTCGGAGGGATGCAACCTCCGAGGCTATTCTTTGCTTATACCTACACCCTGTCATCCTGAGCGAAGCGAAGGACCTGCGGTTGAAACTTCAGATGCCCCGATGATTGAATGGATCGCGTAACCGAAGATCGCCTTCCACGGCCTGAATGTCTGCGACGGTCGCAGGAGAACGCAAGGATGTGGGAGCGAAAAGTCTTCTGTCCAGCAGTTTGGCTTGCCAGAACGGCAGGTTGTACGCATGGTCCCACAGATGCTTCAGAATGATTTCCGGTGCCTTGGTCAGATAATTCTGGAATGCACAAGTGCGCCAATCCGAGTCGTTATGTTGGAAGTGCAGCCGCAGCGCTTCTACATGTTGTGGGGAGATCCATTTGCAAAAAGCCGTGATTTCACCGTGATTCTCTGCACGATAGCCGAGTATTCCATCCCATGCGGCAAGCTCATCCGGCGGAACAATCTCCGCAAGCCGGTCAAAGACTTTTGGCTCATCGCAATATGACGTGTAATTGAGCAAATTTTTCCAGTTGTCGCGCCCATGCCGCCAGATCCAGAAGTGTTTCATGATGTGCTCTTCCTGAAGCCGTCGTAAGGAAAGCTGCCGTGCAAACCCGCTCAGGTGGCTAAACGGATGTGTTGATAATTCCTGGTAAAACCATGCTGTCGAGTTCTCTGGACGGCGAGGAAGATCTTCTGACGCCGGGTTCTCGGTGGCTGCGTCTTTAAGAAGATTCATCCAAAGCTCAACTGAAACCTTGCGCGCAAGCTCTTTCGTGACCAAATCAGAATCATTGAGCAATTCAAGATTTCGCCGAAGCGCCGCAACCATTTGTTCGCTGCCATTTGCGGCAGAATTGCAGCGACGATGAAATTCGTCTATTGGGCTTGATAAATAGCAGACATCATGAAATTCCAACTTAGGTTTCCAGTATTCGGGCCAGTCAAGCAACTCTTGCAATTGGCCGTCCGGGCAGGAGTCGCACCAGCCGAGCATCAGTGCCTGGAGGAAACGTCGCTTCTCTGATGCATGACGTTCCTTTGATTCGAAAACCGGAACGCGGAGGCTGATAATTTCGCTTCTTCGCTCAGGTGGTAGTCGGCGGCTCCAGGCATAAACACCCATCGGATGTTGGAGAAACTGTTCAAACAGATTCGAGTCGGACGTAGATGCTAGCCGGTCCAAAGACCAAAGCAGTCGATCCCAACGAATGCGCTGGTCGCGCAGGGTTGCGCCTGGATGGGCGATGGGATTGAATGCCTGCTGGGATTTGTCGGTGAGTACTTCGAGTAGGGTTGCGACGTTTCCGTCCCAGCGATGCCAGACGGGAAACTCTGATTCGACGAGCAGTTCGACGAACAGGGAAGGCTCTAAGTTTGGATACAAGGAAAGAGGGCGCTGCTTGTCGCAGTAGCGAGCTTAGCGCCTTTGAGAATTTTACCGCAGCGATTGCAATCAACCGCAAATTATTTCTGCCGCCTCTCAAGTAAACTAATCAATGGAGCCACCAATGCCAAGCCTCTGGGCGAAGACGCGGACGACGCTGGAGATGATCAAGTGGGAGCACTCGATCTTTGCGCTGCCCTTTGCGCTCACTGCCACGCTGCTGGCCGCGCGCGGGCTTCCCGGTTGGCGTACCGTCGCCTGGATTCTTGTCGCGATGGTTGCGGCCCGGTCGGCGGCGATGGCCTTCAACCGCTGGGCTGATGCTGACCTGGACGCTGCCAACCCCCGCACCAGCACACGCGCCATTCCTGCCGGGCTATTGTCGCGGAACTTTGTGCTTGGCTTTACGATTCTGATGGCGCTCGTCTTCATCGTCGCTGCGGCGGAGCTGAACCGGCTGACGCTGCTGCTTTCGCCCATCGTGCTCGTCGTCCTGCTTGGCTACAGCTACATGAAGCGCGTTACCCGCTGGTCGCATCTGGTGCTTGGCCTGGCGCTCGGCCTCGCCCCCTCCGCTGCTTGGATTGCGGTGCGCGGCTCGCTCGACCTGCGGATACTGGTGCTCACTGCCGCTGTCACCCTCTGGGTCGCCGGCTTTGACGTGCTCTACGCCTGCCAGGATTTTGAGCACGACCGCGCCGTCGGCCTGAACAGCTTGCCGCAGGCACTGGGGATTCCGGCGGCTTTCTGGGCGGCGCGGCTGCTGCATCTGTGCACGCTGGCCCTGCTGGTCTGGTTCGCGCTGCTCTTCCACTTTCATGCCGCTGGCTGGGTAGGGATCGCCGCGGTGAGCCTGCTGCTGGGCTATGAGCACTCGATTGTTTCGCCCAGCGACCTGCGCCGGTTGAACGCGGCTTTCTTCACGCTGAACGGCGTGATTGCGACAGTTTTCTTTTGCTTTGTCGCCGCCGACTTGTGGCTAGGAAGGTAAGACCCGATGGAGAGTAAGGATTCCACCCGCGATTCCGAGCTGAACCTGTGGTATGGTGCGAAAGAACAGTCCAGGGAAGCCCAGCCAGATTTTCCTGTCAATAAAACCAGATCAGGAGTAGCCCCCGTAGGAATGAAAATTGCGATCCAGGGAGAACCCGGCTCATTTAGCCACGAAGCGGCAGTCAAGATGGTTGCCGGCGCGGCCATCGTTCCCCATTCCCTCTCCGCCGAGGTTTTTCGCTCACTGAGCCAGGGCACGGTCGAGGCGGCGGTAATTCCGATAGAGAACAGCCTGGCCGGGCCGGTCTCAGAACATTACGACCTCTTGCTGGCGCACGATGTGAAAGTGGAGCGGGAGACGGAGCTGCGTATTCGTCACAATCTGATTGCGATATCCGGCACTTCCATCGGCGAGATCGACCGCGTCTTTTCGCACCCCATCGCGCTGGCACAGTGCAAGCAGTATCTCGCCCGGCACCCGAAGATGGAGGCCTATGCTTTTTATGACACGGCGGGCAGCGTAAAGCAGTTGGTGGCGCTGCGCGACCGCCATGCAGCCGCAATTGCCAGCCGCGCGGCGGCCGAGTATTACGGCGCACAGATTCTGGAAGCTGATATCGAGGATAATCCTGAGAATTTCACGCGTTTCTTTCTGGTGCGCCGCGCTGAGAATGCGGAAGTTGACCCGGCCTCGAACAAGATCAGCCTGGCCTTTTCGCTCGAGAACAAGCCCGGCTCGCTGGTCTCCGCGTTGACAGAGCTGGCGGCGCTGGGAACAAACCTGACCAAGATAGAATCCCGCCCCGTGCATGGCAAGCCCTGGGAATATATTTTTTATGTCGATTGCCAGATCAAGTCGCTGGCGGAAGCGGAGAGCGCGGTTGCGGCGCTCCACCACCATTGCGTGATGGTGAAAGAGCTGGGGCGCTACCGGGAAGCGCAGAAATAAATTCCCTTGAGCGCCCGGCTCACGACCGGATTCAGGTCTTAGAACCTACTCATCTGCAACTCAGTTTTTCTAAATGACTTGAGCGGGTTTGGGTAGGCCAGTCAGTGCTTCCATTTCACTCACCCTCCTTCGGTTTACGCCGATATACTTCGCCAGAGACAAGAACATTCAATCCGTTCCGGCTGGCTGATGCTGGGCGAAAGGCCATGAAATGCGTGGAGGATCTGGATGCCGATGGGCTGTGTGCGGGCGGGGCAATATCACCGGAACCCGGTCGTTGGCCTCGGCGTAGGAACAGGGAGGAGCGTGTGAAGGGGATGGGTTTGGGCGGTAATATTTCTGAAACTTTTCTGTATCTGCGTTGTCTAACGAAGAAATAGTTGATACGAGGACACTCAATGTCAAGCCAATCACCGACTTCGATTCAGCAGGTTCCTCCCAAGAAGCATTTGGGTGGAGTTCGCAAAATTTCCGTACTCCCCGTTCGCGATACGGTTCTCTTCCCTCACTCGGTGTTGCCGTTGACAGTTGGCCGGGAAAGCTCCATCCAGCTGATTGAGGCTTTGGGAGAGGAGCGCACGATCATCGTGACCGCGCAGCTGGACCCGCGCCTAGACACGCCCACGCCAACAGACCTGCATACCGTGGGAACACTGGCCACGGTGCATAAAGTAGTGCGCATGCCTAACCAGAGCCGTTTTGTCTTTACCGAGGGCGTGGAGAGAGTGCGGCTGCTGAGATTTACCCAGACCGAGCCGTACATGATTGCCGAGGTGGAGGTTCTGGAGGATGAGCAACCGGAGGCTTCGTCTAGCGTCGAGGCGATTGCGCGCAATGTGGTGAGTCAGTTCCAGCAGATCGTGAGCGAAAGCCCAACCCTTTCTGATGAGCTGCGCACGATTGCCGCAAATATTGAAGACTCCAGCCGGCTAGTGGATTTTGTCGCCTCGTCCCTGCCATTTTTGACCACAGACGACAAACAGGAACTGCTGCGCACAGCGAGCATCGTCGAGCGGCTGGAACTGCTGAACAAGCATCTGGCCAAGGAGATCGAGGTGCAGCAGTTGCGCACCAAGATCCAGACAGATGTACAGGATCAAGTGCAGCAGTCGCAGCGCGATTACTACCTGCGCGAGCAGTTGAAGGCGATTCAGAAGGAACTGGGCGATACCGACGAGGGGCAGCGCGAGATTGATGAGCTGCGCCAGAAGATCGACACTGCCGGGATGCCCGAGGACGTGAAGAAGGAAGCGCACAAGGAGCTGACCCGGCTCTCGCGGATGTCTCCGATGGCCGCCGACTACTCGCTGACGCGCAATTACATCGAATGGCTGGCGGTGCTGCCCTGGGCCAAGAGCAGCGGCTCCGAGGTGGATATCAACAAGGCCAAGGAGATTCTGGATGAGGATCATTACGAGCTGAAAAAGGTGAAGGACCGCATTCTCGACTACCTGAGCGTTCTGGAGCTGAAGCCGGATATGAAGGGGCCGATTCTTTGCTTTGTCGGCCCGCCGGGAGTGGGGAAAACCAGCCTGGGACGCTCGATTGCGCGGGCGCTAGGCCGTAAATTTCAGCGCATTGCGGTCGGCGGCATGCACGATGAGGCGGAAATTCGCGGCCATCGCCGGACGTATATCGGCGCTTTACCGGGGCAGATTATTCAGAGTATTCGCCGCGCCGACACCAATGATCCGGTGATCATGCTGGACGAGATCGATAAATTGGGCCGCGACTTCCGCGGAGACCCGGCGTCAGCTCTACTCGAAACGCTGGACCCGGAACAGAACAATACCTTCCGCGACAACTATCTGGACGTGCAGTTTGACCTTTCCAAGGTGCTGTTTATCTGTACCGCCAACCAGCTCGATCCGGTTCCGGCGCCACTGTTGGACCGCATGGAGTTGATCCCGCTGCAAGGCTACAGCGAAGAGGAGAAGGTGCATATCGCCTTCCAGTATCTGATTCCCCGGCAGATCAAGGAGAACGGGATCAGCGAGGAGCAGATCGAGTTTCCCGACGAGGCGGTGCGCTATGCCGTGCGTCATTACACGCGCGAGGCCGGTGTTCGAAAGCTGGAGCAGGTGCTGGGGACAGTCTGCCGCAAGCAGGCCCGGCGCGTGGTCGAGGGTAAGACGGAAAAGCTGGTCATCACCAAGGAGATCTTGAAGGAGTTCCTGGGCGGAATTCAGGTTCGCGTGGACACCGAGGTTGCCGAGCGCGTCAAGCGTCCAGGCGTGGCTGTTGGGCTGGCTTGGACACCCTCTGGCGGCGACATCCTCTTTATCGAGGCCAACCGGATGAAGGGCAAGGGCGGCTTCTCGATGACCGGGCAGATCGGCGGCGTAATGCAGGAGTCGATGCAGGCGGCGCTGACCTGGGTGCGGTCGAATGCGGCCATGCTGGGCCTCGCCGATGACTTTACCAAGGATATCGACCTGCACATTCACGTTCCGGCAGGCGCGATTCCTAAGGATGGACCGTCCGCGGGCGTCACGATGGCGACGGTGCTTGCCTCGCTGCTGACCGATACACCAGTACGCCCGCTGACCGCGATGACCGGCGAGATTACGCTGAGCGGGAATGTGTTGCCCGTCGGGGGAATCAAGGAAAAACTGCTGGCTGCCCGTCGTGCTGGAATTGAAACTATCATTCTGCCCGCCGACAACCAGCAGGACGTGGAGGAAGATCTGACGCCGGAGCTGATGGAGGGAGTAGAAATCCACTACGCGCGGCATATTGAAGACGTGCTGGCTGTGGCATTGCCGCAACTGAAGGCGATGCCCGCACGGCATTCCGTGGATTCTGAACTGGTGGTAAGCCAGGCGGCATAAACCCGTAAGGAATGAAGAAATGCAAAGGAGGCCGGGTAATTGCCGGCCTTTCTTTTTGCGTCTTGCCTGTTGGTCCGAATGAATCAGCGCCGCGTCTAAGTTGCAGACGGTATTCTGTGGGAACGATGCGAGTGAGAGTTCTCCCTTTCGGTATGTTGAAAGACTGGCTGGGCGCGACGGCGGCGACCGTTGAGTTGACCGAAGGCTCAACCGTGGCTGATTTGCTGGCGCGGCTTGGTGACGGATTCACCCAGCCCTTGCCTGAGCTTGCGCTGCAAGGGATCGCCATCAGCGTAAATGCGGAATACGTTCAAACCTCCCGCGTACTGAGCGAGGGCGATGAAGTAGGCCTGCTTCCCCCCGTCTCCGGCGGTGCTCCGCGCACGGCGAACGTTTTATCGTGTGGGGGACGAACAATGATTGACCTGACCCGCGAACCGATTGATGCGCCGAGACTGATTGCCGCAGCCAAAGAAGGCGAGGACGGCGCAGTGGTGGTTTTTGACGGTATCGTGCGCAACAACACGCGCGGTAGGCAAACGCTCTATCTCGACTACGAAGCGTACGAAGAAATGGCGCTCAAGCAGATGCAGGAACTCTCCCGACAAGCTATCAGCCGGTTCAGTGTTCGTCATGTGACGATGGTTCACCGGCTGGGCCGTCTCAATATAGGCGAAACCAGTGTGCTGATCGCTGTGGCCTCGGCACACCGTGCGCAGGCCTTCGAGGCCAACCGCTGGCTGATCGATACCCTCAAGAAGACCGTGCCCATCTGGAAGAAGGAGACTTTCGTTGATGGGGCTGTCTGGGCTGATGGTGAACCGTTTCCCGCAGGGCACACTGTGGCCGGAGTGGAGACTGCGCATGGCGGGTAAGAATGTAAGTCCAGGTCCTGCGACTCCGCTGAGCTGCGCTCAGGATGACAGCTTTGCCGGTATATTTTGGCGTTTCATTCCAATTGCGCTGATCACGATGTTCGCAGCGACCGCCTGCGCACAGGACACGACCCTGCGCGTCGATGTGCGGCTGGTGAATATCTTTGTTAACGTGACTGATGCGACCGGCGCGATTGTCGGTGGGTTGACGCGGGATGATTTTTCGATCAGGGAAGATGGCCGGCCGCAGGAGATACGTGTCTTCGAACGCCAGTCCGAACTGCCGCTCAACCTGACGCTAGCAATTGATACCAGCGGCAGCGTGCAGAAAGACATGACCGAGGAGTCCAATGCCGCGCGGCGTTTTGCCCGAGCGCTGCTGCGCCCGCAGGACAAGATGAGCGTGTTGGAGTTTGCCACCGATGTTCACGAACTGACCCCCTTCACCAACAAGCTCAGCCAGATTGAGCATGGACTTGACCGCCTCCATGGTGACTATGCCACGGCGCTTTATGACGCGATCTATATGGGTTCCGACAAGCTGGGAAAGCAGGCGGGGCGTAAGGTTCTTATCCTTGTCTCCGACGGCGGTGACACGGTGAAGGGTACGACGTATGCCGAGGCGCTGGAGTCGGCGCTGCGCAACGAGGTGATGATCTACAGCCTGATCGACGTGCCCATTGCAGCCAGCGCAGGGCGCGAGTTAGGCGGCGAACACGCTCTGATTACACTGTCTGAAGAGACAGGCGGCAAGTATTTTTACATCGATGAGGGCGGTTTGGACAAGGCTTTCACCAAGGTGAGCGAGGACCTGCGAACCCAATACTTGCTCGGCTACTATCCGAAGAATCAAGAGCCGGGACGGTCCTTTCATCGGCTGTTGGTAACGGTGCCGCGCGCGACAGCTTCGGCCTTCAATCTCCGCTATAAGACCGGCTATTTTCAGGACACGCCGTCGAAAGGGAACTGAGTGCTTTCGTGCGATTTGGTCCAAGATACAAGTCCGTACTTTTCGCATACAATGGCTTGATGAACCCACCTACCCCATCTCGTCGCCGCAAAGGGCCGCCGCCGGGTGAAACCGGCGAGGAAGCGCTCTACCTGCGCTCATTGAGCGACCGGCAGATACAGGTGCTGGTCAAGCTCCGCGATGGCGAAACGGTGCGCGGCTGGATTGAGTACTTCGACGAGGGAATGCTGCGCCTCACGCGCGATGGGCAGCCAAATCTCTTTATCTACAAACATCAGATTCGGACCATCAGCGAAGCGTCGCGCAAGCGCGAGGTGCGCAGCGAGGGCGTTGGCACAAGAGCGCCGATCGGAAACGGCGCATGAGCGGCTTTGAAGAAGGAGAATTGTTGGCAGAGGTCGAAATAACTGAAAAAAACCTGCGCTGGGTTCCGCAGGCAGCGGTAATCGCGCGCGAAGGCGGAGCGCGACTGCGCGAGTTCTTTTCGCAAGGCGTGGAGACCGAGTACAAGGGCGACGTAGACCTGGTTACCGTGGCCGACCGTACTGTGGAGACACTGATCCGGACGCGACTCGGCGAGGCCTTCCCGGATCACGGGATCTACGGCGAAGAGGGAACGCGGGAACGGCTCGATGGCCGGTTCCGCTGGTATGTGGACCCACTTGACGGCACAACCAACTTCGCGCACGGCTTTCCGCATTTCTGCGTCTCGATGGGACTTGAAGAGCGAGCGCCAGAGTTGACGTCGGAGCAGGATGGAACGCTGGTTGCGGCTGTGATCTACGATCCGATGCGGGACGAGCTATATACCGCAGAGCGGGGCCAGGGGGCGTGGCTGAACGGCAAGCCGCTGCGGGTTTCGCGTACGCCAGAGCTGGGTGAGGCGCTAGTGGCCACCGGTTTTCCCAGCCGCAAACGCCACGAGACGCCGAATATTCACTTCTACCACGAGTTCAGTCTGCGTTCGCACGGGGTTCGACGGGCGGGCTCAGCCGCGCTCGATCTGGCGTATGTTGCTGCAGGCCGGTTGGACGCTTTTTGGGAGTTCAACCTAAATCCCTGGGATACGGCGGCTGGAATTTTGCTGGTGGAGGAAGCTGACGGTACAGTGACGAATTTCTCTGGAGGAAAATACTTGCTCGATAGTCGCGAAATATTAGCATCAAATAAAGTGTTCCACGTGGAAATCTTGGGTCTATTTGTGGAAATGTTCTCGGGAAGTAATCTTTCGCCGATCCCCTCGGCGCAGGAGTTCGCGGCGCGGAGGGCGGCGCGTGCGGCGAGGTAGGGTGCCCGTTAAGTTCGCTGGCGCTTCACCGTTTCCGCCGCCGTGCCTTTGACCAGATCGCAGGACGCCGCTTGTAGGTCGCCGTCTGCCGCAGCACTGTCTGCGCTTCGTCCCGTCCAGACCCGTTCACCGGAAAATCGCAGTTCTCAAATCCGATTCGCTGTTGAATTGCAGGGTCGCTGCCAGCGTACCGGTGACAGCCGAGTTCCTGTGCTTCGAAGACGGCAAATGCGCGTTCCAACTCATCCTCGGTTATGGGCTGTTTCTTCCAGCGGCAATGGCGTCTTTCTTTATCGTCGTCATTCACCCATCCCACAAGATCTGGAGCTACAGTCTGCGGCATTCCGCACGAAGCGCAACACCCTTTTTCGACGTAGAAATCGCCGGGAGCGGATGTCGGCTCGGGAGCGAATCGAGTTCGTGTGCTCATGGGGAGCTATTTTAGGCCGTGTCAGTTCGATGATTCCCGCATGGCAAAATCCATGCAAACCAATCGCTTCCAGACTAGGGGGTGGTGTGCTACTATCAGCGTCGAAGCATTCCCCTTCCGGAGAATTCAGAGATGGCATACATCATTGCAGAACCCTGTATCGGCACCAAGGACACCGCCTGTGTGGACGCCTGTCCCGTCGATTGCATCCACCCCAAAAAAGACGAAGCAGGACACGCCGAGGCCGACCAGTTGTTCATTGACCCGGTCGAGTGCATCGACTGCGGCGCTTGTGTCCCGGCATGCCCTGTCTCGGCCATCTTCGCTCAAGACGACCTGCCCGAGAAGTGGGCCAGCTTTACTGAAAAGAACGCCGCCCACTTCGGCCGCTAAGCACTGCGCGTACGGCGGGTACTACACGTACGGCGGAAATTTGGCCGCTATTGTCGGCTTCATTTCGCTCAACTGGCCTGCGAGCAGCAGACCGGTTAACTCGTTATTTATCCACGCGCATTCCGATCACCGGGATGCGCGTTCGTGTTTGTGCCGCAATGCGATGATAGAAACCGATGAATGTTCTCACCTCAGAAGCGGTGGTTTTACGCACTTGGCCGGTGCAGGAGGCCGATCTTGTGGTGAGCTTTTTTACCCGCGACTACGGCAAGGTCAAGGGCGTGGCCAAGGCCGCTCTCAAGAGCCGCAAGCGTTTTGGAGGGGCGCTGGAGCCGATGACCGTGGCCCGCGCCTGGTTTGTCGAGCGGCCCCGGCAGGAGCTGGTCCGGCTCGATCAGCTTGAGATTATTCGCTCTCCGCTCTCTGCGCCGGTTGACCACGCACGCATGGCGGTACTGAGTTTTTTCGCTGAAACTCTGGACGAGGCCCTCCCCGAGCACGATCCCCAGGAGACGGTTTTTCGCCTGCTGCTCTCGGTGCTGGAGCATACGAACGCTGTCCAGTCAGAAACCATCCAGCCGTGGATGCCGCTGACCTACTTCCAGCTTTGGATGACGCGGCTGATGGGCCTATTGCCGGACATTGCCCATTGCACAGCCTGCGGCGAGCCATTGCATGGAGCGGAGATTTCGTTCAACTCGCTCGGAGATGGGCTTTTCTGCGCGCTGCATCGCAATGGCAGCGCGAATGGACTCTGCGCCGATTCCTGGCAACTGGCACAGCGCATGCTGCGTTCGCCAGCGGCGAGTTTCGCCGGCGAACCTTGGCCCCGCCGCCGCGGCCAAGACCTGCGCCGTTTCACCCTCCAGGCGCTTGAGCGGCACCTCGAACGCAAATTGCGCTCGGCCGAGGCGCTGGCGCGTTTGTAGCCGGCGAAGGCTCTGCGCGCTATTCGTGCAAGATCTCGACCACGATGTATTTGTGGGTTTTACCGTCATGAAAGAGAAGCTCGTACTCTATACGCTGCTCATAATCTGGGGTTGGTTTTTCCTGAACAAATTTTGCGTTATAGTCCCCAGTTTTCAGGAGCGCATCGCTTTTTTCGTTCGATTCGAGCGTTACTTTCTTTCCATCAATAACCGCCGTCAGAGACTGCATGTGGTTACAGAAATTGCCGGCGCCATTCGGTATGCAAGCTGTCAGCAGCCGGGAACCCACAACATGAACAACGATGTTGTACTCCTCACGCCGCGGCTCGGCTTTCAGAAACAAAGGAGTGAGCAGCAAAAGAGCTACGAGAATCTTTCTCATTTATCCCCCTGTTCAGCAGAGTTTCAGATGGAGGGCAACGAAAGCAAGGGTTGCAGGAGGGAAATGCCCGGAATCCCAATAGATGAACGGTAAGGATATGAGATAAACAATCGATTATTGGCACTTGCGCCGGGACTCAAACCGATTCTGTCTCGGATAGCGGCTGGCCACGCCGGACTCTGCTCACTGCTGCTAAAATCGGGAAAGTTCTGAATAGAGAGATTGCCCGTGCCTGTATCCCAGCTTGATACCTCAGTGAAACCTACCGCGCTCACCTTTCAGGAGCTGCTCTTCAGCCTACAGAGCTTTTGGGCTGCGCGCGGCTGCATTCTGCAACAGCCCTATGACGTGGAGGTTGGCGCGGGAACCATGGCGCCGGAGACCTTTTTGCGTGTGCAGGGGCCGAAGCCGTACAAGGTGGGCTATGCGCAGCCCTCGCGCCGCCCTGCCGACGGCCGCTACGGCGAGAATCCCAACCGGCTCTTCCGCCACACTCAGTTTCAGTTGATCCTGAAGCCGCCGCCGGTCAACGTGCAGGAGCTGTATCTGCAATCCCTCGAAGCCATCGGCATCGACCTCAAAAAGCACGACGTCAAATTTGAAGAAGACAACTGGGAAGGCCCGACCGTGGGCGCGTGGGGCGTCGGCTGGCAGGTCATGATGGATGGCATGGAGATCACCCAGTTCACGTACTTCCAGCAGTGCGGCGGCCTCGACCTCGACCCCATCTGCGCCGAGCTGACTTATGGCCTTGAACGCCTCTGCGCGTTCCTCCAGGATGTGGATTCAGTCTACGATGTCGTCTGGGCGCGTGACCCCGATACCGGCGCAGTGGTAACTTATGGCGATGTCAGGCTGACAGAAGAATTGCAATACTCGGTGTATAACTTCGAAAAAGCCGATGTCGGCAAACTTTGGGAGCATTTCGCATCGTATGAGCAAGAGGCTCAGACGCTGCTTGCCGAGGGCAACAAGATTTTGGCAGACGAATCCGCAACGGAGTTGGAGAAGCGCCGCTTGCCGCTAATGTCTACCTACGAGCTGGCGCTCAAATGCTCCAATCTGTTCAACATTCTCGACGCCCGCGGAGCCATCAGCGTCACCGAGCGCGTTGGCGTAATTGCGCGGATTCGTAATCTGGCCGTTGGTGCGGCGAAGGTTTATGCCGCGCAGCAGACGGTTTCTTAGAGCACTAAGGTTCGGGGCTGCTGGTTGCGAGAAGAGATTGCGCGAGAGGAAATGATGCGATTTCTGGCAAATGCACTTATAGGACTCGTAGTCTTCCTTGCTCTTTCATGTCAGGCAACGGGCCAAATAGCTCAGGCAGGAAAATGTGAGATTGATCGAGAGTTGATTGAGCTTCCCTCCTGTGCTATCGAGACCAGAGATGGTCAGCTTTATGTGGCGGTGAGCCTGCTGAAGTCGTTCCTTTTGGAGTCTTCCATTGGTATCCAACCTTTTCGGGTTGGACGGCGACATCTGACAGCGGCATGTTCCGAGCAGACTTGCTGGTTTTACTTCGATAAGAATGGCAGGATACTGGTGAAGGATGTGGCTGAGCTCGATTGGGGACCTAGCCCCTTTCATCACGGTTTGGTGAGGGTAGCGCGAAATGGAAAATGGGGACTGGCAAATATGAAAGGAAATCTTGTCGTTCCGATGGAACTTGATGGAATCCTTGAGTTTTACAAAGGCCGATGGTTGGGATGCAAGGGATGCACATCCAAAATGATGGGGGATTATTCCTATTTTTCCGGTGGAAATTGGTTTGCGATCAATCGACACGGCAAGATTGTAGGCCCCGTAGAAAATCCAATTCATGAAGGATCGAATTAATTCGCCCTTTTAAGCGAGAAAGCAAAAGAATTATGACTGACTTCTTATTCGAGATTGGGTTGGACGAAGTTCCCGCCCGCATGATTGCCTCCGCCGAGGCCGAGCTGGGCCGCCGCGTCACAGATCTGCTCACCCGCGAGCGGCTGCTTACCCCTGCGTCTAAAGTGACGACTTATTCGACCCCGCGCCGTTTGGCTGTCGTGGTCGAAGGTGTTGAGCCGAGCCAGGCCGATACCGATGAGCAGCTCACCGGCCCATCGTGGAAGGTCGCCTTCAAAGACGGCGCGGCCACGCCGGCTGCCGAGGCATTTGCCAAGAAGGCCGGCGTGTCGGTTGCCGCTCTCGAAAAAATCACGAACGCCAAAGGCGAGTACGTTGGTGCGACGGTCAAGCGCCTAGGGAAAACCGCAGCGGAGTTGCTGACAGCGGAGCTACCCAAAGAAGTCCTCGCCATTTACTGGGCAAAAAATATGTACTGGCGCGCGGGCAAGCCGGAGCGGTTTGTACGCCCCGTTCGCTGGGTTGTTGCGCTGCTTGACAGCTCCGTTGTTCCGCTGGAGATTGCCGGTATCACCGCAGGCAACCTAAGCCGCGGCCATCGCGTATTACATGGAGAAGCGCCCGTTGTTTTTGCTTCTCCGAAGAGTTATGTAGAGGAGTTGCGCAAGGCCTTCGTGGTCGCCGATGTCGCCGAGCGTCGCCACTCAATCCGCAAGGCGCTCGACAAGGCGACGCGCATGGTTGAAGGCGCGCGCTGGCGCGAAGATGAGCCGTTGCTTGAGACAGTCGTCCATCTCACCGAGTGGCCCAGTGTGATCCTGGGCAACTTTGAGCCGGAGTATCTGGCGCTGCCTGAGGAAGTCCTCGTCACGGTGATGCGCGACCATCAGAAGTATTTCGCCGTCGAACGCGCAGACGGCAAACTGGCTCCGCATTTTCTTGCGGTTCTGAATATTGAGGTCGATACTGAAGGCGAAGCGATCATCAGCCACGGCAATGAGCGAGTACTGCGCGCCCGCTTCAAAGATGCGCGCTTCTTCTGGGAAGTAGACCAGAAGATTAAGCTCGAAGATCGTGTTGATCTGCTTAAGACTGTCACTTTCCAAAAAGAATTGGGGAGTTACTACGAAAAGTCCAAACGAATGAAAGTGCTTGTGGATGAGTTGACTGACGAGCTGCACAAGCGAGCCTTCAGCTTAGATAGGTCAACGGTTTTTGCTGCGGCAGCACTCGCGAAGGCAGATTTGACATGTGAGCTAGTTAAGGAATTCACGGAGCTTCAAGGCATTATTGGCGGCTTGTATACAGTTGCACAAGATCGTCCTAAGGCTGTGGCAGACGCTATCTATAGTCACTATCAGCCAACCTCACTGGCAAACTCCGCTCATTTCTGGTCCGCTTCC
>CAZHKN010000022.1:0-12169 GCA_964532725.1 uncultured Occallatibacter sp.
TGCCACTACCGAAAACGAGGCTCCCTGCTTCCTGCCACTTAGTTACAACTGTAGTACTAGAGCGAAACCAGGGTTCCTGTGTCCTGTTGAGTTTTGTTCAAGGTTGCCGCTCCCTGATGGTCGCGTCAACTGGAAGGGCGTACTTTCGGGATACACCATCCCTGGTTTCGCTATAGACCGCAGGCGTGGGAGTAGCGCTCGAGTGTCTGCCGAACACGATGACGAATGAGGTCGCGAGGATTGTTCGCGATCTCGCCCCGGCGTATCGCTTCGGCCTGATTAGGCAGATACTGCGCCAGCAGAGGCAGAGGCGCTGGATGGCGAGTGAGGTTCTCGATCAGCACGGAAAGAGCCGACGAGACCTCGGCGTTGGGCCAGTAGTAGCGGATTCGGTCGCTGAGACTATAGGCGCGGGCAATCTGGAGGTGATGCGCGTCGCCTTGATAGTAGCCTTGCCAATTATCTGGATTGTTGACCATTACCTGGTCGAGTGTGGCGCGAATCCGGGACTTTGTCTCATCAGCGATCCATTCTGCCTCAACATGTGCCAGGCCAAAGACAACCTCGCGTAGCGCAAAAGTGAGTTCGGGTCCGACTTTAAGAATTGCGAAATGATCGCGCACCAAGTGGCCAAGTGAATCTCCAGTTTGGTAGTCGGTGGAGTGCGCCTCAAAGATGATCCCTTCGACACTCAGAATCCACTTGGACAGCTCGATCGCTTTCTCGGGAATGTAATCGGCGATAGTTTCGTCACCAAACTCGACGCCGGGCTGCACTACGACGCCAACCACGCGCTCCCATGCGGATAAGAGTCCGCGCAGCTTGAACGCATCGCGATGGACATCGAGAGTCTGCTTCACACTGGAGGTGCTGGTGACCTCGATTTCCAGCTCGCCTTGCGCGCCGCCGGGGATCGGCACCTCTGTTCCGACAATGTAGACGGGACGGATGGAGGCGTGGGCTGTAGCAGCCTCTGCAACTTCGCAGAGGCGGGCCGTGCGCTCGGCTATGTCGGCGTCGCTCAGCGCAACAGGGTCGTCGGCGCAGCGCATGCTTGCATCGAGATGGATCTTTGTGAAGCCGGCCGAGGCATAAGCGTGGACCATTGCCAAAGCCTTCTCCATCGCCACGTCGGCAGGCTGCGAACGCCAGGGATTGGGGCCGAGGTGGTCACCGCCGAGAATCAGTTGCTCAACGGGAAAGCCCGCAGCGGCGGCAAGCGCGTGCACATAGTCACGAAAGCCCGCCGGAGTATAGCCGGTGTAACCACCATCTTGATTGACCTGATTGCAGGTCGCCTCGATCAACAACAGGCTCTTGTCTGCTGAGGCTTGAACAAATGCTGCATCGAGAACAAGTGGGTGGGCTGAGCACACTGCATAAATGCCTCGGGACTTACCTGCGCGATTCTGTTGGAAAAGCTGGCGCATCGCGCTTACCGGGTTTTCAACTGTAGCGGCACCGCCGCTTGGGTGCGTCTGGGTTGTCATGGTTACTCACCTTGTTTTCGATCTCTTTGCTTTTTTGTAACTGCTGTCAGGGTTTACTGGGGAGTTACGTCTTTTTATGCGCAAAAATCCCCGAGCGAACCACGCGGTCCGTTTTCTCGTCAGGAGCTGCGGAAAATGCAGACTCAGGACTTAGTGAAAAGTTTGTTTCAAGGATTAAATCTCTAAGGCGCTAACACGCCTTCCTGCCAGTGGCGTTCAAAGAATCTCTGGCGGTGGGCCTCCTCGCGGAAGGCCGCAGTGCCGCCGGCGCGCGTAACAGAAAGCCCGCCTGCTAAAATGCCGTACGCAAGGCACTGATCGAGTGGTGCCCGGCGCAGCCATTGATGCAAAAAGCCTGCGTCGAAGGTGTCGCCGGCGCCGACTGCATCGACAGCATCAACTCGCAGCGCAGAGGCGTCGTAGCGGCGGCCTGCGCAGTAGACAGAGGCTCCGTGTGCGCCGCGTTTGACCGCGAGTACGGGCACACGCTGAGCAAGGAATGCTTCAGCCTGTTCCACCCCGGCGATCTTGCGCAGATCTTCTTCAGTGCCGAAGAATACATCGACGAACGGGAGAATGCGATCAACCACTCCCTCCCAACGGTCTTCGGGATCGTCGTTGGTGTCGAGTGAAGTAGTGAGGCCACGCAGCTTCATCTGTTCAAAAAGCCAGGGAATATCGGGGAAGAGCTTGCGATGAAGAAAGAGAGAGGAGAGATGAAAGTGCGAGGCGCTGGCGATGAAGTCCAAATCCAGATCTTCGAGGCTGAGTTCGGCCATCGCGCCGGGGAAGGTGAGGATGCGGCGGGTTTCGGCGAGCGGGAGGATAAGGGTGACTCCAGTGCCACTGCCGCTTGTTGCGCGCACAACGCGATCGACATTGACGCCGGCGCTGATCATCTCGCGCAGGCACATGTCGGCGAAATGGTCGTCGCCCACACGCGCGCTGAAGGTGACTGTGGCGCCGAGCAAGGCAAGATTGTGCGCAAAGATCGACGACGATCCGCCGAGCGTGAGTGTGCAGCCGCTGGCGAGCGTCTCGCGCTCTTCAGGAAGCTCGCGCGGCAGGCCTTGCAGAATAATGTCTGGATTGATTTCGCCAACAACAGCAACGTCGGGCCGCTTCGGTGAATCCGCCAGCCGGTTGACCTCGCTGTTTTGTTTCAATTCCATGCCTGCTCCTGAATTGGTCGAGCGCCGTTACTCAGGGCGCCGCTTTTGTTCCGGTGTGAAACGAGTGTCGATTGCGCCCGGCACCTGAATCGCGAGAGTCTTTGAATCATCAAGGCCGTCAATGCCCGCCGCAGTAACTTTGATCTGGTACTGGCCTGAGTGCGTGTAGGCGTGGTGCACATCAGCTCCATCGGCCTCTACGCCGTCGCCGAAATTCCAGTGGTAAATGAGAATCGGTGCGGAGACAGATTCTGTGTCAGCACTGAAGTTGAGAGTTTCACCAGCCTTGGCTGTTTCACGCGCGTGCAAAGAGAACTGCGGCGCAGATGCAGGGATGGAAGGGTCAACTAACTTGAGTACCGCGACGGAATGAGGCGCAAGTTTGAGAGCAATAGATCCGCCCGTGAGCGCGCAGCAACTCTGATTGCCCAGCACTTCAGTAGCCTGGTAGCTGCCGCCCGGCTGAAGTCCGAGAGATGTGAGCGTGATCGACCGCACACTCTCTTTGTCTGACCAGTTAAAGACTGTCAGAATGTTTTGTCGTGGGCTTTCTTTGAGCAGAAACTCACTGGGTTGTGCATCGTCTGCCGAGTAGGTCATCAGATCAAGCGGAATCGAGGCCTTGCCGATGCGCGCCATGTTGAGAAGATCCTGATTCTTTACCAGCGCCAGCCGCTCTGCTGATTCACCAAGCGTAGGAAGGTCGTCGCCAATCTCGTACATGCCGCCTGAAACTGCAGAGAGGGCGATTGAGACCTTCGCTTCATCAAGCGTCAGCGATCTCGGTCCGTTGTGCCACGATTGGTCGTCAACCGTCTGCGTGGAAACGCTGAAGGCATCGGGATCGGAAATAAAAAAATTGCGGTTCATGTAATAGCGAGCCGCAATGCCCGATGCCGCGTCCCGGCTCGCTTCAAAGGTGTGTCCGGTATCTTGCGAAATGCGGCCCGCATCCACAATGCCGACTGGATTCAGCATGGGGCTGCCGTCCTTGTCGAGCACCACATCTTCGCCGACAGCCTCGCGAATGATACCGAGGCCGATGCGCTGTGCTTCCAGGCCCGTAGTTCCGGGGCGATAGTAAGCACCTTCAACAGCCGAATCGTCCATGAAGTCCATCTTGATGAAGCGGACACCCCAGTCGCGCAGCGTGCTGTAGGTCTGGCGCAGATAGGCCGCCGCGCCGGGATTGGTTACATCGAGGACGTAAAGCGGATCTTTGTTATCGGTGACGTAGCCGATATGAATCAGTTGGCCAGCGGCATTGTGCAAGAGCCAGTCCTTGTGATCTCGGTAGACAGAGGCGCGTTCAGAGACTTCAAAGGGCGCGGTCCAGACCCCGAAAGTGAGACCGTCCCTGTGCACCTGGGATGCAGTCTCTTTCAGGCCGAGCGGGAAGAGATTGGCATCGGGAGTGGTGTATTCGCCACGCGCGTATTGGTAGCCCTCGTCGATGTGAAAGTACGTGTAGCCGAGAGACTTCAGATTCTGGGTGAGCCATTCAATGTTCGTGCTCGCTGTCGCCTGGCTGAGGCCGAAGTAATAGGCGGTCCAGCTCCACCAGCCGATTGGAGTTGGCACACTAACGCGGCCATGATGCAGGCTGCGAATCGTTGCACCGTACTGCTCAAGCTGCGCGTGATAATCATTACCTGCGGCAATCATCAGGCGCTCGGACGAAAGGCTCTCGCCGGGATTGACCGTGAGCGCTAGATCCACCTGCTCGGCGGCAGGCGAGTCGCGCAGGGATTCGCCGCGCAGAATCTCTGTTGTTCCCTCAGCAACAGCTTCAAACGAAGCAATGGCGGACGAGCCTCCGGCAGATACTTCCTTGAGATGAAAGACTGTGAGAAATTTCTCCGAGGTAAGTGCGGCAACGAAGAGGCTCTGGCCGCTTTGGCGGTTGTAAATGAGCTGGCTGCCGACGGCGCGATGCACGCCCGACGGCGCAGTACCCTGATCGCGGATGGCAAGCTGGGGGCGATCTTCGCTGTAGCTGTCAGCGAGAATGCGATCTGCGTTCGCCGGGCCGTCGAGGTTTATCCCCGGAGCATCTTCAGCGTGGATCGCACGGATGGCGGTGACTGATACCGGATGCGCTGTAGCGTTAGCAACATGGACCTCGACGTCTCCCCATTCTTGATCGCTATAGAGCCGGAGAACGCAGACCAGATCGGGCTGATTGGCAAGACCGGAGTGGGTGACGGTAAGCGCTGTCCCTGCCCCAAACAAATCTGTGAACGGAGATTGCGCGGCGGTGTGACTAGGATATGCAGTGGAACGAAGCGTCTTTGCATCCACATCGGCTTCGACTGTGGAACGAAACACAGGAATTGAAGATCCTGAACGCAGAACCGTGTAATAGCCGTCAGATTCCGCCGTGACGGTGAGGCTCTTGCCCGTGATCGAGCCCAGTTCCCGAGCGACTTTGCGCGGAGCCGCATAGGCTTGACCTGCCGCCGTGCAGAGCAGAGCCAGTGAGATCAGCAGTGCAATCAGCCGGTTTTTCCGCATTGCAATCACAGGCTTCTTCCTTCCGTTTGTTGCTGTCATTCCTTCACAGGCGGCGCTCTACGATGAAACCTGTCGCACGGCGCCGGTGTTGATCTGCCTAATAGACGAGCTTCAAGGCAAGCTGCAGTTGCCTTGGAGAGAGAGCACCAGTGAGGTACCCAAATTGCGATGTGCCCATGATCGTCGAGCTGATTGAGTTCTGTGGTCCGGGCGCCGCGAACTGGAAGTTGGGATGATTGAAGCTATTGAAGGATTCCGCTCGAAATTCGATGTGGCGGGCCTCGCCGAGAGGAATGGTCTTCACAAGAGAGAAATCGACGTTCTTGTCGCCTGGGCCTTCAACGGTATTCATGCCCAGGTTACCGAGCGATCCGGGCTGCGGATTCTGAAAGGCGCAGGTGTTGAAGAACGTCGGTGCTGCGCCTGGGCCGACTGAACAAGGCTTGTCGGTTGCCTTCACGCCGGGAACGACATCGGGACGCTGATTCTCGGTATCGGAGTTGGCGAAGTTCGCATTTCCATCGGTAATGGTGAACCACGTGCCGCTGGAGAGAGTAAGAATTCCAGACCAGTTCCAGCGGCCGATGGCTGCATCGATGGGACGCACATGAGTGGCAAAGCGCTGCCCCGCGCCGAAGGGAAGATCGTAGACGTAGCTGGCGACGAAGCGGTTGCGCACATCGAAATCCAGCGGCCCGTACTCCTGGTTGGGGTAGCGGCTGTTGCGGAAGCCGTCGTTGTTTTGCGAACCGAGATCGGCGCTGCTGGCATTGCCGAGGGACTTGCTGTAGGTGTAGTTGACGACGAACTCAAGTCCGGCACTCAGGCGCTGCTGGAGCGAGGTCTGCAGGCCGTTGTAGTTGGACGATCCGGCGGACTTCAGATAACCGATCCCTGCGTCCACATAGGGGAATTCGCGGCGCGGCGCAGTGGGTGCGGAGGCATCGGCTGTCGGTTGCGCTTGATTGAGATTCAGATAGATATAGGAGCGGTCGCTCTTCGAGCCGATGTAAGCAACCTCCAGCATGGTCTTCGCAGTGAACTGATATTGCGTGGCCAGATGCCATTGAAGGACGTAAGGCATTTTGAGGTTGGTGTCGAGCGAAAACAGTGTTGGCGTGTTGGGATCGGTCAGCGCGTTGGCCGGGAATCCATTGGCCAGCGTACTGATGCCCGGCGCCGAGCAATCGCTCACGGATGCGACGTAAGAAGGCAACGAACAATTCCCCGCAAAGGTCTCGCTGATGAAGTAGGGAGGGTTGAAGCCAGGGCTGGGATTGCTGTAGGGTCCAGCCTCATCGCCATTGAAGAAGACTCCGAAGGCGCTGTGGATGACAACGCGCTTGGTCGGGCTGTACGAAAGTCCAACGCGCGGCGAGAAGTCCTTGTAGTCGGCTCCGATCAGCGAGGAAGAGGCGTTGTGATTCACAGGCAGACTCGTAGCCAATGTTGGCGTCAGAGTAACATTACTGTCCTTGGGTATGTCGAGATACCCGGTTACGGGATTGAAATTGGCCTGGGCATCGTTCTGGGAGTAGACCGGCGAAAAGAACTCATAACGGAGACCGATATTGAGTGTGAGGTTATGCAGGGCGCGCCAATCATCCTGCGCAAATAATGCATAGGTGTGGCGATAGTATTCGATGTTGTTGAGGTTGTTGATGCCGCCGCTCTCGGGCTGCCCGGTGAGC
Source organism: uncultured Occallatibacter sp. (assembly GCA_964532725.1). Classification (GTDB taxonomy): domain Bacteria; phylum Acidobacteriota; class Terriglobia; order Terriglobales; family Acidobacteriaceae; genus Telmatobacter. The sequence continues at coordinate 6,868 of CAZHKN010000022.1, forward strand.
AGGGTTGCCAGGCTGTTGCCGCCCGAGCCAATTGCACCGGCGTTATCAGTAAACTGATGGGAAAACGTCATCGTGCCGCGCGGATTTGCAGGTTCATAGATGGAGAAATGCTCGGGTCGGAGCTCGCCGCCAAACTTCCATGTGTTGCTCCCGGCGATCAAGGTGAACGTGTCAGAGAACTGAAGCGTCTTCTGTTTCTCGATGGCGGGAAGGAACGTGGGGCTGCCCAGATTCGAGGCGTCTGAGAATACAAGCTGCGGCAATCCACCATTGTTGGTGCCGGGCACATAGGGTACGCCGGGAAAGCCCACTTCGGCCGAGACATCCGTGCCATAGTTCGCTTGATACCTGCTGGTCTTGAGCCAGTTGAAGCCGGCACGAAATTCGTTGATCTTGTGCGGCGAGAAGATGTGAACCTCGCTTGCCGCGGCGGCATAGGCTGTGATCTGCTGAATGCCGTCGAAGAAACCACCGCCGTCCGCGAGACCGGGGAACGGTGACCCGATAATTTCAGGGCTGCTGCTCTCGCTGAAACGATAGAAGGCATTGTCGGCTTTAGTGAGGACCTGATCGACACGGACGTCGCCCTGATCAGTGGTTTGTGTGGTTACCGGATCGGATGTGTAGTTGTATCCCGCTGCGTTGACATTGGGTTCGGGAAACAGGTTGATCAACGTCTTGCCGAGCGAATCCATGCTCGTGGTTGGGATCACATTGCTCGGCGCGCCATTCACATAGCCGAAGGGTACGCCGCAGTAAGTATTTGGACCGGTCTGTTGCGTATGGCGCGTGTCAAAGATTTCACCCGCATACGTAGCCACGCCGTTGCAATCATTGACTCCAGTAGGGGTGGTGAAATCGAGCTGATCGGAGAAGTCGCCGGCGCGTTGGGCGTCGGTGGGCACAACAGAGTTAGTGTTCTGCGCCTGGCTGTTCCGCAAACCCTGATAGTCGACGAAAAACAGAAGTTTGTCGCGGATGATTCTCCCTCCCAGCGTGGCCCCGAACTGGTTCTGATGATACGGCTGCTGGGCGGAATCAAAGTAGTTCAAAGCATCGAAATCCTGGTTGCGCAGGAACTCGTACAGCGAGCCATGAAACTGATTGGAGCCGGACTTGGTGGTGGCGTTGATGACGGCTCCGGTGGCGCGGCCAAACTCAGCGTCGTAGTTGCCGGTCTCGATCTTGAATTCTTCAAGCGCGTCGGGCGGAGGCATCACAACATAGTTGGCTTCATTCAGCAGGTCAGGCAAATTGGAGTTATTGTCAACGCCATCGAGTAGAAAATTGTTGTCCAGTGAACGCGCGCCGCTGGCGCTGAAGCCGTAGCCGCCCGAGTCGCGCGCGCCGGGCTCGCTAGTTGTTACACCCACAGTAAGCTGCGCCAACTGAACTGGGTTGCGGCCATTCAGAGGAAAGGCGACCATCGATTCGCTGTTGATCACCTGGCCGCTCTCAGAGGAGTCGGTCTGTAGAAGCGGCGCGCTGTCACTCACTTCCACATGCTCATGCACATCGCCAACTTCGAGGCTCGCATCCACGCGCTGCCGCTGCTGCACATCGAGCGTGATCGGACCCGCAACCGCTTCCTTGAAGCCCTGCGCGGTAATACTAACCTTATATGTCCCGATACGCACCGGGCTGATCACCCAGGCTCCGGAGCTGTCGCTGTGGGCCTTATATTGAAGGTTGGTTGCCGTGTTGGTCGCGGTAACCGTGGCGTTCGCTACAAGAGCGCCGCTCAAATCCACCACACGCCCCTCCAGCGAGGCGGCGTCGCGCTGGGCAAATACCGGGCAGGATGCAGCAACCGCGATTGCCAAACACGACAGCTTCATTTTTAACGAATTGAATGACATATCGTCGCCTCCTCAAAATTTGGTTCCCAGCCGGTTCCTACAGACCCACAATAGTAGTGTGCCTGTTGCCGTCTGAAACGCGATGCAATGCAGTGTTTCAGAGAATCTCTGACCTTCACATGATTACGATGATTTAGCTTTTGCAAGAAATACGCGTCTTTGATGTTTCGTATTATTACGATATGCCTCACTTTATGTCAATAGATAAAATGAAAAAGATTAAAATGAAAATAACTGGAGGTTTTCGAAGGAATAAACTTCTTCTCTGCTGCTTCCTGAGATGTGATCAGAGGGTGCCGCCGGATTCACAGACCCATACGGAAGCCAGAACGCAAATGCACTCTTCTTTATAATTAACACATATTAATACACTTATCTTGTAAATCTCACACTCTTACGTTCGTGTCGTCAAGACTCTACGGCTTTCTAGTTGACGATTACTCATTTTGCCTTTATAGTTTCATTTGGTTTCGTTTTCTCATTCAGTGAAAGAGACTTCCCGCAGCGGAAGGCGGAAACCTGGGAAAGAGAGCCTCCATGCCACAGGATCAGCAGGCGTCTGCAATGGAAACCCTGACCATCAACACCTCCTATACCCGCCAGGAGATCTTCGCGCAGGCTGGACTCTGGCCGAGCACAGCACGAACCATTGTGGACGAGATCGAGCGGCTGGGTCTGGCTGGCCGGCTGAGCAATGCGCGAGTCATCCTGACCGGTGCGGGTACTTCCGCCTATGCGGCTGAGGCAATTGCCGCCGCATGGCCGGGGGCCAGAGCCGTACCTACCACCGATCTGCTGGTAGATGCGGAACGCTCGCTTGCCAACGTGGATCTTTTGATCTCGCTCGCCCGCTCCGGCGATAGCCCAGAGAGTGCAGCAGTCGTGCAGGTGGCGCGTTCCCTTCGCCCGGGCCTGTTTCAGCTAGCGATTGTCTGCAACGCCAACGGAGCGCTGGCGCAAAGCGAAGTTGACCAGGTGATCAGGCTTGACCCGCGCACAGACGACCACAGCCTGGTGATGACCGGCTCCTACTCGAATCTGGTAATAGCCGGACTTGCGCTGGCGCGGCCAAGCGAGGTATTGCCGGTCGTAGATTCGCTGAGTGTACGCGCCGAAGCCCTGCTCACCGAACTGGCTTTGACCAGCCTGTGCGCGGCGCGCCGCGTCGTTGACAGGGTGGTGGTTCTGTCTTCCTCTCCATTGACAGGCTGGCGTCAGGAGGCTGCGCTCAAAATTCTTGAGATGACCGCAGGGCGATTTCCGGTGCTGGCCGAAAGCTATCTTGGCCTTCGTCACGGGCCGATGGTCTTTGTCACGCCGGAGACGCTGGTCTTATGCCTGCTGTCGAGCGATCCGCAGCGCCGGGCCTACGAACTGGACCTCGTGGCGGAGCTGCGCGGAAAGCGAATCGGATACCTAGCCGGCATAGCAGAAATCGAAGATCCGGAGCGTTACTTCGACGCGGTTTTTCCTCCGGTTGCGCCCCACCTGGACGATGCGCTGCGCGCACCCTTCGAAATCGCCGCAGCGCAACTGCTGGGATACAACCTGAGCGTGCTATCAGGGTTGAATCCAGACAATCCCAGCCCCGATGGAATCATCAACCGAGTTGTGCAAGGTGTGCGGATTCACGCGCTGGATGAAACGGCTCTCGGCCGACGAGCATAGGTCCCGAGCAAAGAAGCCGTTCAAACACCTTTGCAATGCTATTCGGCGTACTGTCGCCGCTCGGGACGAGCTGTAATTCAATGAGGCTCTTTGATGGCTCTCACAGAAACATCTCCGGCCCCGCAGGCGCGCCTTCATCGCACGCTGGGGCTATGGAATCTGATCATCATCGGCATGGTGATCATCCAGCCCACTGCACCGATGGGCATTTACGGCGTAATCAGCAACAAGGCGCATGGGCATGTGGTCACCACAATCCTCATCGCCATGGTGGCCATGCTCTTCACTGCTATCAGCTATGGGCGCATGGCGCGCATCTACCCCAGCGCAGGGTCGGCGTATACCTACGTTGGCCAGGAGATGCACTCAGGCCTGGGCTATGTGGTGGGCTGGGGCATGGTGATGGACTACCTGATCAACCCGCTCATCTGCACGGCGTTCTGCGCGCAGGCGGCCATGAACATCCTGCCCGGCCTATCGTTCTATATCTGGATTCTCTTCTTCGCTGCCTTCTTCACCTGGACCAATCTGCGCGGCATCAAAGCATCGGCGCGCATGAACGAAGCGCTCTGTGCCGGGATGGTGGTAGTGGTGGCGCTGTTTCTGGCGGCTGTTGTACGCGCGGTATGGGGCATCCATCACGATCCTGGTTTCTTTACGCATCCCTTCTATGAGCGCGCCGGCTTTCAGCCGTCCAGCATCTTTGCCGGAACCTCGGTAGCTGTACTTACCTATATCGGCTTCGACGCGGTTTCGACGCTCAGTGAAGAAGTGGAGAATCCACGCCGTAACATCATGCTGGCAACGGTTCTGGTGTGCGTGATTACAGGCGTGCTCTCCGGCCTCGAAGTCTACGCGGCGCAGTTGATCTGGGGATCGAAGCCTTTCGCTGGCGACGATGTGGTTTCGGCATTTGCAGTGGTTTCGCGGCAGGCAGGCGGGGTGATTCTCTTCCAGATTGTCAACTTCACGCTGCTGATTGCCAACATGGGCTCAGGCATGGGCTCGCAACTCGCGGCTGGCCGGCTGCTTTACGGCATGGGCCGCGGCAACGCGCTGCCCAGAAGCTTCTTCGGCGCAATCGAGCCGAAGCGGCGCATTCCGCGCAACAACATCGTAGCTGTCGGCTGCTTTGCGCTGGTTGGTGCGGCGCTCTTGCAGTTCTTCTCTGACCGGCTGGGAGGAGGGGCTTACGAAATCGGCGCAGAGTGCCTGAACTTCGGCGCATTCGTAGCATTTATGGGCGTGAACGCAGCGGCTTTCGTGCATCATCTGCGGAACGAGAAGAGAAGCCGCCTAAGCGGATACGTTGTACCGGCGCTGGGTTTTCTGATCTGCGGATTCATCTGGGCGCATTTGAGCATGCCAGCGCTGGTTTTGGGCTTTGTATGGATGACGGCGGGGATCGGCTACGGCGCGGTGCGCACACGCGGATTTCGCTCCGAACTTGTAACCTTTGAAGTGCCGCCGGATGAGTCGTGAAGGGCGCTGCGCGCTTCGATTATGCGAGCAGGAGACCGCATCCAAGCGAACGGAGCCTGGCCTGAATATCTTCAGGAAGACTGGAGTCGCTGATCACTGTATCGATCTCGCTGAAGGGCACGATGCGGGCCATACTGCGGCGAGAAAACTTGCTCGAATCGGCAACCAGGATGATCTCGCGCGAGATGCTCAGCATGACGCGGTTGACCATTGTCTCCTCAAGGTTGCCGCCGCTCACACCAAAGTCGATATCGCAGCCCGCGCCGCTCAGAAACATCTTATCCGCCGAGAAC
>CAZHKN010000022.1:12179-32931 GCA_964532725.1 uncultured Occallatibacter sp.
TAAAGTGACCGCTGATCGAGGCCGACTCGCGCCGCACCGTGCCACCGACAATGAACAGTTGCACGCCAGGAGCGTCCAACAGCTCCGCGGCGATGTTCACTCCGTTGGTAATGATATGCAGCCCTTGTTTGTTCTTGATCTGCCGCGCGATCTCAAGGGTCGTCGTTCCGGAATCAAGAATGATGGTTTCGCCATCGTTGATCAGAGTTGCGGCCAGCGCGCCGATGCGCTGTTTCTCGGCAGCATACGCCTTCAGGCGCTCATCCACCGGGGATTCGCGGTGAATCGCCTCGGGTAGAACTGCTCCGCCATGGGAACGCAACACCAGTCCTCGCTGATGCAGCTCATTCAGGTCGTTGCGAATGGTAACGGCAGAGGTGCTGAATTGGGTGGCAAGCTCGTTGACCTTGACGCGGCCCGCGTTGCGCACCTGTTGAAGAATCTGTGTACGCCGTTCCTCGGCCATCATGGTGTCGGGCGAGGACTCGACTGCTTGTGAAACGGCTGTCGACTCAGGAACGACGGAACGTGGACTTGAATTGGAGCTTGCCATCTTTGCTATCTATTAAGTGTAAAGCACGAAACGAAAGCAAACGAAAAAATGTCTCCGAATTGAACGCGGAGGATTTATCGTAATGCGCTTCGGGTTCTCTGCCTGGTTTCCAAGTCATCCGGTCGCCTTCAGACTTCACCGGTCCCAGCGCGCGAGAAGCTGGCTATTTGACTGGGCGCGAGCCAGTGATGAGGATATCCACCAGTCTCCGGGCGCTTTGTTGCCAGTCAGGCCCGGACGCTACATGGGAGACGCCGATCAGTGCTCGAAGCAGGTCGAAGGGCTCAAGATCCCGACGTATGTCGCCGCTCTTAATGGCGCGCTTCACCAGCCCATCAATCGCTCCTTGGATCAGTGTACGCGAACTCTCGAACAGCTTTGAACGGTCGCCGACCATGCTATGCAGCGCCGGCGCAATGATCTGCTTTGCCGCGATGTGGTCGATGAACAACAGCATCCAGGCTCGCAATGCCTCAGTCGGCAGCATCGTTTCAGTGAACTTGCTTTCCGCCGCAGCCAGCTTTTCAACTTCACTTCGATAGACCGCTTCGATTAAGACGTCACGGGTGGGAAAGTGACGATATAGAGTGCCGGCTCCCACGCCTGCCTGTTTGGCGATATCGTCCAGGCTGGCGTCTGCGCCAAAACGGGTAAACGCCTCCTTGGCCACCTCCAGAATGCGCTCACGGTTCCTCAGCGCGTCTGTACGCGGCTTTCGGGGGACGGGTTGTGAACTCTTCCTCGCCATGCGGAAAAATAATTGCAACCGGAGACACTCTCCGGTAATCTCTTCATTCGGAGGATGTCTCCGTTTTATCCGGAACCTGGCGTCCTGTCAATGGCAGTCTTCGGTTAATGGAACTTGGAGAGCGAGGAATATGAATCCATTCATTTGTTATCGATCATCGAAACAGTCCAATTCTCGTGCCGTCGGCCTGATGAGGTCTGCGGAGCAAGAGTTGGCATCATTCTTCAATGCCGTTAAACAGTTGTTCGGGGGAGAGCAGGCGGAGCTTTCGGCGAAGGACTGGCTGGACGAGCTGGCCAAGATCGATGGCCTGCCCTCCTCAGCCCGCGACTGGCGATCGGTGACCGTCAAGGCTTCGGCTCGGCTCGCTACCCGAGTGAACGCTTCTTCTTTATCAGCTGAATTCACAAATGCTTAGGAGAAAATCCATGCGTGTGTTTGTTACGGGCGCGACAGGCTTCATCGGTTCGGCTGTCGTCCGCGAGCTGATCGACGCAGGCCATCAGGTGCTCGGCCTTGCTCGCAACGATGCGGGTGTAAAATCTCTGATCGCCGCCGGCGCTCAGGCGCACCGGGGCGATCTCGAAGACCTGGAAAGCCTGCGCAGCGGAGCGGCCACGTCCGACGCCGTCATCCACACCGCGTTCCGGCATGACTGGTCGAGGTTTGCGGAGAGCTGCGAACTGGACAAGCGCGCCATCGAGGCCATCGGCGCCGTGCTCCAGGGCTCCAGCCGTCCGTTTATCGTCAGCTCTGGAGTCGGAGTGGCGCTGGGCCGCGCCGCCACTGAGGACGATCCGCCGCTTTCTCCTTCTCCATCCCTTCCTCGGGTATCGGAAGCAACTGCTGCCGCGCTGATGGGGCGCGGAGTTCACGCCTCTGTGATGCGCCTGCCGCAGGTCCACGACACGGTAAGACAGGGCCTCGTTACCCCCCTGATCGCAATAGCCCGCGCGAAGGGAATCTCAGCGTACGTCGGCGAGGGTCAAAACCGTTGGCCTGCCGCGCATGTAGCGGATGTCGCCCATCTCTACCGGCTTGCCCTGGAGAAAGGCACAGCGGGGACCCGGTACCACGCCGTAGCCGAAGAGGGTGTCCCGCTCAAAGACATCGCGGTCGCTATCGGCCGCGGCCTGAACGTGCCCATCATTTCTATCTCGCAGGAGCAGGCCGGGGAGCATTTCGGCTTCCTTGGGTTCTTCGCGGGGAGGGATCCTCTGACCTCTAGCGCGCAAACTCGCGCGAAGCTAGGATGGGACCCCACCGGCCCCTCCCTTCTCACTGATCTCGGGAACATGCGCTATTCCTAAGTTCTGAACAATATTAGGCTGCGCAAGCCAGGCAAATTGCTGGTGCAAGCCCACTCAACACTGCCAATCACGGAGGAATCAAAATGAAAAAGACATGGTTCATCACCGGTGCCTCACGCGGTTTTGGCCGCATCTGGGCTGAGGCCGCGCTCACTCGGGGCGACCAGGTCACAGCTACCGCCCGCAATCTGGCAGACGTCGCCGATCTTACGGAACGCTTCGGCGACGCAGTCCTGCCCCTCACCCTTGACGTCACCGACCCAGAACAGGTGCGGCAGGTCGTTCAACAGGCGTACGCGCACTTCGGGAAGCTCGACGTTCTCGTCAACAATGCTGGCTACAGCCTGCTCGCGGCCGTGGAGGAAGCAAGCGACGAGCAGATTCGCGACTTGTTCGACGCGAACTATCTAGGAATGGTTCGCATTCTCCGTGCCGCTCTGCCGCTGCTGCGTCAACAGGGCAGCGGACACATTCTAGGTGTCTCCAGTGGCCTTGGAATTGGGTCGATGCCGCTTATCGGCTTCTACGCCGCCTCGAAATGGGCAGTCGAAGCGCTTCACGAAGCGCTGGCTCAGGAGGTTAGGCCGTTCGGCCTCCGTGTGACGGTTGTCGAGCCGGGCGCCTACGCCACCGACTTCGGTAAATCCGCGAGGATCGCCGATATTCTGGAACCATATGCCGACTTCCGAAAGCGGTTCATGACGAGATTGACCAGCCTGGAACGCGGCGATCCCCAAGCGACCGCGGAAGCCATCCTCAAGCTGGTGGACGCGAATGATCCGCCGCTGCGCCTAGTGCTCGGTTCGACAGTTCTGCCGGGGGCTCGCGCCTTATACGCGGATCGCATCGCCACCTGGGAGGCGTGGGAAGACGTTTCGAAGGCGGCGCAGGGCCTGCCCATGAAAACTTCAATTGCATCGTAGTTACACAGGTAGCAGAGCCGGTACCGGAAATTCAGACAAAGGTTTAGGTGGGGGGCTGCAAATTGCTGAATACACTTCACCATTGTTGCCATAAAAACCATGAGCGCCGGACGCACTTGCGAAATCGGTCCAGAGTCAATCGCGCGCCGTGGCTTGAGTGCGTCTCATAGAGTATCGGAGAGTGTATACTTCAACGAGAAACCAGAGCCTGACCTGAATCACGGCAGGGCGATAAAACACAGGATTTGGAATGGTAGAGATCACTTGTAGCGGTTCGTGTTTTGGAGCCGGGAGGGGTTGATATTCTCGGCATTTTAAATATCTCTGCTGAACAAGTCATCGATAGCCTATTGGCGATCCCGGCTTTTTTCCCAGCGTTTGTCTGCACCGGTTACGTGGTTGCATGGTTCACCAATCTTCACGGCTTCAGACAGCGCTCACTCGTGGAGCGGTTCTTCTGGAGCATTCCCCTATCTATCGCCATCTCCACCATTGCCTGTGTTTTGATTGGCAAGTTTCTCTCTCTTGCAGCGGCGGTTGTGTTCTTTCTGGCGAGTGCTGCGCTCTGGCTGATTGTGCTTGGCAGCGAATGGCTCCGTCTGCGCCGGTCTGGCAGCAAGTGGATCATAGGCTGGCAGCCGTTCGGTGGTATGGCGATGATCATGGCTATGATCTGGATCGCGGTGGCAATCCTGTCGCTTGTTGACCTCCAGAGTAACCAACGACTCTTCATGAGCGTCACTGCCAGGGATCACGCCGCTCGAGTCAACTGGACCGAGAGTATCCTCCGTACCGGCATTCCACCGGCGAATTCGTTTTACTATTACGGGCATTCCACCGCAATACGCTATTACTATTTTTGGAATGCGATCTGCGCCGCGGTTGGGAAAATGACGGGCCTTCCCATCCGCGCTGTTTTCGCCGCCAGCTGCGTATGGAGCGGATTCGCGCTCGTTGCCCTGATTGGGTTGTACTTGAAACACTTCCTTGAGCCAGGGGCACTTTTGCGCAAGCGCTTTCTGCTCTCGATATTCCTGCTCTTAGTCGCGGGACTCGGCATCTGCGTCCACGCGTGGAACGTCTTCATCCTTCATGGCTCTCTGACCCCAGACCTCGATTGGTGGTCTTTGGGGCAGATACCCAGTTGGCTCGATTCGCTTCTCTGGGCGCCGCATCATGTAGCCAGCATGGTGTGCTGCATGTTTGCGTTGCTTCTGGCCTGGATGGCCGGGAGGGATCGCATACACAACCATGCCGCGAATATCGCTCTGATTTCAGCCTCATTGGCAAGCGCCTTTGGCCTCTCTGTGTATGTGACGTTTGGGTTCTTTCTAGTCATGCTGGCGTGGGCGCTCTGGCAGTTCGCCATTGAACGCGCGCCTCGCTCTCCTTTGCTGTTGGCGGCCGGTGGCGCCGGCGCCATTGTCCTGCTCCTTCCATACCTCCTTGAACTGACGAACAATCAATCCAAGGTGGTTGGCGGCTCCATCTTTACATTCGCCATACGCGAGACGTTTCCCCCAGCAGGTCTGCTGGCGATGCCTTTTTTTCAATCACTGGCGACAGGACACCCTCTTGCGGCAGCAAACCTCGCCAATCTTATCCTGTTGCTACCCGGCTATCTCTTCCAGCTGGGCTTCTACCTCGCGATCTTCGTCATCTACCTTATTCCCACTTGGCGCCGCCGCAATCCACTCACTCCCGCGCAACGGTCGTTGGTGTTCATCGTTGCGATCACGCTCCTGATGATCTCTGTAATGCGGTCCTCGGTGCTGAGATTCAACGATTTTGGCTGGAGAGCGGCTTTGCTTCTCCAGTTCCCCCTTCTCCTAATGGCATCGGACACCCTTATCACCTGGGGCTTTTTCAACCATCGGGTCAACAAATCGGTTGACTCCGACGGCTTACCCCATTGCACCCCTAACTGGTTTCGCTCCCTTGCCTCTTTCGCGCTGGTCATCGGGTTATTCGGCACCCTTTGCCAGGTTCTCTTATTGCGTTTCTATCTTCCTATCCTGTGCGCCAACCATAATCAGGATGCCATCAAGCTATCGGACAAGGCCTATTTCTCATCAATCGGTTACACGCAACTGAATGTGTCCATTCCCCGTGATGCTGTCGTGCAATATAACCCTGGCTCCAAATTCTTTTGGTGGACGCTGCCGGATTTTTTTGGAATCGATCGTCAGACCGCCATCGACAGCGACCAGCCATGGTGCGGGTCCGAACTTGGAGGCGATCCCGAAGGCTGTCCAGCCATGGCTTCCGCCATCGACGCGCTGTTCAAGGGCGCAAGCGCGGAACAGGCGCGCGCGACTTGCCATCAATACGGCATCGGTTATCTGATCGCCAATGTTTACGATTCGGCATGGAACGACAGGGAGGGTTGGGTGTGGACGCTGAAGCCCGTAGTGTCAGACGAGAAATTCCGAGCGCTGGATTGTCATCAATGACCGACCGGGAATTTATAAATTGGCGCGATGAAATGGGCCTGCGTAAGTGTCCCCGTACATCAACCCGGTCAGATTGTTCTCTGCTAAAATCTGTATTCAGAACCACAACAGCGAATGCTTTGAGCAACCACGGGAATCACTTGCAGTAAGATGCCGGAGAGTGGAGTGAACAGAAAACTAATCACCATCATGACGCCCTGTTACAACGAGGAGCTGAACGTGCGCGAGCTTCATCGGCGCGTGTTGGCGATGGCGGCTAGTCTGCCCGAGTATCGCTTCGAACATCTGTTTATCGACAATGCGTCAAAGGATGGAACGGTGAGTGTGCTGCGCGAAATGGCCGCCGAGGACCCTGGCGTCAAAGTGATTGTGAACACGCGAAACTTTGGCCATGTGCGCTCGCCGTTCCATGCCTTTCTGCAGGCCGAGGGAGATGCGATTGGAACCCTCTTTGCCGATCTCCAGGATCCTCCTGAGTTGTTTGTTGAAATGATTCGCGAATGGGAAAAAGGCTTTCCTATCATTGCAGCAATCAAGGCGTCAAGCGACGAAAACGGCCTGATGTATCGCTTGCGGACGGCATACTACCGGCTGGTCGCCCGCTTGACCGATGTCGAGGTGCTTGAGCACTTCACGGGATTTGGACTCTATGATCGCTCTGTCGTGGAACAGATCCGGACGAAGTTTCGCGATCCCTATCCCTACTTTCGGGGGATGATTGCGGAGTTGGGACTACCCTGCGCCAGAGTTACTTACAATCAGAAGCGCCGCGAACGGGGCATCACCAAGAATAATTTCTATACGCTTTATGACATGGCGATGCTGGGCATTACCAACCTCTCCAAGGTGCCATTGCGGCTGGTGATATTTTTCGGATTCATTTCAGCTCTAATAAGCCTTGCGCTCGGGATTTTCTATCTGGCGTACAAGCTCATCTTCTGGAATAGCTTTTCGGTGGGCATGGCTCCGCTGGTTCTAGGCCTGTTCTTTCTGGGCTCTGTGCAATTGATCGCGCTGGGAATCATCGGAGAGTACATCGGCTCCATCCATACGTTTGTTCTGAATCGTCCCTTGGTGACAGAGAAGGAACGCATCAACTTCTAGGCGCATTCTTACCGCATGAATCACGGCTCCCACAAATCGTTTTGGCAATTGGCGCGCTACCTGCTCGTCGGGGGATTCAATACATTTTTTGGTTATGGACTGTTCGCGCTGCTCAATTGGCGCTTCGCGGGAATGGGTTCCTACAGCTATATGTATGCGGCGGTTCTCGGCAATCTGATTGTGATCACCGTAGCCTTTCTGGGCTACAAATGGTTCGTGTTCCACACGCGCGGAAACTATCTAGCTGAATGGATACGCTGCCTTGGGGTTTATGGCAGCAGTGTACTTATAGGATGGATACTTCTTCCCATTCTAGTAACGATCTTACGCCACAATCTTCACAGAACCGAACAGGCACCGTATATTGCGGCTGCCATCACGACAACCATTACCGTGGTGTTGAGCTTTCTGGGACACAAGAATATTTCGTTTCAACACAAGGTGCCGAGTGAATGAAGAGGTGATAGGGAAGGAATTACACTGCCTCAATCCGGCCATGAAGCATTCTTCCAACCCGAAAGGCTCTCAAGAGCAGAAACAAAAAAACTGAAATTTGATTTAAATCAAATAAATGGAGGGCGCTCATTCTTATTTGACTTGTGAGATGCTGGCCATGGCGCCTGTGATTTCCGCCCTCAGACGCTCAGAGGCTTCTCTGCCAGAACCGTGATGAGGTCATGCAAGTTCTTGTGAACTTTGAACTCGCCGAGCGCGGTGCCACTCAAAATTCTGTAAATTCGGTAAGCTAGCGAATTGACATTGTCGCGTGATAATCGAAAGAAAATCGTACTGATTTTGAGCAGATGGCCGATAAACTTTGACCCCACTACCTGAAAACCACTTTTCGATAAAACACGATCCAGAGTGCTGGCGTCGTAATAAAAGAGGTGCGAGGGTGGAATGACCGCATAAAAGTTCTGACCTGTGAGCTTAGCATAGAGGCAGGAGATATTATGGACCTTAATCACGATCAGTCCGCCAGGCCGTAACATGCGGTGGCATTTCTCCAGTGCCTGCATGGGATCACGCATATGATCGAAGACATCCTGCATGGTAATCACATCAAAGTAATTTTCCCGAATCGGATAATCTTCAAATGTACCTGTTACTATCCGATCTCCATGATGTTTGCGGGCAGCCAATGCATCAGGGGCAACAATCTCATTGCCATGGCACTCCCAGCCGCTCATGACATCAAGAAACCAGCCGCGCGAACAACCTATATCGAGTAGTTTTCCTGGCTGAGGGAAGCGGCTGCGAATCAGATTCCCAAGCTTCAAATAATAGTAGTTTAGGCACTCGGCATTGGCTTCTTCATAGACGTGGTCGGTATAGGCTTCATTCGCATCTTTGGCGTAGTGAGCGGACAGTTCCTCTGTTGTGACCTGGTTTTGAACGAATATCAGGGAGCATGTGCTGCATTTCGCGATGGCGTAACCGTTCACCACCCAGATCCTCTTCAGATTAGCTCCGTCGCAAACCGGGCAAAATGAATACATTTGACCTTTACGAAAGGTGTCCAATAGTTCCCCCGTCGGAGATAATACCATATTCTGGTTCGTAGTAAGAACGCGGGAATGTCCAAGTTTTATGCAACTTTGGGGAAAGCGGCGAATTTGGTTTTCGTGGCAAACCGTTGCGCTTCCAACAGCGCTTTTGATGTTTTCGTTGTCCGCCTGCACCACGCCCAACTTCACCTTGATCTGGCAGTAGTTCAAGATCCCATCGAGTCGGCTACGCAGCTTATTCGCCCAAGCCATAGGAATTTTGCAATACAACCCTCTACCTGTTATCGTCGATCCCCCGACGGAGCTCACAAATCCGCCATAGATGCTGGGCTTTCCTTTCTCTACCTGCTGATGCGGGAGATAGTATAATTCGTCAATGGCCAACGATTTCATTGTTGTCCCCGACTCCGTTCGCGAGTTAGCCGAGAGCAGTGTTGGGGTGTTTTTTGAAGATATAGCGAAGCAGCCCCGAGCAATCACCGCGCGAGACCATACAGATGCTGGCAGGGCAGTGAAGAAGGGGAAACTGCTGGAGAGATATACATCGTTGCAGGGCAAGAGGTTGCTGGAGATTGGTTCCGGGTATGGAACGAATCTGGCAACTTGGATCAAGGCATACAAGATCGATGGATATGGAACCGAGAGAGACGCCGAGGGATTCGATAGCTCTTTCAAGGCGTCCAGGGAGCTTTTTGCCGCGAATGAATTGGACCCGGAGCGGATCATTCGTGTGACGAGTGACACCCTGCCATTCGGCGACGCATCTTTTGACATCGTGTATGCGGGAAACGTACTTGAGCATACTGAAGATCCGATAAAGGTTGTGACGGAATCCGTGAGAGTTCTGCGACCCGGCGGAATATTCCACGCTGAAATCCCCAACTTTCTTTCCTACTTTGAAGGGCACTATTTTGTGCCGCAGCCGCCGCTTATTTGGCATTGGGTGCTGCCGTTCTGGGTACGCATCCTGGGACGCAATCCGGCATTTGCATATACTTTGCGTACAGAAATTAACCCGATTTGGTGCAGACATACAGTCAAAAAAATCAACAGGCAGTATCCCGCAAAGTTGATTTCAGATGGATCTGAGATTTTCCTCGACCGGCTCAAGCAACCCATTGAGTACGATATGGAGCGTACGGCGACCCAGCTAGGCACCTTACTCAAGTTAGTGCAGCGTTTGAATGTTGGAAATTGGATTGGGCGAACTATTGTCCTGGCGCAAGGGCATTACCCGCTTTATTTCACGGTGCAGCGCAAGGCTTCGTAGAACTTCGAATATTATCCGGCTCGACTGAAAATAACTCCCTTGCTGATCATCGATCCCGGGGTGACCTTGTTCTGCCGGTTGACGCGGTTGAGAGTATAATCCTCCGATACCCTATGCCTTTATCGCGAGCCGGGCGGCCTTTCGAGGGTTGATTGGCAATGTTGCTTAGATGCGTTTCGATGCCTCGTCTCATTTGCCGATATTCTTGACAACTATGGCAACGCATCGGGAGTATCTGTAAAGAGGGAACACAATGAAAGCTGTGATTCTGGCCGGCGGGCTTGGCAGCAGGTTGAGTGAAGAGACCACGCTTCGCCCGAAGCCCATGGTGGAGATTGGCGGCAAGCCGATTCTCTGGCACATCATGAAGATCTACTCGGCCCATGGAATCAATGATTTTGTTATCTGCCTTGGCTACAAAGGCAATACCATCAAGGAATATTTTGCCAACTACTACCTGTACTCCTCCGATGTAACCTTCGATCTGGCCACAAACACCGCTGAGTACCACCGCATTGGCTCGGAGCCGTGGCGTGTGACGCTAGTTGATACCGGCGCGGAGACCATGACCGGCGGGCGCTTGAAGCGGATCTTGCCGTACGTGCGGAATGAAGAGATGTTTTGCTTCACCTATGGAGATGGCGTGGCTGATATCGATGTGGCCGGGTTGATCGAGTTTCACAAGCGGCACGGCAAGCTGGTGAGCTTGACCGCGGCTCAGCCTACAGGCCGCTTCGGTTCGTTGAGCATTGGCGAGAATGACTCGCTGTTGTCTTTTTCGGAGAAGCCCAAGGGCGATGGAAGATGGGTCAGCGGCGGTTTCTTTGTGCTGTCGCCCCAGGTCTGCGAGTACATCGAGGGTGACGCGACGATGTGGGAACGGGAGCCGATGGAGGTATTGGCCAAAAGCGGCAACGTGATGGCCTACAAGCACTCCGGATTCTGGCAGGCGATGGATACCGTCTATGAGAAGACGGTGCTGGAAACACTCTGGCGCAGCGGCAAGGCTCCTTGGAAGGTATGGGAATGAACTGGAGCGGAAAGCGTGTCCTGATAACCGGGCACACCGGATTCAAGGGCGGTTGGCTGTCGCTTTGGCTTCAGCAGAAGGGTGCCGAGGTGTGCGGTGTGGCGCTGTCCCCGTTGTCTGGTCCCAATCTCTTCGAGGATGCCGGAATCGGCTCTGGGATGCGCTCGGTGCTGGGCGACGTTCGCGACATCGATCTGCTGACGAAGGTCTTCGCGGAGCATCGCCCGGAGGTAGTCTTTCACCTTGCAGCCCAGCCCCTGGTGCGAAATTCGTATGCAGACCCACTGGGCACTTATACAACCAATGTGATGGGCATGGTGAATGTGCTGGAGGCGGCGCGCAAGACAGACGGAGTGCGCGCCATAGTCGCCGTTACAACGGATAAATGTTACGAAAATCGCGAGTGGGATTGGCCTTACCGGGAAACCGACCGGCTGGGCGGCTACGATCCCTACAGCAGCAGCAAGGCGTGCGCTGAACTAGTGGTGTCGGCTTACCGGAGTTCGTTTTTCAATCCTGCCGAATACGGCCGCCACGGTGTGGCTCTGGCCACGGCGCGCGCCGGCAACGTGATTGGCGGAGGCGACTGGGCGGAAGAACGGCTGATTCCGGATATGATGCGCGCTTTCATATCCGGAAGCCCGGTACGCATCCGCAACCCCCATGCCATCCGTCCCTGGCAGCACGTTTTGGAGCCGCTGCGCGGCTATCTGGCGGTGGCTGAATCGTTATGTGAAGGCATGGAGAGCGGCCAGGCCTGGAACTTCGGACCAGAGCAATCCGACGCGCGGACAGTAGAGTGGATTGTGCGCGAACTGGCCGGCATTTGGGGTAAAGGAGCGCGGTGGGAACTCGAACAAGCTACTCAGCCGCACGAGACGCAGATGCTCAAACTTGATTGTTCAAAGGCTGCCGCGCGCCTGGACTGGCGTCCGGGACTGCGCTTGCGCGATGCCCTGGCTATGACCGCTGTTTGGTATCGTGAGAGCATCAAAGGTGGAGATATGCGCACCTTTACGTGTTCGCAAATCCGCGCTTACGAACAGCTCTTGGAAGATCATTCAACTCATCGCGCACCGAGCGGCGGAGGAAGCGATTGAGCATCGAAAGAAAAGATGCGATCAGAGCCGCGATTCAGCAGCTGACCCGTGAGTATTATGGAGAGGCATTCGCGCCGCAACCTTTTCAGCCTGGAGTATCCCCTGTTCCGGTCTCCGGCAGGGTCTTTGACGACAAGGATCTGTTCGCCATCGTAGATTCGGGCCTGGACTTTTGGCTGACGGCTGGCCGCTTTGCCGATCTTTTTGAGAACAAGTTTGCCAAGTTCATTGGCGTGCGCGATGCGCGACTGGTCAACTCCGGCTCGTCTGCCAATCTGTTGGCTATTTCCGCGCTTACCTCGCCGACACTGGGGGCGCGGCAACTCAAGCCCGGCGACGAAGTGATCACGGTAGCGGCGGGCTTTCCAACCACCGTTAATCCAATCTTGCAAAATCGCCTGGTTCCAGTCTTCGTGGACGTGGAGTTGGGAAGCTACAACGCGGATGTTTCGCAGTTGGAGAAGGCGCGCAGTTCGCGGACCAAGGCGATTCTCCTATCCCACACCCTGGGCAATCCGTTTTCCATCGATGCTATCGTCGAGTTTGCCCGCCGCCACGATCTGTGGCTGATCGAGGACTGCTGCGACGCGCTGGGCTCGATATACGCGAGCCGGCAGGTGGGTACTTTTGGAGATATTGCGACTTTTAGTTTTTATCCCGCGCACCATATCACCATGGGTGAGGGCGGATGCGTGGCCACCAACAATCCGCGACTAACCAAACTCATTGAGTCCTTCCGCGACTGGGGCCGTGACTGTTGGTGCCCGCCGGGACGCGACAATACCTGCGGCAAACGCTTCGCATGGCAACTGGGCAGCCTGCCTGAAGGCTACGACCACAAGTACACCTACTCCCACATCGGCTACAACCTGAAAGTCAGCGATATGCAGGCAGCGGTTGGTCTCTCTCAATTGGCCAAGCTGACCGGGTTCATCGAGCGGCGCAAGGAGAACTTCAACTATCTCAAGGCGGCTTTGCAACCGCTGGAAGAACATCTGATTCTGCCCCACAACGAGCCTGAGGCCGACCCGTCGTGGTTTGGATTCCCCATCGGCGTGCGCGCGGAAGCGCCTTTCCGGCGCGACGATCTGACCCGCGCCCTGGAGGATGCCCACATCGGAACCCGCCTGCTCTTCGGCGGAAACCTGCTCCGCCAGCCGGCCTATGCGGAATGCGAACGTCGCGCCATCGGGAATCTAGAAAATACGGACTTCGTAATGAAGAACGTCTTCTGGATCGGTGTCTATCCCGGTTTGACCAGGCCGATGCTGGATTTTGTTGGCGAAATGATGCACAACTTTGTTCAGCAAAAATCTTCCCGGAAGTGATCGCAATGCAATCGGCTGCCGATAAATCACTCGAACAGGTATCTGCCTAGATGCCAACTCGATGCGATTTGGTTGACCAGTCCGGCAAGCACCTGTAAGCATGACCTTTGGGGCTTTTTCATCGACCGGCGCAGAAAACTCTAATCAAGGGCGGAACGAACAGGAGCGAATCCATGAGCACCATGAAGATTGCAAACCGATTAGTCGGTGATGATCAGCCATGCTACATTGTTGCCGAGATTGGCATCAACCACAACGGCGATCTGGATCTGGCGAAAAAACTGATCAGCGTAGCCGTAGCAGCCGGATGCGATGCAGTGAAGTTCCAGAAGCGCACGATCGATGTTGTATACACGCCGGAAGAGTTGGCCAAGCCGCGCGAAAATCCCTTTGGCGAGACCAACGGCGATCTGAAACGCGCCCTTGAATTCAGTCTGGAAGAGTATCGGGAAATTGATGCATTCTGTAAATCGATCAAGATGACCTGGTTTGCTTCGCCGTGGGATGAGGACTCGGTCGATTTCCTCGAGCAGTTCCATGTGCCGGTCTACAAGATTGCTTCAGCGTCGCTGACCGACGACGACCTGCTGCGTTACATCCGCAAGGCGGACAAGCCGGTCATCCTTTCCACTGGCATGAGCACTGTTGAGGAGATCGATCATGCCGTTGAAGTTCTTGGCAAGCGGGATCTGCTTTTGCTGCACGCAACCAGTACCTACCCGGCCAGTTACAACGAACTAAATCTGCGCGCCATTCCATCGCTGGCAGCGCGCTATGGCGTGCCGGTGGGCTACTCGGGACACGAGACCGGCATTCCCACCAGCGTTTGCGCGGTTGCGCTGGGCGCATGCTGTGTCGAGCGGCACATCACTATGGATCGCGCCATGTGGGGTTCCGATCAGGCGGCGTCCCTGGAGCCGAACGGTATCTCCCGGCTGGTGCGCGATATTCGCCTCTGGGAACAGGCCAAGGGCGACGGCGTGAAGCGGGTTTTCGAGCGCGAGATTCCCATCATCAAGAAGCTGCGCCGTGTCGGCGCGGCAGTGTAGCCACAGATGACTCATACCTCACAAAGCCCCCTGAAGAATATCCGGGCCATCGCCATGGATGTGGATGGCGTTCTCACCGATGGCGGCCTTTGGTGGGGACCCGGCGACGAGGAATGGAAGCGTTTTTGCTTCGCCGACATCATGGGTATATCTCTGGCGCGGCGTGCCGGAATCGAACTCGCGCTGATCTCCGGCGAAGATAGCCCGCTGGTGGACCGTTATGCGCGGAAGTTGCACATTCTCCATGTAACAAAAGGATGCCGCGACAAGGCCAATGCGCTGCGCGATTTTGCAGCCGCCACTGGGCTGGAACTGACCACTATCTGTTTTATGGGGGACGACATCAACGATCTGCCCGCCATGAAGATTGCCGGTTTTTCCGCGGCTCCGGCCAACGCGGCGCAAGCGGTTCTTGAGCATGTCGATTTCATTGCAAAAAGCGCCGGAGGCAATGGCGCAGTGCGCGAGTTAGTCGAAGCGCTGCTGGCGGCGCAGGACCTGCAGACACAGGAAGTCTTTACCCGCCCTTGAACCGGCTCCGCATTCTCAACCAACTTACGGATCATCGAAACTTATGAAGCTCTCCGATTATGTTGTACATTTCATCGCAGAACAGGGCGTCAAGCACGTCTTCCTGGTTGTTGGCGGCGGCGCCATGCACCTCAACTATTCGTTGGGCGCTGAGTCTGCCCTGACTCCGGTTTGCAATTCTCATGAGCAGGCCAGCGCCTTTTGCGCGGAAGCGTATGCCAAAGTTACAAATCATCTCGGCGTCTGCATGGTTACCACGGGACCGGGCGCAACGAATGCCGTAACCGGCGTTGCCGGCGCATGGCTCGACTCAACACCCACGCTCTTCATCTCTGGACAGGTGAAGCGTCCCGATCGCATGTTTCATTCCAGCGGACGCCCGCTCGGTGTGCGCCAGCTCGGGAATCAGGAAGTGGATATCGTCTCCATTGTAAAGCCGATTACAAAATATGCGGTCACCGTGCTTGATCCGCTGGAGATTCGCTACCACATGGAGAAAGCCGTCTATCTCGCGCTGCACGGACGTCCCGGCCCGGTATGGGTTGACATTCCACTTGACGTACAGGCTTCACCGCTCGACGATCCTTTCAAGCTGCGCGGATTTGATCCAGCGGAGTTGCAAGAGTCAGAAGGTTCTTTCGATTTGAAGCAACAAGTCAGCCAGCTGATCGAGAAGCTGAATCAGGCGGAGCGGCCACTGCTGTTTGCCGGCAACGGCATTCGCCTCGCCCAGGCACAAAATGAATTCGAGCAGATCAGAAATCTGCTTGGAATCCCCACCGTGGCCACATGGTGCGCTGCCGATCTGGTCCCGAGCGATGATCCAACCTATGTAGGCCGTCCCGGAACCGTCGCCGCGCGTGGCGCCAACTTTGCCCTGCAAAACTGCGACTTCCTGCTGGCGCTGGGCGCACGTCTGGATTTTGCCATCACCGGTTATGCGCCGCAGAATCTGGCCCGCGAGGCACACAAGGTTGCCGTGGACATCGACCCGGCGGAACTGGCCAAGCTCCACCCCCACTTGCAGCAGCCCATCTGCGCCGATGCCCGCGCCTTCTTGCAGGAGTTGCTGCGACAAAAAGAAGCCATCCGCCTGAGAGGCCAGAGCGCCTGGAAAGCGCGTTGCACGGATTGGAAGACGCGTTATCCGGTGGTCACCGCCGAGCACCGCGACCCGCAAACCAAGGTCAGCATCTTCAATCTGGCGGAAGTAATTGGCCAGGAATCGAACCCCGACGATCTGCTGGTATCGGGCAGTTCCGGCGCAGGCATCGAAATCTTTCTCCTTGCCTGCCCCACCCGCAATGGCCAGCGCATCTTTCACACTGCCGGACTGGGGGCGATGGGCTATGGACTGCCGATGTCCCTGGCCGTCTGCATCGGAGGCGGAGGCCGGCGCACCATCCTCGTCGATGGCGATGGCGGCTTCCAGTTCAATATCCAGGAACTCGAGACTGCCTCTCGGCTGAAACTGCCTGTCAAGTTCTTCGTGCTCAATAACAACGGATATGCCTCGATTCGAGCCTCGCAGACTGGCTACTTTGGCCAGCCCAACATCGGGTGCGATGCCAGCACTGGCTTGACTGTCCCGAATCTCAGCAAGGTTGCCGCAGCCTACAACATCCCTGCGGTAGTCATCGAGAGCCAAAGTAATCTGCGTGAGGAGGTTCGCCGCGTACTGGCCATGGAAGGCCCGGTACTGGTGGATGTGCGGGTCATACCCGACGAGATGCGCGCGCCGCGTATGCAGTCCTACCAAAAGCCGGATGGTTCCATCGTCTCCAAACCGCTGGAGGATATGTTCCCATTCCTGCCTCGCGAAGAGTTTTTAGCGAACATGATCGTCAAACCGATACCGGAATAATGGAGGGCCTTCGAATGCAGACGAAGATTGGGATCATGCAGGGACGCCTTAGTCCTCCGGAAGACGGACGATTTCAGAGCTTTCCCCGAAATTCCTGGAGGCAAGAAATAGCCGATGCTCGCGATACTGGCTTCGACTACATCGAGTGGATCTACGATGCGTATGGCCACGCCGCCAACCCTCTCACGAGCGAAGAGGGCATTGTCGAATTGAATGCACTGAAGGAACAGTGTGGCATTGCTACTCCCGCAATCTGCGCGGACTGGCTGATGGATTTTCCGCTGATTCGTTGCACGGAGCAGGAGCGATTGCAGCGCGAAAAGGCTTTGCACAATCTATTTCGCTGGGGTCAGAGAATCGGCGCGGAGCGGCTCGTACTGCCCTTTGTCGACGCGTCATCAATGCACACCGAAGATGAGAAGCACAATGTTCTTCAAGTCCTGGGGCGTGCTCTGCCGTTGGCGGAGGAGACAGGGATCGAAATGCATTTGGAAGCAGACTTTGGCCCTGATGAGTTTGCACGATTTCTGGCAGCTATCCCCCACACGATGGTCAAGGTGAACTATGACACGGGAAACAGCTCCGGCCTGGGATACATTGCGCGGGAGGAATTTGCAGCCTATGGCGAGCGGATCGGCAGTATTCACATCAAAGACCGCCTGCGCAGGCCGAACGGGAGCGTGGCGACGATGCCTCTGGGACAAGGCAGTGCAGACTTTGAGGATGTTTTCTCCAGCATTCGCGGCATCAACTATCTAGGAGGATTCACCCTGCAGGCGGCCAGAGGAGTGGCAGGGGATGAAGTAAACTGGCTGCGTCAACAGATTGCCTTTGTGAAAAGCCATTGGGACTGAAAACAGATGAATCTGGAAATGCTTGATCGCGTAGCCCTTGTAGCTGGGTCATCAAGGGGAATTGGTAAGGCCATTGCCGCCGCGCTGCTGCGTGAAGGATGCCGGGTTTGTATTACGGGGCGCGATACCCCCGCGCTGGATGTGGCCGTCCAAGAGCTGCGCGTATCCTATGGAGATAAGGTGCTTGGGATTCCGGGAGACTTTGCGCAATCCTCAGTGATTGAGGCTGCCCTGAGTACCGTGAGTCGAGTTTGGGGCAGACTCGATATCGTGGTTGCCAATCTAGGTAGCGGCAGAGGCAAGCCTGGATGGAAGCAGGAAAACGACGACTGGGAGCGGCTATTCGGCGTGAATTTCTTCGCCAGCGTTCGCTTGGCACAAGCTGCCATCCCATATATGCAAGCGCATGGCGGTAATATCCTGTTTATTGCATCGATTGTTGCTGTGGAAGCTACGCCGGCTCCCTTGCCCTATAGTGCGGCCAAAGCCGCGCTTATCAATTACAGCAAGAATTTATCGCGTATCGTCGCAGCGGACGACATCCGTGTGAATTGTCTGGCTCCTGGGAATGTTCTTTTCCCCGGAGGCTCGTGGGAGCAGCATCTTAAGAACCGCCGCGAGGAAGTGGAACGCTATATTGCCTCGGATGTTCCGCAGAAACGTTTTGGCGCGCCAGAAGAGATTGCCGATTTTGCTGCATTTTTGCTTTCCCCCCATGCAGGGTTTGCAACTGGAGGATGCTACATCCTGGATGGCGGACAGACTAAAAAAATCTGATTTGAAGGGATTTCGCTTCTTATGCTTGATGCAAAAAACAGCCGCGCCGCTGAACTGTTCGATATGACTGACCGAGTTGCGATCATTACTGGTGGAGCTGGACTTCTTGGATACCATCACGGCGCTATTCTGGCATCTGCTGGAGCGCACGTTGTTCTGCTAGATCTCGCCGCGGCAAACCCGCAGACGCAAGCAAATCAGATTACCGGGGAGTATGGTGTTGAGGCCATGGGTCTGGAGACCGATATCACCAGCGAGGACTCTCTGGAAAAGGCGCTTTGTCGAATTCTTGAAAAGTTTGGCCGCATCGACGTGCTCATCAACAATGCAGCCAATAATCCCAAGGTGGAAGACGCCAAACAGAAAAGTTGGTCGCGCTTGGAGAACTTTCCCCTTGATGTCTGGAACGCCGATATTCGCGTTGGGCTGACCGGCGCATTCCTTTGCAGCCGAGTGTTTGGCGCTGAGATGGCCAAGCGTCAATCAGGCGTCATCGTCAACATAGCTTCGGATCTTGCCGTGATTGCCCCGGATCAGCGGCTCTATCGCATCGATGGCCTGGACGAGGACAAGCAACCCGTAAAGCCGGTGACGTATTCCGTCGTCAAAACGGCGCTTCTTGGGCTGACGCGCTACCTGGCTACCTATTGGGCAGACAAGAACATTCGTGTCAACGCCATTTCTCCAGGCGGTGTATTTAATGATCAGCCCGAAGTCTTCTTGAGTCGGCTAATTCCATTGATCCCCTTGGGGCGAATGGCCAACCGGGATGAATACCAGGGCGCAATCCTCTTTCTTTGTTCGGACGCGTCGTCTTATATGACAGGAACCAATCTTGTGATCGATGGAGGCCGCAGTTGTCTTTGATGCCATCCAGTCTGAAAAGCTCGGAGTTGTTTTCTGTTGCGGGTAAGACTGTCGTGCTCACGGGCGCTTCCGGGTTTCTGGGCCGTACATTTGTTCATACTCTACTGAGCAATGGGGCACGGGTCGTTGCGCTGGGACGGTCTGAAAGGCTACAGAAAGAAGCCGAGAAATGGGTTGTGGAATACGGCAAGGAAAACATCGCAACTCATCAAGTCGATATGTACGATCATGCAGCTTTGCAGCAGTTGCTGGATCGGATTGCGGCGGAAGAGAGTTCCATTGATGTATTGGTGAACAATGCACATGAACTCGGGCCTGGCACGGGCTTTAATGTTCCCGAGGGTTCGCTGGATAACTCCACGCTGGATACCTGGATGCGCAATCTGACCGGCGGGGTGTACTGGGCGGCGCTGACAACTCAGAAGCTCGGTGTGCGCATGAAGCAGCAAGGATCGGGCAGCATAGTGAACATTTCCACGATGTATGCTCTGGTTGCTCCGCGACCTCAACTATATGCCGGAACAGATTTCATTAATCCTCCCGCGTATTCGGCCTCCAAAGCCGCATTGCTCAGTTTTACGCGGTATGTTGCATCCTTCTGGGGAATGCATGGCATCCGCGCCAACGCCATTCTTCCAGGCCCCTTCTCCAATACTGAGGACGTTGGCGGCACCAATGCCGTTGATCAGGACAGCCCTTTCCTGCAACGACTCAAAGGCTACACTTGTTTAGGGAGGATTGGCCGTCCTTGGGAACTTGCTGGCGCACTCTTGTTTCTAGCCTCAGATGCCTCCAGCTTCATAACAGGTCAAGCCATCACCGTGGACGGTGGATGGACTGCGGTTTGATGGGAGGCAGGCCGGGGCTCTTTCAACGACGGTCACGATGCTTTTGGGAAATCGTATAAAGGAAGGTGTCTATGAAACATCTGATTCACCAAAAGCTGGGAAACAGCATTGCCACCCTGCAAAAGGTCATGGCGGACGAGGCTCTGCTTGCGACTCTGGCCGAGGCTGCGGCGGTGACCGGCAAGGCGATGCTGGCTGGGCGCAAGTTAATGATTGCCGGCAACGGCGGCAGCGCAGCCGATGCGCAGCACCTGGCCGCGGAGTTTGTCTCCCGCCTGACTATTGATCGCCCAGCCCTGCGCGCCATGGCGCTGACCACCGACACGTCCATCCTCACAGCGGTGGGTAACGACTACGGTTACGACAACGTCTTTGAGCGCCAGATTGAAGCGCTGGGGCAAAAGGGCGATCTCTTCCTCGCCATCTCCACATCTGGTAACTCAAAGAACATCCTGAAGGCGCTTGAGGGCTGTCGCAAGCTCGGCATCTCCACCATCGGATTCAGCGGCGGGAACGGCGGCCGGATGCCGCCGCTGTGCGACTACAACATCATCGTCCCATCCGTCATCACGGCCAATATTCAGGAGGCCCATCTGGCGTTGGAGCACATCTTCTGCCACCTGGTCGAGCTTGAG